>JBBRYY010000029.1:0-32363 GCA_038237245.1 Gemmatimonadales bacterium | reverse complement strand
TCGGAGGAGCTCGTGCCCGGCGACATCGTCCTCCTCGAGGCCGGCAGCATCGTTCCCGCCGATTTGCGCTTGCTCACTGCGCATCGACTGCGCGTGGATGAGGCCATACTCACTGGCGAATCACAGCCGGTCGAGAAGATAATCGATCCGATCGCGAAGCCCGACCTCGCCTTGGGCGACAAGCGGAACATGGGGTACAAGGGCACCACGGTGGTCTACGGTCGCGGCCTCGGCATCGTCATCGCTACCGGCATGGGCACCGAGCTTGGCAGGATCGCCGCCCTGCTTCGTGACGAAGACGAGACTCGTACGCCGCTGCAGAAGCGGCTGTCCCGCTTCGGCCGGAATCTCGCAGTCGCGGTACTCACGCTCTGTGCGGTGATCTTGATCGCCGGACTGCTTCGCGGTGAGGATCCCGTACGGATGTTCATGACGGCGCTTAGTCTTGCGGTCGCCGCCATTCCGGAGGCGCTGCCCGCCGTCGTCACGATCTCGCTCGCGTTCGGCGCACGGAAAATGGTTCGACAGCACGCGCTCATCCGGCGTCTTCCAGCGGTGGAGACGCTCGGGTCGGTGACATACATCTGTACCGACAAGACGGGCACGCTCACCGAGAACCGGATGCGAGTGGAAACCGTGCAGGCCGGTGATCTGCCGACTGCGCCAGCTCCGGCCGGCGCGGCGGGTGGCGCGCTGGCTCTGCTCTTCGAGGCTCTCGCGCTGAACAATGACGCAACGCGTGGTCCGGATGGCGAACTGTCGGGCGATCCCACAGAGACCGCGCTGTACCGTGCGGCGGCATCGGCGGGCCGTGACAAGTCCGAAGTCGAGGGACGTCTACCGCGCGTGGCCGAACTGCCCTTCTCGTCCGAACGCGCTCGAATGACGACGGTGCATCGCGATGGCGATTCGTTCATCGCCTACAGCAAGGGAGCGCCGGAGCGAGTACTGGCCTCGTGCATCGACCGCTTCACGACGGGCGGCACGAAGGCACTCGATCGACAGGCCGCACTGGCGGATGCCGAGCGGATGGCGCTGTCCGGACTTCGGGTACTTGGGGTGGCGATGCGACGGCTCACCTCCCTCCCATCGCCTCTGGAGGACGTCGAGTCGGAGCAGACATTTCTCGGACTAGTCGGACTCATGGATCCACCGCGTCGCGAGGCACCGGACGCGGTGGCGCTCTGCCAGACCGCCGGGATTCGCGTCGTGATGATCACCGGCGACCACCCCGGCACCGCGCGCGCGATCGCGGGGCGGCTCGGAATCGCGGCGGTTGAAGATGCGGTGATCACCGGCGCGGAGCTCACCGCGATGTCGGACGAGGCGCTCGACGCGCGCGTGCAGCATCTCCGCGTGTACGCGCGCGTAGCTGCCGAGGACAAGCTCCGTATCGTGAAAGCGCTGCATCAACGCGGGGAGTACGTGGCCATGACGGGCGATGGCGTGAACGACGCGCCAGCGCTACGTCGTGCGGACATCGGAATCGCCATGGGAATGAACGGCACCGATGTCGCGCGCGAGGCGTCGGACATGGTGCTGCTCGACGACAACTTCGCGACGATCGTGAACGCAGTGCGCGAGGGCCGCCGCATCTACGACAACATTCGCCGGTTCGTGCGCTATAGCCTTTCGACGAATTCCGGCGAGATCCTCACGCTCTTCATCGCGCCATTCATCGGCCTTCCGCTCCCGTTGCTCCCCATTCACATCCTGTGGATGAACCTCGTCACCGACGGGTTGCCCGGCCTCGCGCTCGCGGCCGAGCCGCCGGAGCGCAACATCATGAGGCGGCCGCCCCGCAGGCCCGCCGAGAGCATTTTTGCCGATGGCCTGTGGCAACACGCCGCCTGGGTCGGACTGCTCATGGCTGGCCTGGCGCTCGGCATGCAGGCATGGGCAATCCACATTGGCGATGCGCACTGGCAGAGCATGACGTTCACCGTGCTGACCCTTTCGTCGCTCTCGCACGTGCTCGCAGTCCGCTCGGAGCGCGAGTCGCTTTTTCAGCAGGGCATCACGACGAACCGGCCATTGCTCGGAGCGATCCTCCTTACCTTCGGACTGCAGATGGCGACGCTCTACGTTCCCGCGTTTTCCCGCCAGTTCAAGACGACGCCACTCACAGGATTCGAGCTGCTCGGTTGCATCGGCGTGGCGTCGGTGGTGTTCATCGCGGTGGAAGCCGAGAAGTGGCTCATCCGGAGTGGGCGTCTGTACCGGACCCGACCAAGGCAATAGCGCAACGGCCCGCGAACCTTGTCGGCCGAAACGGTGCCGGTTGGCGCGGGAGCGCCGACTCCGGCGCGTCGTGGGCTTGGCTATCGGCTATCGGCGCCCACGAGCGGCGCGGCATACGAGACGGTGGAACGGGCAAGACCTTCGAGCTGAATCAGAAACTGAATGGGCACGTACAACGCACCTGCCAGGACGCTCGTCGTGCGCCACGTAGGCTCCTGCCCTTGAATGGGAACACCGAAGCTAGTCTATGCGGCCTGGCGATTCGCCTCCCTGCGGCCCGTAGAAAATCACCCAGACCGTCAAATCATCGCTGAAATCTTCGAAGCGATGCGTCGTTCCTGCCGGGACGAACAACAGCGCACCGGGAGCGAATGGCCTTCGTGCATCGCCACACACGAAGTGCCCACTCCCCCTCACGACGACGTACGCCTCGTCGCGCGTGTGCGGGGTCTGGTCGTCCACTCCGCGCGGCGCGTAGAGTCCCGCCTCGAAGGTGCCGTGACGATAGACGATGTTGTATTGCTCGGCCGGCGCCGCAGGGAGCGCGGCGATCGCGCTCGCGATGTCGATCTGGAAGCCGTCGCTCACTCGCCGTACGGGATCCAGATGTTCTTCACCTGCGTCGCCTCGCGCAGGAAGCGGTCGCCCTCGGCGCGCACGTGGAACCAGTCGAGGGCGATGCCCTTGGTGACCGTGCGCTTCATGTTCGACGCCGACGCGCGCTCGACCGCCGCGGCGCCCGCATCCGTGCCGCTGTACCAGACCGCGCTCACATCGTCGTGCTCCGCCAGTACGAGCGCGAGCGCATCCCTGGCGCCCGTCACGATGTTGACGACACCATCGGGGACGTCCGACGTCTCCAGTACGGAGTACAGGTCCGTCGCCGCGAGCGGCGCGCGCTGGGAGGGGATCGCGACGACCGCGTTTCCCATCGCGATCGCCGGCGCTACCAGCGATACGAAGCCGAGCAGTGGCGCCTCTTCGGGTGCCGCGATGCCGATCACGCCCATCGGCTCGTGCATCGCCAGCGCGACGCCGCGAATGGACGGGTCGTGTACCGCTCCGTCGAACTTGTCCGCCCACGCGGCGTAGGTAAACAGCCGCGAGAGCGATGCCTCGACCTCGCGTGCGCCGTCGCCGCCCGTCATCGCGCCGATGCGCGCCGCGAACTCCTCCGCGCGAGCGCTCAGGTTCTCCGCGATGTAGTAGAGCACCTGCGCCCGTGCGTGACCGCTCATGCGCGGCCATCCCGTGGCCGCGTGCGCCGCCTCGACCGCGTTGCGAATGTCCTTCCGGTTTCCATCGGCCACCTCGCCGAGGAGCTCGCCGGTCGTGCTCTCGATGCGGCGCGAGCCGCCGGCGTCGGGGCGCGACTGCTTGCCGCCGATGAACAGCTTGGGCGTGCGGTCGATCAGGGGACCGGCGATGCTCGACTTCGAGGGCCGTGGCGACTCCGCTTTCGCTCTTGCGGTGCGCAGTACCGGCATCGCCGGAATCGGTGGCGCGCTCAGATACTCGTACATCCCCTCGCGCCCGCCCTCGCGGCCGAAGCCCGATTCGCGATATCCTCCGAAGCCGACGGCGGCATCGAAGAGATTCGATGAGTTCACCCACACCACGCCAGCCTTGATCTTCGGCGCGATGTCGAGTGCGAGGTTGATGTTCTCCGTCCACACGCTCGCCGCCAATCCGTACGGCGTGTTGTTCGCAAGCGCGACCGCCTCGCTGGGTGTGCGGAAGGTCATGCTCACGAGCACCGGCCCGAAGATCTCCGTCTGCGCGATCATTGCGCTCGGGCTCACGCCGGTGAAGAGCGTTGGCGGATAGAAGGAGCCATCCGTGGGACATGCCCACGAGGGCTGCCACATCGTCGCGCCGTCGTCTACCCCCTGCTTCACGAGCCCCTGAATGCGCTCGAGCTGCGACGGGGCGACGATGGCGCCGATGTCCATCGATTTATCGAGCGGCGCGCCGACGCGGAGCTTCTCCATTCGCGCGCGAAGCCGCGCGGTGAGATCATGGGCGATTCCCTCCTGCACCAGCAGACGCGATCCCGCGCAGCACACCTGCCCCTGATTGAACCAGATCGCGTCGACGACTCCCTCTACCACGCTGTCGAGATCGGCGTCGTCGAAGACGACGAACGGGCTCTTCCCTCCGAGCTCGAGCGACAGCTTCTTCCCCGAGCCCGCAGTCGCGCGTCGAATGAGTCGCCCCACCTCCGTCGATCCCGTGAACGCGATCTTGTCGACATCGGGATGATCGACCAACGCCGCCCCGGTGCTCCCGTCGCCGGTCACGATGTTCAGCACGCCCGGCGGGAGCCCCGCCTCATGCGCGAGCTCCGCGAACGCGATCGCCGTGAGTGACGTGAATTCCGCGGGCTTCAGCACCACCGTGTTTCCCGCCGCGAGCGCCGGCGCGATCTTCCATGCCATCATCAACAGGGGAAAATTCCACGGGATGATCTGCCCGACCACGCCCACCGGCGAGTAGCCGGGAAATTCCGTGTCGCGCAGCTGCGCCCATCCCGCGTGGTGATAGAAATGCCGCGCGACGAGCGGCACGTCGATATCGCGCGTCTCGCGAATCGTCTTTCCATTATCGAGCGTCTCGAGCACCGCGAGAAAGCGCGAATGCTTCTGCACCGTGCGCGCCAATGCATACAGATATCGCGCTCGCGCATGCGGCGTGAGCGCGGCCCACGCGGGGTACGCCGCGCGCGCAGCTTTCACCGCCGCATCTACATCTTCAGCGCTTCCCTGTGCCACTCTGCCGAGCGACTTCCCGGTCGACGGATCCATGGAGTCGAAGCGCTCGCCGCTCCGCGGCGCGACCCACTCGCCGCCGATGAAATGCGAGTGATCGCCGCCATGCTTCGCCAGCCACGCGCGCGCGAGCCCGTCACTCTCGGGAGCGGGGCCGAATTCCAATGTTGCCGACGAGTAGAGATCCGCGACTGTCGCCACGCTCACACCATGGGGTGACGGTTCGCTGCAGAATAGCGGCCGGTGACGTGATGCTCCAGCTGTCGCTCGATGTCGGTGAGCAGTCCGCTCGCGCCGAAGCGGAAGAGCGACGGTTGCAGCCACCGGTCGCCGAGCTCCTCCTTCATCATGATCAGCCACTCGAGCGCCGACTTCGCGCTCCGAATGCCGCCCGCCGGCTTGAGCCCCACCGCGTACCCCGATTCGGCCTCGTAGCCGCGGATCATCCGCGCCATCACGAGTCCGACGGGCACCGTGGCATTCGCCGTCTCCTTCCCCGTCGACGTCTTGATGAAGTCGGCGCCCGCCATCATCGCGACACGGCTCGCGCGCGCGACGTTGCTCAGCGTCGCAAGCTCGCCCGTCGCCAATATCGCCTTCATGTGCGCGCTTCCGCACGCGTCGCGAAAGGAGCGCACTTCGTCGTACAGCGCGTCCCAGTGTCCGAGCAGCACGTGCGCACGGGTGATGACGATGTCGATCTCGCGCGCGCCCGCCGCCACCGATGCGCGAATCTCGTCGAGGCGCTGCGCGATCGGACTCAGCCCCGCGGGAAATCCCGTCGACACCGCCGCCACCGGAATCCCCGATCCTTCGAGGGCGCGCACCGCCGTCTCGACGAAGCCGTGGTAGACGCACACGGCGCCGACCTTGATGTCGAGCGCGCGCACGCCGAGCGCGTCGACGATGTCATCGCGCAATGGGCGGCGCGCCTTCGCGCACAGACGCTCGACGGTTCCAGGGGTGTCGTCGCCGGAGAGCGTCGTGAGATCGATGCAGGAGATGGCGCGGAGTAGCCACGCGGCCTGATATTCCTTCTTCACGGTGCGGCGCGCAGGGATCGTCGCCGCGCGCCGCTCCACGGCACTCCGGTTCACGCGAACGGAGGCGATCTCGTGTGCGCGCAGTGGCATTCCGGGATTCCGCTCGCTCTCGTCGTGGAGCTTCAGCGCACGATCCGCGGAGCCAGAGCTCTGCGCGTGAGACGCCGGCACGTTGCGCATCGCTAGTACTTCAGATCACCCGACGCGGCGAACTCCTTCATCATCTGCTCCTGCTCCGGAGTGAGCTTGTCGGGCACGGTGACGTTCGCCTCGACGATCATGTCGCCCTTCGAGCCGTTCTTCTCTATCCCCTGCGCTGGCACGCGGAAGCGCTTTCCCGGTGCGGTCCCGGGCGGAATTTTGATCGTCACCTTCTTTCCGCCGAGCGTACGCACGCTCACCTTCGAGCCGAGCATCGCCTGCGCGATGTTGAGCGGCACCTTTGCGATGACGTCGAGCCCATCGCGTGTGAAGAAGCGATCGGCCTGCACCTCGAAGGTGATGATGAGATCACCCGCGGGGCCGCCGTCGTTTCCCTTTCCGCCCTGCCCCGCGAGGCGCACGCGCGTTCCCGTCTCCGTCCCAGGTGCGACGGTGATGTTCACTCGTTTCCGCGTGCGCACCTCGCCCGAGCCCTTGCACGTGGGACAGGGCTTCGACGGCACCTGTCCTCGGCCGAGGCACATCGGGCACGGACGATTCACCGCGAAGCCGCCCTGGCCGAAGGAGATCATCCCGCGCCCATCGCACTCGGGACACTTCTTCCATGTCGCGCCCGGCGCGCCGCCGTTCCCCTTGCACGTGGCGCACTCCTCATTCACCTCGAGCTCCACCGGCACCTTGCCGCCGAGCGCCGCGGTCCGGAAGTCGACCGGCACTACGACCTCGACGCTTTCGCCCTTCTGCGGGCCGCGCGGACGCTGCGCGCCGCCGCGTGCGCTCGTGTTGCCGCCGAACATCGACGAGAAGAGATCGCCGAGCCCGCCGATGCCGCCGATGTCGAAGTCTTCCATGCGCGGCCCTGCGCCGGCGCCACCGCTACCCTGGTAGCTCGTGCGCCCGCCGCCACCGCGCTGCTGACGCTCGCCACCGAAGCCGCCGAACGCGCCAAGACGACGCATCTCGTCGTACTGTTTGCGCTTGTCGACGTCGCTCAGGACGTTGTTCGCCTCGGAGATTTCCTTGAAGCGATCGGCGGCCTTCGGATCGCTCTTGTTCGCGTCCGGATGGTTTTTCTTCGCGAGACGGCGGTATGCCTTCTTGATGTCGTCCTGCGTCGCCGACGCGGACACCCCGAGGACCTGGTAGTAGTCCTTGCTCTGGGCCATGTAGGCTAGTGCCTCGTCATCCGTTCCACTGCTTCACGACCACGCGCGCGGGCCGCAGCAGCTGGCCGTTGTAGCGATAGCCCTGCTGAAACACCTGCGAGACGATGTGATCGTCCTCCGGCGAAAGCGCGGGCTGCGTCGACACGGCCTCGTGGAGCGCCGGATCGAAGGTCTCGTTGACGGGATCGATGAGCTCGAGCCCGTTGTTCGCGAGCGCCTTCATCAGCTTCTTGCTCACGACCTCGATCCCCTGATGGATCGTTTTGCCATCTACGGTGGCGGGATCCTGCGCGGTAACGCGCATGAGATCGTCGAGCGAATCAATGAGCGACTTCACGAGGTCGCCCTGCGCGCGAGCGCCGGCTTCCTGCCGCTCCTTCTGTGTGCGCTTGCGATAGTTGTCGTACTCGGCGGCCAGGCGCAAATAGCGATCGCGTTGCTCGTCGAGCTCGCGAGTCGCGCCCGCGGCGGCCATCTCCGCGTTTGTATTTTCATCGCCATCCGCGCCGTCAGCGGCGGCGTCCTGCGACGCCGCGGGGCCATTTGGCAGATCGATATCATCCCTCACGAGTCCCATCCCTTTCGAGTTGACGACGCATTTCGCGTCATGGCGTAATTTCCGTCCTTTTGCCCGGCTGGGCAACGGCAGATGCAGTGCATTTCGCGGGCGCACGCGATCGTAGGAGCCCCGGTTTCACTCAATCGCGCGGCGCACCACATCGAGCGCCGCCTGCGTCGCGCGCTGCCGAATCTCCTCACGGTCGCCGACGTATTGACGACCCACCGTGCGCGTCTCGCCCAGCCCCGACACGCCGATCCAGATGGTGCCTACCGGCTTGTCTGGCGTCCCGCCGCCTGGACCGGCGATTCCCGTCACGGAGATCCCGATCGTCGTGCCGAGCGCCTGCGCGCACCCCGCAGCCATCTCACGCGCGACCTCTTCGCTCACCGCGCCGTGCGCATCCAGCGTTACGTCGCTCACGCCAAGGAGTTTCGTCTTGACGGAGTTGTCGTACGCGATGACTCCGCCATGGAAGACATCGCTCGACCCCGGGAACGCCGTGAGCCGTGCGCCGAGCAGCCCGCCGGTGCAGCTCTCCGCCACTCCGATGGTGAAACGTCGCTGGCGGCACATGTCGATCACCAGCGCGGCGAGATCGTCGCCATCGTTGCCATAGACCACCGGGCCGACGACGTCGCGCAATAGCTGCGATGCGGAATCGAGCGCGCGGACCGCGTCGTCGGCCGCGCGGGTGCGCGAGGTGAGACGGAGATCGACGCCGGCCCACCCCGGGAGGAAGGCGAGCGGCATGCCGTCGACATCATTCCCGAGCTCCCCGAGCCGCTCCGCGAGCGCGGACTCGCCGATGCCGGTGGTGCGCAACGTGCGCGACACGATGGCGACCGGGGCCGCGCCGATGCGCTCGCGCAGAATCGGAAGGATCGAGTCGGTGGTGAGCCCGCGCATCTCGCGTGGCACGCCGGGAAGCATCGCGACCCATCGCCCCTCCGCATCTTCTATCCAGAGTCCGGGCGCGGTGCCGTGATTGTTCGGAAGCACGCGCGCACCGGCTGGTACCATCGCCTGCACGATGTTCGTCTCCGGCATCTTCGCGGAGCCGAGCCGCCAGAAGCGCGCTCTGATCTGCTCGACGATCTGGTCGTCGCGCACGAGCTCGCGCCCGAAGAGCTTCGCGATGACGGGCCGCGTACGATCGTCGGCCGTGGGACCGAGACCACCTGTCGTGATGACGGCGCCGGTACGCTCGATGGCATCGCGCACCGCGGCGGCGATCTGGTCGGCGTCGTCGCCGACGGTGGTGCGATGCACGATCTCGACGCCGATCGCGGCGAGCGCGCGCGCGAGATATGCCGCGTTGGTGTCGACGGTGAAGCCGAGCAGCAGCTCGTCACCGATGGTGAGCAGCTCTATTTGCACGATTTATGTGGATGGGAGTGGTGCGGTTCGCAGTGAGGCGAGTTCGACGGTCGAGGTATTCTCTCCTGATGAATAATCACCGACACACGCAGCTGACGGCGAGCTCCCTGGTGGGGAACCAATTACGTTGGATAGGGCTTCCCTACAAGTGCAGAAAGCGGATTGAACCGCTCGCCGCGACCGGGTCTGGAGCGAAAGCGAATAGCGCTTGCTCACGTGAGGTCCTCGTCCAAAGAGCGACTACGAGAGGTTACGTATGCAATTGGGCATGATCGGCCTGGGCCGCATGGGCGCCAACATGGTGCGACGCCTCATGCGCGGTGGTCACAGCTGCGCCGCGTACGACAGGTCCGCCGACGCCGTGCACGGTCTCGCCGCCGAGGGAGCGACCGGTGCAACGAAGCTGGATGACTTCGTCGCCGCGCTGACGACTCCCCGGGCAATATGGATGATGGTCCCCGCTGCAGCGGTGGACGCGACGCTCGATGCGCTCGTACCCAAGCTCAGCGCCGGGGATATCGTCATCGACGGTGGCAATTCCTACTACCGCGACGACATCGCCCGCGCCGCGAGGCTCGCTAAAAAAGGAGTGCACTACGTCGATGCGGGCACGAGCGGCGGAATTCTTGGGCTCGAGCGCGGCTATTGTCTCATGCTCGGCGGCGATGCCGACGTCGTGAAGCGACTCGAGCCGCTGCTCGCCACGCTTGCTCCCGCGCCGGAGGGCGCCGTAAAGACTCCGGGTCGGGAAGGACGCCAGGGAACGGCGGAGCTCGGCTATCTGTACTGCGGCCCATCCGGGGCCGGCCACTTCGTAAAGATGGTGCACAACGGAATCGAGTATGGAATGATGGCCGCATACGCCGAAGGACTGAACATTCTCAAGCACGCGAACGTGGGAAAAGGCACGCAGATCGAGGATGCCGAAACCACACCGCTTCGAGATCCGAGTGCGTACCAGTACGATCTCGACCTTCCCGACATCGTCGAGGTCTGGCGTCACGGAAGCGTGATCGCATCGTGGCTGCTCGATCTCACCGCTGCCGCGTTCGCGGGAAATCCCGAGCTCGATGAATTCGCCGGACGCGTGTCGGATTCCGGCGAAGGCCGATGGACGCTCGAGGCGGCAATCGACGAGGGTGTCCCCGCGAATGTACTTTCCGCCGCCCTCTTTTCGCGATTCACTTCTCGCGGCCAGGCTGATTTCCAGAATCGCATCCTCTCGGCGATGCGCGCCGGCTTCGGCGGCCACGCGGAGAAGCCCGCCGCATCGTGATCACCGACCGGCCGACGCCTCTGGCAGGCGTCGAGATACTGTCGAGCGTCGCGGCGCTCGCCGACGCATCGGCCGAGCGTTTCGTCGCCGCAGCCGAGTACGCGCTCGCGAGGCACGGACGGTTCGTGGTGGCACTCTCGGGCGGCTCGACACCCCGCGCCACGTACGAACGCCTCGCACGCGAGCCATTGGCGCGCCGCATCGACTGGGCGCGTGTCCACATCGTATGGGGAGACGAGCGCTGCGTCGCTCCCGACGATCCGGATAGCAACTACAAAATGGCGCGCGACACGCTGCTCGATCGCGTGCCTCTGCCCGCCGCGAACATTCATCGGATTTGCGGAGAGGAGCCCCCGGACCGCGCCGCGGAATCGTACGAGGTGGTGTTGCGCACTCTGCTCCGAACGCCTACCGGCCCGCCCTCCCCGGATCCCGCGCGACGAATCGATCTCGTGCTGCTCGGCCTCGGCGACAACGGCCACACCGCATCGCTCTTTCCGGAGAGTCCCGCGCTCGACGAGCTGTCGCGCTGGGTGGTCGCCGCGCACGTGAATGCGAAACCACCCTGGCGCGTGACGCTGACGCTTCCGCTGCTCAATGCGGCGGCTGAGCTGCTGTTCATCGTGGCGGGAACCGATAAAGCCGATATGCTCAACCGGGTACGTCGGGGTCCGCCTCGTCCGCGCGAGCTGCCTGCACAACTCATCGCACCGACGTCGGGCCGCGTGCACTGGCTCGTCGACGCCGAGGCGGCAGCGCAGCTCGGAGAAACAGCGTGAAGATCAGCCCACTCGCGGGGCAACCGGCGCCGGCCGCGATGCTGCTCGATGTGCCGAAGCTGCTCACCGCCTACTACAGGCTGATCCCCGATCCTTGGGTGCAGAGCCAGCGCGTGTCCTTCGGCACGTCGGGGCATCGAGGATCTGCCTTCGCGACTTCGTTCAACGAATGGCATCTGCTCGCGATCAGCGAGGCGATCTGCCGCTATCGCAAGAACGAGTCGATCGACGGCCCCCTCTTCCTCGGTATCGACACGCACGCACTGTCGGCGCCGGCATGCGCAACCGCTCTCGAAGTGCTCGCCGCGCACGGCGTCGACGTCATGCTCGCCACGGACGACGAATACACGCCGACCCCCGCCATCTCGCACGCCATCCTCTGCTACAACCGGAATCGGACGAGTGGGTTCGCGGACGGCATCGTCATAACGCCCTCGCACAATCCGCCGGAGGACGGCGGGATCAAGTACAACTCGACGAACGGCGGACCGGCGGACACCATCATTACGAACTGGATCGAGGCGCGGGCGAACGAGCTGCTCGAGTCTCGTCTCGCCGGCGTCGAACGGGTACCGTACGAGCGGGCGCTGCGCGCGGCGACCACACACCGGCACGACTACCTCACTGCGTACGTCGATGATCTCGCAAATGTGCTCGACTTCGATGTGATCCGTACGGCCGGGCTTCACATGGGCGTCGACCCGCTCGGCGGAGCCGGCGTCCACTACTGGCCCGCCATCGCGGATCGCTATCATCTCGATCTCACAGTCGTGAGCGACGTTGTGGATCCGACATTCGGCTTCATGACGCTCGACTGGGACGGACGCATCCGCATGGATCCGTCGTCGCCGTACGCCATGCAGCGGCTCGTCGAGCTGAAGGACCGCTTCGACATCGCATTCGCCTGCGATACCGATCACGATCGCCATGGGATCGTCTGTCGGAGCTCGGGGCTGCAGCCGCCCAATCACTATCTGGCGGTCGCGATTCAGCATCTCGTTCGCCATCGCCCGCTGTGGCGCGCGGGTGTCGGCATCGGAAAGACGGTCGTCAGCAGCAAGATGATCGACCGCGTGGCCGCAAGCCTCGACCGACCGCTGTGCGAAGTTCCGGTCGGTTTCAAGTGGTTCGTCTCCGGCCTGTACGATGGCTCTCTCGGCTTTTGCGGCGAGGAGAGCGCCGGAGCATCCTTTCTCCGTCGCGACGGCTCAGTGTGGTCCACCGACAAGGACGGGATCATCGCGGCGCTGCTTGCGGCGGAGATCACGGCGAGCGCAGCGCGTGATCCCGGAACGCTCTACGATGATCTCACCCCAGAGTTTGGTGCGCCCGCGTACGACCGGGTGGAGGCGCACGCCACACTCGAGCAAAAGAAGGTGCTCCGTGCGCTGTCACCGGACCGGGTGCGACATGCCAATCTCGCCGGTGAAACGATCGAAAGCATCATCACGAGGGCGCCCGGAAACGACGCGCCGATCGGTGGATTGAAAGTCTCGACGGCATCGGGGTGGTTCGTCGCGCGCCCGTCGGGAACGGAGGACCTCTACAGGATTTACGGCGAGAGCTTTCGCGGCACGGCACAGCTCGAAGGCATTCTGGCGGAGGCGCAGACGATCGTCGACGCGGCGCTCGCCACGACCACTCCGGTCACCGCACCATGATTTCGCGTCGACGCATTCCCAGTCGGAGCTAGCGATGAATCGCGTGAACGGCAGGCCGGCGCAGTCCGATGCGCTCGTGCTCTTCGGCGTCACCGGAGATCTCGCCTTCAAGCAGATCTTTCCCGCGCTGTACGCGATGGTCAAGCGCGGCGTACTGACGGTGCCCGTGATCGGAGTCGCCTCGTCGCCGATGAGCCTCGCGGCGCTGCGCAAGCGCGTTACGCAGAGTCTCAGAGCGTCGGGTGCGGCCGTCGACAGACGGCCGCTCAGGCTGCTCCTCTCGCTGATGCAGTACGTGTCGGGTGACTACAACGACCCCGAGACATTCCAGGCGCTCAAGCGCGCGCTTGGGACGGCGCGTCGCCCCGCTCACTATCTCGCGATCCCGCCCGCGCTGTTCGAAACGGTGATTCAGGGACTCGGCGTCGCGGGGCTGGCGAAGGATGCGCGCGTCATCGTCGAAAAGCCGTTCGGGCGCGATCTCGAATCGGCGCGCGAGCTCAACGCCGTCGCGCGAGCGGTGTTTCCCGAGGACTCCATTTTCCGGATCGATCACTATCTCGGAAAGGAGGCCATCATGAACATCCTCTACTTTCGCTTCGCGAATTCCTTTCTCGAGCCGATCTGGAATCGCAACTTCGTCGCGAGCGTGCAGATCACGCTCGCGGAGGAATTCGGCGTCAACGGCCGCGGCGCGTTCTACGAGAGTGCGGGGTGCCTGCGCGATGTCGTGCAGAATCATCTCTTCCAGGTCGTCGCACTCCTCGCGATGGAGCCCCCGTCGTATCGCGGCTACGGTGCGATCCACACCGAGAAAGCCAAGGTGCTCCAGGCGATGCGGCCGCTCGCGCAGCGCGATCTCGTGCGCGGACAATACGCGGGCTATCGGAGCGAGCCGCACGTCGCGCGGAACTCCGACGTCGAGACCTTCTGCGCCGCGCGCCTGCACATCGACTCCTGGCGCTGGAACGGGGTGCCCTGGTACCTGCGCTCGGGAAAATGTCTTCCCGTGACGGCCGCCGAAGTGATAGTCGAGCTCAAGCCGCCGCCGGCGAGACTCTTCGCCGATTCGGCTTCGCCGGAGGGGCGTGCGAACTATTTGCGATTCCATCTCTCCCCGCACGCCGCCGTTGCGCTCGCAGCACGCGTGAAGCGTCCCGGGAAGGAATTCGTCGGCGATCAGGAGGAGCTGTACATGTGCGAGGAGCTGCTCGGTGCGGAAGCGCCCTACGAGCGGCTGCTCAGCGACGCGATGAGCGGCGATGGCGCGCTCTTTACGCGCGAGGATGCGGTCGAAGCCGCGTGGATCGCGCTGGAGCCGGTCCTCAGGCGTCATCACAAGTCGATACGCTACCCACGCGGAACGTGGGGCCCGAAGGAGGCCGATAAGCTGCTGGGCAGCCACGGAAGCTGGTATAACCCGACGGAGGCCGGGACGCGCGAATGAGCGCGCCCGATGACTTCGTCTTTCTCCTGGACTGCGACAACACGTTGCTCGACAACGACGTCGTGCAGGAGGACCTCCGCGCGCATCTGGCCCGACAGTTCGGACCGGATTGCCGAGACCGGTACTGGGCAATCCTGGAAGAGCGACGGACCGAGCTCGGCTATGTGGATTACCTCGGTGCGCTGCAACTCTACCGCCTGCAGCACCTGCGCGACACGCGCCTCCTGTGCATGTCCTCTTTCCTCGTGGACTATCCGTTTGCGAGCCGCTTGTATCCGAGGGCGCTCGACGTCGTTCGTCATCTCGGTTCGCTGGGACGCACCGTCATCCTCTCGGACGGCGACGTCGTCTTCCAGCCGCGCAAGGTCGAGCGCTCGGGATTGTGGGACGCGGTGGACGGGCGCGTCCTCATCTATATTCACAAGGAGCAGATGCTCGACGCCGTAGCCGAGGCATATCCGGCGCGGCACTACATCATGATCGATGACAAGGTCCGGATACTGGCGGCGATGAAGACAGAGTGGCGCGATCGCCTGACGACGGTATTCATGCGACAGGGACACTACGCAACCGATACGGGGATTGTCGGAGCTTACCCCGCGGCCGATGTCGCGTTCGAGCGAATTGGCGATCTCATGACAAGCGAGCGAGCCACATTCTCGAGACGCTGACGGCCAGAGGCTTGCAGGAGGAGTGGTGGTGAACGCGACACGGAAGCTGCACGAGCTCGGTCAGAGCCTCTGGCTCGACAACATCACCCGCGGGATACTGCGCGACGGCACGCTGCGTCGCTACATCGACGAGCTGTCCGTCACCGGGTTGACATCCAATCCCACGATCTTTCTCCACGCCATGGAGAAGGGCGATCTGTACGACGACGCCATCAGTGGACTGACCACCGATGGTCTGTCGGGGGAGCCGATGTTCTTCGAGCTTGCGCTCAACGATCTGCGTCAGGCCGCAGACCTTTTTCGCACCGTGCACGACAGCACGTCGGCGATGGACGGCTGGGTGTCACTGGAGCTATCACCCGTGCTGGCCAACGACACCGCCAGCTCGATTCGGGCGGCCATTGAGCTGCACCGGAAGGCGAACCGCCCCAATCTGTTCATCAAGATTCCGGGCACGCCGGAGGGCGTTCCGGCCATCGAGGAGTCCATCTTCCGCGGCGTGCCGATCAACGTGACGCTGCTATTTTCGGCGGAGCAGTACACGGCGGCGGCCAACGCATATCTGCGCGGGATCGAGCGACGGATTGCAGCAGGTCTCGATCCCCGCGTCCAATCGGTCGCGTCACTGTTCGTGAGCCGGTGGGATGTGGCGGTGCAGGATACGGTTCCAACTGCGCTTCGCAATCGACTCGGCATCGCCGTCGCGCGGGACGCCTATCGTGAATACCGGCGGCTGCTCGCTTCGCCGCGCTGGCAATTGCTCGCCGCGGCCGGCGCGAGTGCGCAGCGGTTGCTCTGGGCGAGCACGGGAACGAAGGATCCGAACGCATCGGATACGTTGTACGTCGAGGCCCTCGCTGCTCCGGATACGATCGACACGATTCCCGACAAGACACTTCTCGCCTTTGCGGAGCATGGAACGATCAAGGACGTCATGCCGGTAGACGGCGGAGATTTCGAAATGGTACTCGCCGAATTCGCGCGTGCGGGCATCGATGTGTCCGCGCTCGCGGCGCAATTGCAACACGAGGGCACGGCAGCGTTCAGCAAGTCATGGGCGGAGCTTCTCGATCGGCTGTCGAAGAAAAGTGAGATGCTGGCGCGACGAGGTCGCACCCCGACCGCGCCGGTGGCTGGCGCACGATGACGGCTCCGCACGGAAGCATCGACGACGTCTGCGTCAACACCCTCCGTACGCTGAGTATCGACACGGTCGAACGTGCGAATTCCGGACATCCGGGGCTGCCCATGGGTGCCGCACCGATGGCGTACGTGCTGTGGACGCGATACATGCGTTACGATCCCACGAATCCGGAGTGGAGCAATCGCGACCGCTTCGTGCTGTCCGCGGGCCATGGTAGCGCCCTCCTCTACAGTCTTCTGCACGTGACGGGCTACGACCTCACGATCGCGGATCTGCAGCACTTTCGGCAATGGGGAAGCAAAACGCCGGGCCATCCCGAGCGCGGAGTCACGCCAGGAGTGGACGTCACGACGGGTCCGCTCGGCCAGGGATTCGGGAATGCCGTCGGGTTGGCCATGGCCGAACGCTGGCTTGCCGCAACGTTCAATCGTCCCGATCACGCACTCGTCGACCATTACACCTACGTGATCGCGAGCGACGGCGATCTGATGGAAGGCGTGTGCGCGGAGGCTGCTTCGCTGGCCGGCGACCTGCGCCTCGGCAAGTTGATCGTGCTGTACGACGCGAATCAGATCACGTTGTCGGCGACGACCAACGTCACCTTCTCGGAAGACGTCGGTGCGCGCTTCGCTGCTTACGGGTGGCAGGTGCAGGAGATCGATGGAATGGATGTCGCAGCGGTCGATGCGGCGCTCGCGGCGGCACGGGCGGACGATGCGCATCCGTCGCTCATCGTCGCACGAACGCACATCGGATTTGGGAGCCCGAACAAGGTCGACACGTTCCACGCCCATGGCGAGCCACTCGGCAAGAACGAGGTGATGCTGACGAAGCGAGCCTACGGATGGCCCGAAGATTCGCAGTTTTTGGTTCCCGAGGAGGCAAGGAGGGGATTCGCGGAGGCGGGCGCGCGCGGCGGGCAGCGCCAGGCGGAATGGCAGCGACAGGCGGACTCCTATCGCGCGGCATATCCCGAGCTATCGCGCGATTTCGAGCGAGCGCTGGCGGGCGAGTTGCCCACGCACTGGGATGCGAAGCTTCCTGTGTTCACGCCCAGCGATGGCGACATGGCCACGCGCGACGCTGGCGCCAAGGCGATCGCGGTGATCGCCGAGACGGTTCCGAATCTGGTGGGCGGATCGGCGGATCTCGATCCGTCGACGCGCACGATGATGAAGGAGAAAGGGGATTTTCAGAGCGCGCTGCTGCCGGAGGGTGGACAGCATCCGCGCACGCAGGGAGCGGCGGGCGGTGCGTGGGGATACGCAGGGCGGAACGTTCACTTCGGTATCCGCGAACACGCGATGACGGCGATCCTCACCGGGATGGCGCTTCATGGGGGCCTGGTGCCGTACGGCGCAACGTTCCTGGTGTTCTCCGACTACATGCGGCCGGCCATTCGTCTCGCCGCGCTGAGTGGCGCGCACGTGATCTACGTGTGGACGCACGACAGCCTCGCCGTGGGCGAGGATGGTCCGACGCATCAACCGGTGGAGCAGATCGCGAGTTTGCGCGCGATACCGAACATGACGCTGCTCCGCCCCGCCGATGCCAACGAAACCATCGAGTCCTGGCGCATCGCGCTCCAGCACAGGAACGGCCCCGTGGGAGTGATACTGACGCGGCAGAAGCTCCCCATCCTCGACCGCGCGACGCTTGCTCCTGCGAGCGGGACGGCGCGCGGCGCATACGTGCTGAGCGACGCATCGCCCGGTGCGCTACCCGAGCTCATTCTCATTGCGACGGGATCGGAGGTGTCGCTCGCACTCTCCGCGCATCAACAGCTCGGAAGCGAGGGGATACGGAGTCGCGTGGTGTCGATGCCCTCGTGGGAATTGTTCGAGGCAGAGAGCAGCGAGTATCGCGACTCCGTGCTCCCGCCGGCGGTGAGCGCCCGCGTGAGCGTGGAGGCGGCATCGCCCTTCGGATGGGAGCGGTACGTCGGACTTGCCGGCTCGATCATCGGCGTGGACCACTTCGGCGCCTCGGCGCCGGGGCCAGAGGTGCTCCGGCGCTACGGGTTCACGGTGGAGCACGTCATCGCGGCGGCGAGAGACGTGCTGGCTCGCGCGGAAAGGCGGGCGTCGTGAGCGTGATGACGATGATGGCGCCGTATTTGAGTGGAGTGGAGCTGACGTCGGGGCAGTTGGCGGAGCTTCGCGCGATCGATTCGTTCTACTATACATATCTCGCTACTCATTCGGAGAGTGAATCCGGCCCTGGGATTCACGCGCTCGTGCTCGCACGCGTACGCGATATGCTTCGGGAGCATCAGCGGGCGGTGTTCGACGGGAATCGCGTCGCGCGAGGCTCAAGAGCGGCACGCGACAGCGATCGTATCGAGCGACACCGCTAGGTGGAGGAGCAGTCGCTCGGCCCGGTGCGCGAGCTGTACGGTGCCTCCAGACTCGCGCATCACGCAGCTGAGCTCGCGACGCGCCAGCAGCTCGCGCGCGGCGAGGCGCCCCGGTCCCGTCACGGGCTGCTCCTGTCGAGGCTCGCGGCGACCGAGCGCGTGTTGCGAGACGTACGCGAGTTGCTGCTCGACATGAGCGCTCGCGGCATCGACGTCACTCCTGCGGGTGGATGGCTGCTCGACGCGTACTTCCTCGTCGTCGAGCACGGGCGCGAGATCCGGGCGAACATGCCGCAGGGCTACTACCAGCAGCTGCCCAGGCTCGACGCCGGCCCGTATCGCGGCTTTCCACGCATCTATGCGATCGCGCTCGAGCTGATCGCGCACACGGAAGGCCGGCTCGACCAGCAGAACATGGAGCTCATGATACGCGAGTATCAGCGCGTCGAGCCGCTGACGCTGGGCGAGCTCTGGGCGTGGCCCGTGATGCTTCGCATCGGGCTGCTCGAAAGTGTGCGACGCATGGCGCTGCGCACGCGGCGCGACGTGAGGGACGCCGAGCGTGCGGATGAGCAGGTTCGACTCTTCCGAGCCGTGCCGGGCGGCGATGACAACCTGCGGCGTGAGCTCGCGGAGTTCGTCGCGCATCCACCCGAGATGACTGCCGCCTTTCTCACGCGGTTCTTCCAGCAGATTCGCGTCGCGCGCGCCGACTTCACGGCGCTGCTCTGGGTCGAGCAGTGGATCGCCGAAGACGCGATGAGCGTGGAGGAGGCCGTGCAGCGCTCGACGCGCCGGCAGTCGTTGACGCAGCTCGTGATGGCGAACAGCATCACGAGCCTGCGCACGGTGGCGAGCTTCACGTGGCCCGACTTCGTCGAGGCGATGAGCGCGACCGAGGCGGTGCTGCGCGACGATCCGTGCCGCTGCTATCCCACGATGGACTTCGAATCTCGCGATCGCTACCGGCATGCGGTCGAGCGTCTCGCCAAGCGCGCGAAGCTCTCCGAGCCGGCGGTCGCGCGCGCGGCGATCGATCTCGCCGTGCAGGGCTCCGCGAAGGAGAGCGCCCCATCGCAAACGAGCAGCGGCGAGCGCGACAGAATCTCGCATGTCGGCTACTATCTCGTCGGGCGTGGCAAGGACGCCCTCGAGCATGCGCTGAGCTATCGACCGGCGATCGGTCAGCGCGTCGCCCGATTCGCTCGCCGGCACGCAGCGTTGCTCTACTTCGGCGCCATCACGGTCGCGACGCTCGCCATCCTCGCGGCGGCGATCGCTCCGCTCCCAGACGCGCCCTCGTTCTGGATGTGGGCGCTCGCGATACTGCTGGCCGGCGTGCCCGCGAGCGAGATCGGCATCGCGATCGTGAATCAGCTCATCACGATGCTCGTGCCGCCTGCCCGCCTGTCGCGCCTCGACTACCCGCACAACGGGGTGCCCGCCGCGCATCGATCCATCGTCGTGGTTCCGCTGCTGCTCGACTCTCCCGCGGCGGCGCGCGATGCGCTCGATCACCTCGAAACGCAGTTCCTCGCCAATCGCGACCACGAAATTCGCTTTGCGCTGCTTGCCGATTTCACGGATGCAGCATTCGAGTCCCTGCCCGCCGACGCGGCCATCGTCCAGGCGGCGGTCGAGGAGGTGCGTGCGCTCAACCGCGAGTATGCGGACGCCACACCGTTCTACTTCTTTCAGCGCCCTCGCCGGAAAAACGACGCCGAGGGAGTCTGGATGGGATGGGAGCGAAAGCGTGGGAAGCTCGAGGAGTTCAACGCATTCCTCGGCGGGCGCGCGCCCGGTGCCTTCTCGACGGTCGAAGGGGACAGCGCGTGGCTGGCCGGTGTGCGCTACGTGATCACCCTCGACGCCGATTCGCTTCTCCCGCGCGGAGCAGCAGCGGCGCTCATCGGCACGATGGCGCACCCGCTCAACCGCGCCGTCTTCCGCGAGGGCGGCACACGAGTAGTCGACGGCTATGGCATCCTGCAGCCGCGGGTGAGCGTGACGCTGGAGAGCGCGAATCGCTCGCGCTTCGCGGCGATCTTCGCCGGTCATCCCGGAGTCGATCCGTACACCACCGCGGTCTCCGATGTGTATCAGGATCTCTTCGGCGAGGGATCGTACACGGGCAAGGGGATCTACGACCTCGCGGCCTTCGAGCAGGCGACTCGCGGCCGCTTCCCCGAGAATTCCCTCCTGAGCCACGATCTGATCGAAGGCGCGTTCGCGCGCGCGGGGCTCGTGACCGATGTCGAGATCTTCGACGAGTATCCATCCCGCTACCTCACCGCCGCGCGGCGGCAGCAGCGATGGACGCGTGGCGACTGGCAGCTGCTGCCGTTTCTATTCGCGCGCGGGTCGAGCAAGCACGTGCTCACGGCGCTCTCGCGCTGGAAGATGGTCGACAATCTGCGGCGCAGCGTCGTACCCATCGCAATGGTCGCGTGGCTCGTCGCCGGCTGGGCGGTGCTTCCGGGATCGCCGGTCGCATGGACCACCATCGCATTCGTCACGTACGCCATGCGCTGGCTGCTCGCCCCACTCCTCATGGCCGCCACACCGCCGAGCCATCAGTCGTGGCGCCCGTACTACGCCGCGCTGCGGCACGATACCGAGTCGTCGATGGAACAGGCGGCACTCGGCGTCGTCTTTCTGCCGCATCAGGCGATCATCGCGCTCGATGCAATCGTGCGCGCGCTCGTGCGCACGTTCATCACGCGTCGCCATATGCTCGAGTGGACGACCTCCTCGCAAGTCGAGCACAGCGTCGCTCGCAATCGGCCGTCCATGCGAGGAGAAATGACGCTGGCTGCCGTGGTCGGCTTCGCGCTGGCGGCGTGGGGGGCGACGGTGGCGCCGCTCTATCTCGTGCTGCCCTTCATTCTCTTTTGGGTGGGGGCGCCGTACATCGCACTGCGCATCAGCGCCGCGATTTCCCGCCCGGATCTCGCGCTGACCCCCATACAGCATGCGACCATGGTGCGCTACGGCGAGCGACACTGGCGCTACTTCTCCGAGTTCGTGGGAGAGGGGTCACGCTGGCTCGCGCCGGACAACTATCAGCAAACGCCGGCGCCGGTGCTCGCAGACCGCACCTCGCCGACCAACATGGGGCTGCAGCTGCTCGCCACCGTATCCGCATTCGATCTCGGCTTCCTGCCGCGGCGGGAGATGGTCGAGCGTCTCGAGCTCACGCTGGCGACGATGACGTCGCTGCGCCGACTGCGCGGCCACTTTTACAACTGGTATCGGCTCTCGGACCTGGGCGTGCTCGAACCACCGTACGTGTCGACCGTCGACTCGGGCAACCTCGCGGGGCATCTGCTTGCCACCGCCGTCGCGTGTCACGAGATCGCCGCCGGTGCACGCGCCGCGGCGCCGTCCGTGACCGACGAAGCGGAGAGACTCGAGCGGATCGCGGAACGCGCCCGCGAGATGGCACTCGAGATGGACTTCACCCTTCTCTTCGACGAGACCCGCAAGTTGTTCGCGATCGGATTCGACGAGCGAGCGAACCGGCTCGATGCATCGTCCTACGATCTGCTGGCTTCGGAAGCGCGCCTTGCGAGCTTCGTCGCCATCGCCAAGGGCGATGCTCCCACGGAGCACTGGTTCCGGCTCGGGCGCTCGCTGACGTCGCAAGGCGGCGCGACGGCGCTCGTGTCGTGGAGCGGGAGCATGTTCGAGTATCTGATGCCCGTGCTCGTGATGCCGTCGCGGGCGTATTCGCTGCTCGATCAAACCCATCGCGCC
This sequence comes from Gemmatimonadales bacterium, assembly GCA_038237245.1. Taxonomy (GTDB): domain Bacteria; phylum Gemmatimonadota; class Gemmatimonadetes; order Gemmatimonadales; family Gemmatimonadaceae; genus FEN-1250. The sequence goes on along the minus strand of JBBRYY010000029.1, from coordinate 9,954 downwards.
GCGGTGCGCCGCCACATCGCCTACGCGCGTTCGCGCAACGTACCGTGGGGCATCTCGGAGTCCGCGTACAACGTCCGCGACCGCCACGATACCTATCAGTACCGGGCCTTCGGCGTACCGGATCTCGCCCTCAAGCGCGGTCTCGCGAACGACCTCGTTGTCGCCCCCTATGCGACGGCGCTCGCACTCCCGATCGATCCCCGGGAGGCGATGCTGAATTTCGCAGTCCTCGAGCGCGAGGGCGCGCTCGGTGAATTCGGCTTTCACGACGCACTCGACTATTCGCGCCCGGACGTCGATGAGGCGCGCTCCGTCGTCAGCACGTCGATGGCGCATCACGTCGGGATGACGCTCGTCGCGATCGATAACGCACTGAATCTCACGGCGGGCGATGGCATCTGGCAGCGCCGATTCATGACCGACCCGATCTGTCGCGCCGCGCGGCTGCTTCTTGATGAACGTGTTCCACGCCGGTACGTCGTGCGCACCTCGCAACCGGACGTCCCCGAGATAACGCCTGCGAGCTCGCCGCTCGACCAGGCGGTGGTGCGCGAGTTCGACACCGCGAATACGGCGGAGCCGCGCATCGGCCTGCTCGGAGACCTGCCGTACTGCGTGCTCGTGACGAATGCCGGAAGCGGATACAGTCGCTCGAACGGCATCGCGGTGACACGCTGGCGCGCCGATGCCACTCGCGATGACACCGGGCAATGGATCTACGTAAAAGATCTGACGACGCGACGCGTCTGGTCCGCCGCCTATCAACCGTGCGGTGTCGCGCCCGACACGTACCGCGTCACCTTCGCGACCGACCGCGTCATCTTCCGGCGAAGGGACGATCAGATCGAGACGCGCACCGACATCATCGTCGTCCCGCGCGACCGAGCCGAGGTGCGTGTGATCGCCGTGACGAACCGCTCGCGGCAGACGCGCGAGATCGAGCTCACGAGCTATGGAGAAGTCGTGCTCACCGATCCGGACGCGGACCGCGCACACCCGGCCTTTCAGAATCTCTTCGTGCAGACGGAATGGCTCCCGGAGGGCGTCGTGCTCGCCAGCCGCCGGCCGCGGTCTGCCGGCGACCAGACGCTCTGGTGCGCGCACGTCGTCGCGACGGGCCCCGAGGTCGTGGGCGAGCTGTCGTGCGAGACGGACCGCGCGAGCTTCATTGGCCGGGGCCGGAGCGTTCGCGCCCCGCGCGCGCTCGATGACGGTGTTGCGCTTTCAGGTGCCACGGGTGCGGTGCTCGACCCCATCATGTCGTTACGCGTGCGCCTTCGGCTCGGCCCCGGGCGCACGGGTCGCGTCGCTTTCACGACCATCGTCGCCGACAGTCGCGATCAGGCGCGCGACGTCGCGGATCGATACCGGAATCTCACTTCTGCCGACCGCGCACTGTCGCTCTCGTGGACGGCCGCCCAGGTCGAGCTTCGCAGCCTCGATGTCCCGCCCGCAGACGCGGCCTTGTATCAGGTGCTGGCGGGGGCGTTGCTCTATCCGAACGAAGAGCTGCGGGCGTCGGCGCAAACGCGCTCGAAGAACCGGCGCGGACAGCGCGCGCTGTGGGGCCAGGGCATCTCGGGCGATTGGCCCGTCGTGCTGGCGACGATCTCCGATGAGGTCGGGCTGCCAAGCGTGCGGCAGCTGCTCGTCGCACACAAATATTGGCGAATGAAAGGCGTTACGGCGGACCTCGTGATCCTCATCGCCAACGATCCATCCTACCTCCAGGATCTCCACGATCAGATCGTGTCGGTGGTTCGCTCCTCGAGCGAAGGCGGAGTCATCGATCGTCCCGGCGGAGTGTTCGTGCGCCGGGCAGACTCGATGCCGAGCGAAGATGATGCGCTGCTGCACGCCACGGCCCGGGTGACGATCGTCTGCGATGGTGTAGGACTCGGCAGCATCGTCGACCGCGCAGCGTTCGGCGCTCCGCTCCCGCCGGTGGAGGAATGGAGCCTCACCGATCGCGTGCGTCGTGAGCTGCTGCCGGATGCGAAGGAGCTCGCGGTGGCGACGAACGTAAGTCCGGCGATCGCGCGTAGCGCTGCAGCTCCCGGCGCCCCGTTCGCGTACCCGAACGGCATGGGTGCCGCGACGGCCGAGGGCTACGAAATGCGCATCGCCGGCGCGCACCTTCCGCCGGCGCCATGGGCAAACGTCATCGCCAATCCCAACGCCGGCTTCTGCGTGACGGAGCGCGGCTCGGGGTTCACATGGACCGAGAACAGCTATTTCTATCGCCTTACGCCGTGGCACAACGATCCGGTAAGTGATCCCGCTGGCGAAGTGCTCTATCTGCGCGACGATGAAAGCGGCGAGGTATGGTCTCCGACGCCGGCGCCGGCGCCCGCGATCGATCCGTCGCGCGCAGAGGATGGCGCCGCGCCCTCGTATGTCGTGCGGCATATGCCGGGGCGCACCACGTTCGGCCACGAGCGCCACGGCATCGCAAGCGAGCTCTCGCTCGGCGTGCCCGAAAGCGATCCCGTGAAGATCTCGCAGCTGGTACTCACGAATCGCGGCACTGTGCGCCGGCGACTGACGCTCACGAGCTACGTCGAGCTCACGCTCGGGGCGCAGCGCGAGCACACGCGGCACCAGCTGCACACCTGGCGGGATGATCGCACGGGCGCCGTGTTTGCCGAGAATTATTTCGCCGATGATTTCGCCTCGCGTGTCGCGTTCTCGTGGATGAGCGAGCCGATCACGGGCTTCACCGGTAATCGCGAGGAGTTCATTGGGCGAAATCGAGATCTCTCCGCGCCGGCGGCGCTCGCCGCCAGGACGCTCTCCGGCATCACAGGCGCAGGCTTCGATCCGTGCGCTGCGCTGCGATCGATGGTGACCCTCGAGCCGGGAGAGACACGCCGGATCGTGGTGCTGCTCGGTGCGGCGAAGAGTCAGGACGAGGCGCGGGCGATCATCGCGCGACACGGCGCGCCCGATGCCGCGGCGGCGGCCATCGATGGCGCGGTGCGCGCGTGGGATGCGCGACTCACGACGATCTCGGCGCTTACCCCGTCGCCGGAATTCGACGAGATGGTGAACCGCTGGTCGCTCTATCAGGCACTCTCGTGCCGCATGTGGGCGCGCTCGGCGCTCTATCAGTCGAGCGGCGCCTACGGATTTCGGGATCAGCTGCAGGACTGCATGGCGTTCGTGTACGCCGAGCCGGGCATTGCGCGCGCGCATCTGATGCGGTGTGCGGGGAGGCAGTTCCTGGAGGGAGACGTGCAGCACTGGTGGCACGAGCCGGGTGGTCGCGGCGTGCGTACGCGCTTTTCCGACGACCTCGTCTGGCTGCCGTTTGTCGCCGACCACTATATCATCGTCACGGGCGATTCGGCGATCTGGGACGAGCGCGCGCCATTTCTCGAGCAGGCGGCGCTGGCGCCGACCGAGCAGGAAGCGTACGAGGCGCCGCACGTGAGCGCGGAGTCGGCGTCACTGTACGAGCATTGCGTGCGCGCGCTCGATCGTGCGTGCACAGTGGGCTCGAATGGACTGCCGTTGATGAGCTGCGGCGACTGGAACGATGGGATGAACCGCGTCGGCATCGAGGGGAAGGGCGAAAGCGTCTGGCTGTCGTGGTTTCTCATCGCGACGCTCCGGCGCTTCGCCGAGCATGCCGAACGCCGGCAGGATTCCGACGTCGCAACTCGCTGCCGCAAGCGTGCCGACGCGTACGCGGCAGCCGTCGAGCGCACGTCATGGGACGGCGCATGGTATCGGCGCGCGTACTTCGACGATGGTACGCCGCTCGGTTCGTCGGAGAGCGACGACTGCAAGATCGATTCAATTGCTCAGAGTTGGGCGACGCTCTCCGGTGCCGCGCAGCCCGATCGCGCCCGACAGGCGCTGCGGTCGATGGACGAACGTCTGGTCGACGAGAACGCGCGGCTCATCATGCTGCTCACACCGCCGTTCGACAAGGGAACGCAGGATCCCGGATACATCAAGGGATATGTTCCCGGCGTTCGCGAGAACGGCGCGCAATACACGCATGCCGCCATCTGGGCTGCGCTCGCGACGGCGCGTATCGGCGACGGCGACCGCGCCGCCCAGCTGCTGGACTTGCTCAATCCGCTCACGCACGCGACGAACGAAGGCGACATGGAGACGTACAAGGTCGAGCCTTACGTCGTGTGCGCGGATGTGTACACGGCTCACGGACACGTCGGGCGCGGGGGATGGACATGGTACACGGGATCGGCGAGCTGGATGTATCGCGCGGCGCTCGAGGGTATCCTCGGCTTTACGAAGCGCGGAGAGTGGCTGACGATCGACCCGCGCGTGCCCCGGACATGGGGCGAGTTTTCGATCGAGTACCGCCACGGCACGAGCGTCTATCGCATCGCGGTGAACAACCCGCACGGCGTGTGTCGAGGCGTCGTGAGCGTGTCGGTCGATGGCGAAACGCTGGAGGATGGGAAGGTGAGACTCGTGGACGACGGCCTGACTCGCGAGGTGGTCGTAACGATGGGAGAGCGCGTGGCGTGAACTGACTACGGGCTTGGCCGCCGCAGGTACAGCAGCTGCGAGTACAGCGTCAGGATCACTGCGACGATCATCGACACGATGTTCACGATGCCGTTGAAGTACGCGAAGCTCACCCACAGCGTGCCGCTCCAGTGGTACTGTGCCGCAGCGGTCGCGGCGGCGAACCAGAAGAAGGTTGCGCCCACCCACGTCCACTGGAATCCCGTCTTCCATTTGCCCATGCGGCTCGCCGAGATGATCTCGCCGCTGCTCGCGCGGATCAGCCGATAGATCGTCATGAACGCTTCGCGTCCGAGCACGACGGCGATGATCCACCACGGAAGTCCGAAGACGCCGAACGGCGTAACGTAGGGAAAGACGTCGTGCAGCCCCGGGCCCGCGTCGCCGACGCCCGCGATTGCGCCGTTCGCGATCGTGACCACACTGGGGGACATCAGCGAGAGCGAGCCGCGCGACCCAACGAGGATGAACATCGGGATGAAGGTCGCGAGCAGGAGCAGCTTGTCGGCGATCGGGTCGAGGAGCTTCCCGAGGTCCGTGACCATGCCGTGTGTGCGGGCCAGCTTGCCGTCGTAATAGTCGGTGATCGCGACGACGAGGAAGAGCAGGAAGGCGAAGAGGCGGAGCTCCCAACGCTCGGAGAACGGGAGCGCGGCGACGACGGGTGCCGCGACGATGCGGGCGGCGGTGAGCGCGTTGGGGAGGTTCATCGCGCCCCGCAGCGCGCCGTCGTCAGGCGAGCGTCTTCAGTACGAGCTTGCTCACTGCCTTCAGCGTGTCGAATACCCCGTCTCCCGTGACCGCGACCGCCTCGAAGTATGGTGCCCGCTCCACCCACTCTCCAGTGGGAATCTGATCGATCAGATTCTCTCCCGCATGATACGGGTCCGGAGTGATGCGCTGCTTCTGGGTCTCGAACACCTCGAACCCCGGATTGAGCGCGGCCTGCAGCTCCGCGAGCGTCGCGGCATTCGGAAGATCACGCTTGTTGTACTGGATCACGAACGGCATCGTCGACAGATCGTATCCGTACTCGAGCATGTTCTCGTACAGGTTCTGCATCGCTTCCTGATTCGCTTCCATGCGCTCGACCTGCGAGTCGGCGACGAAGACGATCCCGTCCACGCTCTTCAGGATGAGCTTCCGGCTCGCATTGTAGTATACCTGACCGGGAACCGTGTAAAGATGGAAGCGCGTCTTGAAGCCGCGAATCGTTCCCAGATCAACGGGAAGGAAATCGAAGAAGAGCGTGCGCTCCGTCTCCGTCGCGAGCGAGATGAGCTTCCCGCGCGTGTTCGGCTGGACGCGTCCGTAGACGTGCTCGAGATTCGTGGTTTTTCCGCCGAGCCCGGGACCGTAATACACGATCTTGCAGGAGATCTCGCGGGCGGCATAGTTGATCATCGACATGTGTTGTGTCCTTCGCTACTGAAACAGTCGATCGATCTCATCCTCGGCGCCCGCCAGGATGTTCGGCTGATGCATGGTGTCGCGCGCCCGCTGGAACATCGCCGTGAAGAGGCGGGCCAGCTCCTCCACCGTTCCCTTCACCTTCAGTCGCACGAGCCCGAGCGTCGTCCGGTTGTCGAAAAGGACGACGAGAATCACCCGGCGTGCGATGTCCACCAGATACATCGATTCCTGCTCGCCCTGATGGAAGAGGGAGCTGAACTCCGTCTCGCCGATCAGGCGCGCGAGCTGGTCGTTCGCGCTGAAGTCGGCGGCGGTGAGGGTGGCGAAGGAGGTGGCGTCGAAGCGCGGCTGCTCGCCCACGGTCGCGACGAGCTGCCCGGAGCGATCCACGAGCATCGCGCAGCGGGCATTGCTGTCGTACAAGAACTGCTGGAGCGATCGCATGATCGCGCCGAGGTCATCTTCGGTAAATGACCAGCTGGCAGCACCAACGGGCATCGAGGGTCCTTCAGACGAGGGACTGTTCCATTCGGCGCAGGAGACGCTCGCCACGACGGCGCAGCTCGGGGCGCTGCTCCCAGGCTACGTAGTCACGCAACAGCACCACGTTCCGGGCACTATCCGTCCCACCGATGTGCCCCAAAGCCGCCAAACGGCGCCAGGCGCTCGTGCTGAACAGATTGTACCGGTCACGGTGGGTCTGTTGAGTCCAGACGATTAAGCCCACCACAACGCCACCGGCGAACCCGGCTCTGGCCGCCCTCCACGATATGCGCGCCATCACATCTCCCGTCGGGCCGAGAGGGCCTGGGCGATGGTGACGCCGTCGGCGTACTCGAGATCGCCGCCCACGGGGATGCCGCGCGCGATGCGGGAGATCATCGGCACGTGTGTCGCGAGCTGGCGCTGAACGTAGAGCGCCGTGGCTTCCCCCTCGAGGCTCGGATTGGTCGCGATGATCACCTCGCGCACCGTGCCAGGGGCGACGCGCTCCACCAGCCGGTCGACGTTGAGATCGTCCGGCCCCACGCCGTCCAGCGGCGAGAGGCGGCCGCCAAGCACGTGGTAGACGCCGCGGAACTCACCCGCGCGCTCGATCGCCCCGATGTCGCTCGCCTCCTCGACGACGCACACCACGGCGCGATCGCGACGGCCATCGCCGCAAATGTCGCAGGGATCGCCCTCGGTGAGGTTGGCGCACACGGAGCAGCGATGCACGCGGTCGGAGAGCCCTCCCAGCGCGTCGGCCAGCCTACGGCTCTGTTCCGGCGGCTGGCGGAGCAGGTGGTACGTGAGCCGGAGCGCGGTTTTGCGCCCGATTCCTGGGAGCCGGGAGAGCTCTGTCGCGAGCTCATCGATCGCCGACATCAGAAGGGCATCTTGAACGGGAGGTTGAGCCCGCCCGTCACCTTCTGCATCTCCTCGGCCGCCGCCGACGCCGCCTTCTTCTGCACCTCGGTCACTGCGACGAGCACGAGATCCTCGAGCATCTCGACGTCGGCCGAGGTCACGACGGACGGATCGATCTGGATGCGCTTGATCTGCCCTTTTCCGTCGGCGGTGGCCGTGACCATGCCGCCGCCGCTGGTGGCGGTGAGGGTGAGCTTCTCCATCTCTTCCTGCATCTGCTGCAGCTTCCCCTGCATCTGCTGCGCCTGCTGCAACATCTTCATGAAATCAGCCATGATGCTCCATAGAAAATCCGCGAGCGGAAACGCAAGCTACCGCGCGTGAGACGGGCGCCGCAACGGACGCCGCACGATCAATCCATGAGCTCGAGATCGAGCTCGCGCACTGCCGCATCGAGCGACGGATCGCGGCGGCGCAGCGACGAGAGCCGCTCCGCCTTCACCGCCTCCGCGCTGAGGCGGCGCGTCGCACCTTCGCGCGGGGGGAGCGCTGCCGGGACGCGCACCTTGATGCGCGTCGCGCCCTCGAACATCGAGCCGATTGTCGAGAGCAGCTCCTTCGCGCCGTTGGTGATCGGCTCCTCCATGTGACGGAGGTCGCCCGTGAGCTCGAAGGTGATCTCGCCGCTCGGCGAGACGTCGACGGGCGTCGCGTGCTCGAGCGACGCGACGAGCGTCATCCGCCCATCGGTGCGCAACCGGGAGAGGATGGCCTCCCATCGCTCGCGCAGCGCGGGCACGGTAATCGGCGGCCGCTCGGCGGGCGGCGCTGCGGCGGAGGATGGAGCGGGCGACGACGATGTCGGCGCAGGGACGCGTGGAGGCGGCGGACGCGGCGCACGCGGCGCACCGCGCGAGTCGCCGTCGCCGTGGCTTTCATCATCCGGCCCGAGCCCGCGCAGCACTTCCTCCAGCGACACCGTGCGATCCATCAGCGCGAAGCGCACGAGCATCGTCTCGACCAGCATCTGCTGCTGGCCGCTGCGACGGAAGCGCGGCTCCAGCTCCGTGATCGCGCTCAGCATCCGCAGGAGATCGCCCGCGGTGAGGCGTCCCTCGCGCTCGACGAGCGATTCGCGCGTGCGGTCCGACAGATCGGCGAGGCCGCCGCTCTCGTCGCCCAGCGCGAGCGCGAGCGCCGCGCGGAAGATGTCGGCGAGCCCGCCGAGGAAGGCGCCGAGATCCGCGCCGGCGTCGACGAGCCGCGCAACAGCGGGGAAGATTGCTCCCGCATCGCGCCCCGCGATGAGATCGTAGATCGCGAGATATTCATCCTCGGCGATGAGCCCGAGCGCCTCGCGCACGCGCTCCGCCGTCAGCACGCCTTCGCCGAGGGAGAGCGTCTGATCGGTGAGGCTGAGCGCATCACGCATCGAGCCGTCCGCCGCGCGCGCGAGCATCGCGAGTGCGTCCGGCGTCGCCTCGACGTTCTCCGCCGCGAGCACGGCGGCGAGGCGCGCGCGCACATCGGCGGGACCGATTCGCTTGAAGTCGAACCGCTGGAGGCGGCTCAGCACCGGCGCGGCGGCCTGCGCGATCTTCTGCGGCTCGGTGGTCGCGAACACGAACACGACCCGCGGCGGCGGCTCCTCGAGCACCTTGAGTAGCGCATTCCACGCCTCGCGCGTGAGCATGTGCGCCTCGTCGACGATGTAGACCTTGTAGTGATTCTCCCCGGACGGCGCGTACATCGCGCGCTCGCGCAGATCGCGCGCGTCGTCAACGCCGCGGTTCGACGCCGCATCGATCTCGACGACGTCGAGGCTCGTGCTCCCCGTCCAGATGCGCGTGCAGCTCGCGCACCCGCCGCACGGTTCGCCGTCCGGCGTCTTGTGCTCGCAGTTGAGCGCCATCGCGAGCACGCGTGCGAGCGTCGTCTTCCCGACGCCGCGCGGCCCGCACAGCAGATAGCCGTGCGCCACGCGCCCGCGGGCGATCGCGCCCTTGAGCGTGTTGCTGACGTGCGACTGCACCGCCACGTCGGCAAAGCGTTTCGGACGGTATTTGCGGGCGAGCGAGATGTACATGGCGGCGGGAAATGCGAGGAGAGCCCGGCGGTCTGCCCGCCAGGCTCTCCTCGACCGGTGCACTGCGAGTGTCGTGTCGCGCGGGGCTGCCGCCTTTGGGCGCTCAGCCTCCGCGCGATATCCCAGGTCTGGCGAGGCGGGGAACGGCACCTCATGCCGCTGCTACCTTTCGGTCCTGACGGAGTTAGAGGGCGAACTTCCCTCGGGACCTGGGACGCGCGAAATATACGAAATCACCAGGGGCGCGACAATAATCGCAGACCCCGGAATTGGGCCGAGCTCAGGGCTTCGACTTGGGCGCGGTCGTCACGGACGCGTGCGGAACGACCACCAAGCTCGTCTCCTTCTTCACCACGATGGTGGGCGTGACGGTCATGATCGTATCCTTGGACATCTCGACTCGCGGCATCTTCACCGTGTCGGTGTGCGTCTCCATGCGCGGCGTCTGAACCACCAAATCGCCATCGGCGTTCTTGGTGCACGCGGTGAGCGAGCCCGCGGACACCACGAGCAGGGCAGCGACTACCAGGCGGACATTTTTCACGGGCGCGACTCCAGTTGGGTATGTCTCGTGACGGAGCAACGTTCGAGCCAACCTCAGC
>JBBRYY010000028.1:0-32748 GCA_038237245.1 Gemmatimonadales bacterium | reverse complement strand
GCGAAAGGCGCGAAGGCGAACGCGCCGATCTGGGCCCCGCGTCAGTCGAAGGCTCCGCAGGTTCGCGTGAAGCCGCGCGACACATCCGGAAAGTCGGGGCAACGCGGCAAGTAGAAACCGGCGCCGACTGTGGCACTCACCGCGACGATCTACAATTTCGACATCGAGCTCGCGAACGTGGACCGCAACGTCTACGCGACGCTCGCGCTCCGCGTCGCGCAGCAGCCGTCGGAGACAGAGGAGTATCTCCTCACGCGCGTGATCGCATACTGTCTCGAGTACGCGGAAGGGATCGCCTTCTCACGCGGGATCGCGGAGCCCGATGAGCCGCCGCTCGCGATCCGCGATCTCACCGGCGCACTCGAGCTGTGGGTTGAGTTCGGCGCACCGGATGCGGCGCGGCTGCACAAGGCGAGCAAGGCTGCTCCGCGAGTCGCCGTCTACACGCACCGCGATCCACTGCATCTGCTCCGCCAGTACGCCGGCGAGCGCATTCATCGCATCGAGGAGATCGGCTTGTACGCCGTCGATCGTGGATTGCTAGCGGAGCTCGTTGCGCGGCTCGATCGGCGCATGGCGTTTCAGCTTTCGGTGATGGAGGGGCATCTCTACTTCACGATCGATGGTGGCGCGATCGATGGCGCGGTCGTGAAGCATTCGCTCGTTCCCGCTGCGTAGCCGCTATCCCTTTCGCTCTGGAGTCTCGCGTGATCGACATCTCGATAGACGGTGAGAAGGCGGTGTTCGAGGTCGAAGGGTTCGACAAGTTCTGGTCGCTCAGGAGCCGTCTCGAAATTCCGCTCGCGCACATCAAGGGCGTGCGCGCAGATCCTACCGTTGCTCACGGCTGGTTTCACGGATGGAAGCTCCTCGGCACCAACCTGCCCGGAATTCTCACGGCTGGCACCTTTCATCAGAATGGCAACAACGTGTTCTGGGACGTGCACGACCCGGATCGCACGATCGTGCTCGAGTTGGAGCACGAGTTCTATGGCCAGCTCATTATCGAAGTAGACGATCCGGCGCAGGCCGTGGCGATGCTTCAGCACAGGATCGGACCGGTTCGCGACTGATTCGCGTCCCTGTCGGATCGGACGGTGCCAACGGTACCGAAGAAGGCTATCTTTCAAATGACTCATGACCACACGCTACAACCGGTGACCACACCCCGCCGCCCACGTCGACCGCGACGCCGAACGAGCGCCGCGGCTCCGCGGCCGACATCGCTTCCCACAAGTCGAAATGCCTACCAGGCCACGCGCGAGTGGCTGCTGTCGCGCCACGGTTCCGTGTGCGCGTACTGCGAGCGGAAATTCGACGCCGAGCTGATGACGCTCGACCATGTGACGCCACGCCGCGGGCAGACCGCGTACGACCGGCGCGACAACCTCGTGTTGTGCTGTCCCGCCTGCAACGCGCAGAAGGCCGATCAGCCGTTGCTCGCCTTCCTGCTGGCGCGCCGGGCGCGCGCTGCTAGCCTGCTCCGATATGGAGAGCATCTGAGCCCGATGCTGCTGCAGCTCGCGCGGGAGATCGCGGGTCCGGAAGCGTCCGCGCGCGCCTCGCGCCTCGCGGATCCCGATTACCCCTATGCCGACTGACGCTTCGGTCGCACCCGACCGGCAGCTGGGCAAGCTGCTCGACCATCTCGAATGGGCGGACCGGCGCGTGCTCGACTCGCTTCGCGCGATGGTGCATCCGGACGCGCGGGCACTCGATCTCTACGCACACATCCTCGGCGCTGAGCACTGCTGGCTCTCGCGCATCCTCGAGCGCGCGCCGCGTCAGAAAATCTGGCCGCAGCTCTCGCTGAGGGTGGCTGCCGCGCTCGCCGCGGAAAACGCGGCAGCTTTTCGAGTGCTGATCGCCGTCAACGGTGGCGACCAGCTGCAGCGGCTGATCGCCTACACCAACAGCGGCGGGCTCCCGTTCGAGTCGACGGTAGAGGACATGTTGCTGCAGGTAGTGCTTCACGGTTGCTACCACCGCGGGCAGGTCGCGATGATCGTGCGCGGTGCGGGGGCCGAGCCGGCGCCCACCGACTACATCGCGTTTGTGCGCGGCGTTCCTGCTGCGGTCACTGCTCCACCACGTCGCTAGCCCGTCGCTCTCGTCGTACCAGAGGTGCAAGTCAGATCCTCGCGACGAAGAGCATCAAGAGCAGGAACGCGGCAAAGACTCCGCTGTTGCGGCGGATTGCGACGAGCAGCAACGCCAACGGAACGACGAGCGCAATCATGATGGTATCCGGGAAAGGGCGAGGCTGCGAGGCACGCCGTTCTTTGTGAACCCCATGTCATGTATGGCGCAGCCGCACCGAAAAAGCGGACACGCCGCTCGTGACGCGCGCATGTGCAATTGGCGCTAGCGCGCCGCCGCCTACGGCGGTTAGTGTAGCGGGCGCATCCATGCGTACAAAACCGCTGCTCGAGGATACCTCATGGGCCCGTATCTGTTTATTCTGGCTCGCTTCATCCACGTCCTCGCCGGCGTGACCTGGGCCGGCGCCCTGATCTTCGTCGGCTGGTTCGTCCTCCCGGCCGTCCGAGGCGCGGGGCCGGCCGGCGGCATGGCCGTCGCCCGCTACATCCCCTGATGCTCCGGCCTTCGCGTGCGGCGTTCGCATTCATCTTCATCACCGTCGTGCTCGACATGCTCGCGCTCGGAATCATCGTCCCCGTGCTGCCGAAGCTCGTCGTCGCGTTCGAGGGTGGCGACGTCGCGCACGCTGCGCGGATCGTCGGACTGTTCGGCTTCGTCTGGGCCGCGTCGCAGTTCCTCGCGTCGCCCGTGGTTGGCTCGCTCTCCGACAGGTATGGACGGCGCCCCGTCGTGCTCCTTTCCAACTTCGGACTCGGCGTCGACTATCTCGTGATGGCGCTGGCGCCGACCGTGGCGTGGCTATTCGCAGGGCGCATCGTCTCGGGGATCACGTCGTCGAGCTACTCGACGGCGAGCGCGTACATCGCCGACGTGACACACCCCGACGAACGAGCAGCGAAGTTCGGGATGCTCGGCGCGGCGTTCGGACTCGGGTTCATCATCGGCCCCGCCGTCGGCGGCATTCTCGGCAACATCGATCTGCGATTACCGTTTTGGGTGGCCGGCGGATTGAGTCTCGCGAACGCGGCGTACGGCTATTTCATTCTGCCGGAATCGCTTCCGCCGGAGAAGCGCGCGCACGTGCCCTGGCACATGGCGAATCCACTCGGCTCGTTGTCCTTTCTGCGTGCGCATCCGGAGCTGCTCGCACTGGGCGCAACGTACTTTCTGTATTACGTGGCGCACGAGGTCTATCCGACGCTCTTCGTGCTCTATGGCGACTACCGGTACGGATGGTCGACGCGCCAGCTCGGACTGACGCTCGCGCTCTTCGGCGTGGGGTCGACGATCGCGTCCGCATTCCTGATCGGGCCAATCGTCAAACGGGTCGGGGAGCGCAGCGCGCTTCTCCTCGGACTCTCCTTCGGAATAGCGAGCTCGATCATCATCGCGCTCGCGTACACGGGGAGACTTTTTCTCCTCAGCATCCCGGTCGCAGCGCTCGGTGGACTCACGTCACCATCGTTCATGGCGATTGCGTCGCGAAAGGCGAGCGAGTCGGAACAGGGAAGGCTGCAGGGCGCGCTCGGAAGTCTGCAGGGGATCTCGATGATGATCGCGCCGATCATCCTCTCACAGATTTTCGCGGGTGCGATCGAGCGCGGCGGGCGGGACTACTCGGGCGCCCCGTTTGCGTTCGTCGCTCTCGTGATGATGCTCGCGCTGATTCTCGCCGCGCGAGCGACGCGTACGTCAACCAGCGCGCGCGTCTAGCTCACGTTCCGCCGTACCACTCGTAGCCCTGGTCGCTCCAGTACCCGCCATTCCGCTTCGGCAGGAACACGATCTTCGTGAGATACTTCGTGTTCTTGTAGCCGAGCTTGACGGGTGAGTGTATGCGCGCGGGCGCGCCGTGCGCCATGCCGAGCAGATGGCCATCCATCGCGATGACGACGAGCGTTTGCGGATGCATCGCGCTGTCGAGATCCCAGCTCTCGTGGTAGCCGTCGTCGAACGACTGGAAGTCGACGTATGCCGCGTCGGGCCTCACGCCCACGAGTCGTGCGATATCGCTGAGCCGCACACCCTGCCACACGGCGATTGCGTTCCATCCCTCGACACAGAAGTGATTGACGCGCTGACTGCGGAAGGGGAGCCTGCGAAGGTCCTCGAGCGAGAGCTTCACGGGGTTGTTCACCGCGCCGGTGACTTCCAGCGCCCATGGCCCACGTGTGCCCGCATCCCACACGGGCACCGTGTGCGAGATGAAGTAGGACGGGAACGCCGCGCCGGCGAGCTTCGCTCCTCCCTTCACGCGGTCCATCGTCGAATGCCTGAAGAGCGAACGCTCGACTCCCTCGTTGCGCTTCTCGGCGAAATCGAGCACTCGTTGCGCGCGCGGTGAGCGGTCGACATTGCACGCGGCGAGAAAGGCGGCGGTGAGTGAGAAGCCGCCCGTGCTCAGGAAGCGTCTGCGATCCACGTCATTTCTCCTGCGTCGCGCGACGGCCCCAGCGCGGAAGAAGGTGATAGAATGGCCGCGCGTTGCGGGCCTCCGGCGAGAGATCCTCGCGATAACCGCCCGTTATCATCGATTGCATCGAATACGGATCGACGGCGAAGACCATGAAGATGTGCACGAACGAAAGGGCGATCAGCGCGATCATCGTCATGAAGTGCCAGTAGCGCGCCCACACATAGCCGCCGAACATCGATGTGATCCAGCCGAGCTGCACGGGTTTCCAGATGGCGAGTCCAGTGAGCACCAATACGATGGCGAGCAGCGGGAGCGCAAAATACGTCGCCTTCTGCATCGCGTTGTGCTTGCCCTGACGCGGATGCGTCTTCGAGACGAAGAGATAGAATCTGATCATTGCGAGCGCATCGCGCGCGTCGCCTTTGCGCGGAACGAGGTCGCGCCACTCGCCGTGCAGATAGATGAAGGTGAGATACACGAGCCCGTTGACGACGAGCACCCACATCATCGCAAAGTGCCAGTGTCGCGCGCCGCCGAGCCATCCGCCGAAGGTGAGGGCGTCGGGGATGGCCTTGTGCTCGAATGGATAGCAGCAGAACTGCTCGCCCTTTCGGGCGAATGCAGGATAGGCGTTGAAGATGCGAAGACCGCTGCCCACCATCAAGGTTAGCGCGACCGCATTGACCCAATGCGTGACGCGAACGACCCAGTGGTGGCGGCTGATCACGACTTTTTCGTCGCCGTGTGCGCGCCGGACTTGCTGAACAGCGAGTCGTACTGCCCATAACCCGCCTTATCGAGCTGGCTCACCGGAATGAACTTGAGCGACGCCGAGTTCATGCAGTAGCGGAGATAGGTGGGGGCCGGACCGTCGTTGAAGACATGGCCGAGGTGAGAATCGGCGTGGGTGGAACGAATCTCGTCGCGCGACATGCCGAGCGTGCGATCCGACTGCTTCTCGATATTCGACGGCTCGAGAGGCTTCGTGAAGCTGGGCCATCCGGTGCCCGACTCGAACTTGTCGAGAGAGCTGAAGAGTGGCTCGCCCGAGACGATATCGACGTAGATCCCAGCCTCGTGATTGTCCCAGTATTCATTGTGGAACGGCGTTTCGGTGCCGCTCTTCTGCGTGACGTAGTACTGCTCCGCAGTGAGCTTCTTCTTGATCTCGCTATCGCTTGGCTTCTTGTAATCCATCTTGTTCACTGCTTTGGCTTGAGTGTATGTCGTGTCCAGCTGCTCGGCCGACAGAACGATCGGCTGGCGCGGGCTATCGTTCGCGAAGCTCACGGCAGGCCGGCTGCTGAGCGAGATCGCCAGGAAACCGGCCGCGGAGACGGCGACTGCTATTCCCAATCCATTCATGTTCCCTGCCATGCTAGGGATATCTACATGCTACTAATACCGCTTCGACACCGGGAGTTCCCGGCGAAACAGGGGCTCACTGAGCGTACCCAAGGGGGCGCCGCGACGCCATACTATTCGGACGGAGCTCTCGTCTGCCCCCCAAGCCGCCTGCCCATGCGTCCTCGAACAATACGCCCTAACCGCCTGCCCGGATTCATCGCCCTTGTGCTCGTCGGCTGTGCCGGCGGCCGGTCAACCAGCCATCCAGGGAACGACATGCCATCCGGACAGGCCGAGGCTGGATCGAAAGCCGCCGCCATCGACGCGATCCTCGCCCGCTACAGCCGGCCGGACGTGCCTGGCGCGAGCGTACTCGTGCTTCACGGAGGGGCGCCCGTGTACGAGAAGGCATTCGGAAGCGCCGATCTCGAGGCGCACACCGCGGCAACCGCGCACACCGACTATCGCCTCGCATCGCTCACGAAGGCATTCACCGCGATGTCGATCATGCTGCTCGTGAAGGACGGGAAGCTCAACTACGACGACCGCGTCGTCGATGTGCTTCCCGGCATTCCGGAGTACGCGCGCGACATCCGCATCCGCAATCTGTTGACGCATACGTCGGGGATCGTCGATTACGAGGACTTCGTTCCCGACTCGCAGACGACGCAGCTGAACGACGACGATGTGCTTCGCCTCATGCATCGCACGGACTCGCTGAACTTTGCCCCCGGCTCCGCCTACCACTACAGCAACTCCGCGTACGTGCTGCTCGGACTCATCGTGCAGCACGTGTCGGGGATCCCGTTCCCGAAATTCCTGCACGACCGCATCTTCGCGCCGCTTCACATGGACTCGACCGTCGCCTACGTGAAGGGAACGTCGACGGTGCCACAGCGGGCCTATGGCTACACCGCGGATTCGTCGGGGCACTTCACACGCACCGATCAGAGCTCGACGAGCGCAACGCTCGGCGATGGAGGCATCTATACGTCGGTGACCGACATGGCGAAGTGGAGCGACGCGCTCGACCATGCGACGCTCGTCGACTCCGCGACGATGCACCGTGCGTGGTCGCCGACGATGTTGACGACGGGGAAGGAAAGCGGCTACGGATATGGATGGTTCGTGGCGACGGTGAACGGGGAGCTGCAGCTGCGCCACCACGGCGAGAGCACGGGATTCACGAACGCGATTCTCAAGTATCCGGCGCGCAAGCTGACGATCATCGTGCTCACGAATCGCACGGGAGGCGATCCGTGGGATACGGCGGACAGAATCGCTTCGCTCTTTCCGTAAACCGATTGGACAGAGCATGAACAACGAATGGAGTCGCGCCAATCGCTGAAACGTGAGCAAAAAACAAATCCGATCGGGAGATGCCGTCGTAGAGGAGGGACGAGGCCGAACTGTGGCTTCGTCCCTTTACCTATTTCGGAGTATGAACACCATGCGTTTGAATCTGATCGCTGCAGCCTTCGTGACGCTCGCTGCGCTTCCCGCCGTTTCGCACGCGCAGGCCGACATGAAGATGGTCGGCGGCGCCGCGATGTATCCGACGAAGGATATCATCGACAACGCCGTCAACTCGAAGGATCACACCACGCTCGTCGCGGCGGTGAAAGCCGCGGGGCTCGTCGAGACATTGAAGGGCCCCGGCCCGTTCACCGTGTTCGCTCCGACCAACGAAGCATTCGCCGCGCTTCCCGCCGGCACGGTCGACAATCTGCTCAAGCCCGAGAACAAGGCGACGCTGTCGAGCATCCTCACCTACCACGTCGTCGCCGGCAACATGGACGCGTTGACGCTTGCCTCGGCGATCAAGGCCGGCAACGGCAAGGCCGAGCTCAAGACCGTGCAGGGCGGCAAGCTCTGGGTCATGATGAATGGCAAGGACATCGTGGTGAAGGACGAGAAGGGCAACGTCGCGAAGGTCACGATTGCGGACGTGAAGCAGTCGAACGGCGTGATCCACGTGATCGACAAGGTGCTGATGCCGGGGATGTAGCTTCAGTGCGTGCGGGCGCCGGGGGATAATCCGGGCGTTCCACCCCTGGCCAATTGGCGGGCAAGGCGAATCTTCGGCCTTGCTCGCCGCCGCCGTCGGGTACAAAGTTTCCCGATGTCGCTCCGTCCGATCCTGCTCGCCATCGTCGGCGACAGTGCAGCAGGCAAGTCCACGCTCGGTGACGGCATCGCCGCCCTGCTGGGCGATGAGCGCGTTACGGTCGTCACGACGGACGACTATCACAAGCACAACCGCCAGGCCCGGCGCAAGCTGCGCATCAGCGCGCTGCATCCCGACTGCAACGACCTCGATCTGCTCGGCGAGCATCTCTATCAGCTCGCAAGCGGGAAGCCGGTGCAGAAGGCTCCATACAATCATGCGACCGGCGACTTCGATGCGCCGCGCGAGATCGTGCCGTCGGAGTTTGTGATCGTCGAGGGGCTCCTCGGCCTGCATTCGGCGACGCTTCGCGAGCACTACGATGTCAGTGTGTATCTCGACACGCCTGAGCCACTGCGCCATCGCTGGAAGATGTCGCGCGACACCGCAAAGCGCGGCTACTCGGAGAGCCAGGTGTCGGACCTTCTCGAGCGAAGGGAGGAGGTGTCTGCGACGTACATCCGACCGCAGCGCGACCACGCGGACATGGTGGTGCGCTTCCGCCCGGGGCCGCGCGCGATCGACGACACCAAGCTGCATGCGACGGTCGCCATGCGAACCGCGGAGCGGCACCCCGCGCTGCGCGAGGTGCTCGAGCAGTCGCCGCTCGCGGCCTCGAGACTCATTCTGCGCCGTCAGGGCGCCGGCGCCGTACTCGAGATCGACGGGAGAATCTCCGACGCCGAGACGACGCAGGCGGAGCTCGCCTTGATGCGGCAGCGGCCGGAGCTTCAGAACATTCTGCAGCGTCGCACGGGCCAGTTCATGACCAACGGCACGCAGCGGCACAGCAACGCGCTCGGACTCGCCCAGCTTCTCATCTCATATCCGGTCATCAGCGCGAAGCTGGCGCAGGGAGACACCATCTGATGTTGTCGCACGCACTGCCGTCGCTGGCGCTCATCATCGGCTTCGCGGCATCGCTCCCGGCGCAGAAGCAGACCGGCTTTCTCGATCGCACGGTGAAGTCGGGTGCGCTCACGCTGAAGTATCAGGTCTACGTGTCGCCGACGTACGATGGCAAGCAGCCCTTGCCGGTGATCCTCTTTCTGCACGGATCGGGTGAGCGGGGCAGCGATGGGCTCAAGCAGACACAGGTCGGAATGCCGGCGCAGATCCGCTGGCATCGCGACTGGTTCAATGCGATCGTCGTGATGCCGCAGTGTCCGGACGACAGTGTCTTTCGCGGAGTCGTCGCCGACGCGTCGTTCGCGGCGATGGAGAAGAGCGTGAAAGAGTTCCACGGCGATCGCGCGCGCCTGTACGTGACCGGGTTGTCGATGGGCGGCTACGGCGTCTTTCAGGAGATCATCGATCATCCGGGCGTATTCGCGGCGGCGGTCGCGGTGAACGCAGGGCTCACCTCATCGTCGGACATGCCGGAGCTCTACGTCGACGTGAAAGGGAAGGAGCCCAACGCCTTCGTCGCCGCGGCGGCGAGGGATGTGCCGACGTGGATCTTCTCGGGAGCGAAGGACGATCTCGTTCCGGCGGTGCAGTCGCGCGATCTCATCGCCGCGATGAAGGCCGCGGGATCCTCGCCCAAGTACACCGAGTACGCGGACTTGGGTCACGGCGCCTGGGATCGCGCCTATGGCGACGAGGAGCTGTGGAAGTGGCTCTTCGCGCAGCGGCTCGAAAGGCCGAGCCGCTGACGCGAGCGGCGACAGCTACCGTCGCGCTTCGAGCTCCTTCTTGCCGACGTGGCGCATGTCGCCGATCTTCGGCGGCTCGCCGGTGATCAACGCCTTCGCAACCTTGAACAGCTGCACCGCGCGCGGCTGGTTCGACTTGAGGAAGGTGGCCTCGTGCGCCTCGACCTCGATGAGCACGAGGCGCGGATCGTTCGGCCCCCCATTGCGATCGCCGCCCTCGTCGCCGAACCACGCCTTCCAGTCCGGCTTGTACAGCGTGCGAATCAGATCGCGATCACTGACGATGCGCGCGGTTCCGCTCACCGACACCCACTCGCGAGACTTGTTGTTGTAGTAGGCGAGATTTACCTCCGGCTGCGCCGCGATCTCGTCCACCTTGTGCGTCTCGGTGCTCGTCACGAACCAGAAGTCGATGCGCGGCCGCTTCTCCTGTGTCGACATCGGACGCGACACGAGCGTACCATCGAAGTTGCGGCTCGTGAGCATCGCGATGTCTATACCTTCGACGAGGGCATAGAGCTCCTCGATTTTCTTCGCGGGCGAGACGTTGTCGTTCATCATTTTGTCGGACGCCATCTTGCTGTCCTTACCTTTTGCATTCTTCACGGTCTTCGTCTGTGGTTTCTTCGATTTGACGCTCGGCATTTGACTCTCCCAATGACGGTAACGGAGAGCGGAACGCGCTCTCTGGCGGAGAGTAAAGCAAGGCGTGCGCCGCGAGGGTGGCGGCCTCAAGCGAGAGTTCTCAGTTGAACGCGAATACCTTCGTACACAGCGCGCCAAGTTTGGCCGCAAGCGCCGCGCTGCTCAGGTGCACAAAGTCGCCGGGGACGCTGTTTTCCCCCATCAATGTCGCAGTACACCAGATCTTCCCCTTCTTGCTGAAGAACTGCGTCCCATCGTCCGTCTTGTAGAGCGCCCGGTCTCCGACGCCCGGAAATTCCGTGTACTTCCCGGGATGCGAATTCCCCGTCACGTCATTCCATGACATTTCCGAGGTGAAGTCGCTCCCCGTGTAGATCTTGATCGAGCCGCCGTCCGGAATCTCGATGTTGCACGAGCGCGGGCGATACGTGTACGCGCTCACCGTCGCTGGCTTCGTGAGAATTCCTGCGGCATCACCCGGCACGAACGCCTTGTTGCAGTCGAGCGGCGGGTCGTTGGTCTTCGAATCGTCGTCGCTGCTCGCAGCATCGGCGGTGGTGGTCGCGGCCGAGTTCTTCGAAGCGCCAGCCGCGGCCTGCGACTTCGAGCACGCGAGCGCAGCGCTAAGCGCGCAAAGCGCACCGATCAATCCCAGCTTCTTTCGGAACATGAGTATCTCCAGTTGTCGATGATTCGCTTTGTGGTGGACGCGGCTCGAGCGGCGGCGCGAGCGCTGGCGGAGGCTTGCGACCTCATGCGCCAGGCACGTATTTCCGGGAGCCGAATATCGTTCCGGGGTGCAGACACGAAAAAGCTCCAGGCGAAAGATTGGCAGCGATGAACTCGCCTATCTTCGCGCGGAGCCGTTTCTCAGCCGTTAGCTGGGCGTACCCTGTACCGACTTTCTTACTGGGGCGGGTGGGGTCGAACCACCGATCTCCGGATTAACAGTCCGGCGCTTTGCCAGCTCAGCTACGCCCCAAAAGGATGCGCAAGTTAGGAATTAACAGTCACATACGCAACTTTGCCGTGACCACTCCATGCATTGTTACCCCCATCATTTCTTGGATTCGATGACAATTTCAATACGTTCTTCCGCGCTCGCCGCCGCCCTCAGCCTCGCCTTCGCCGCGTGTGCCGGAACCGCACATCCGGGCACATCGTCGCCCGATGCCTCGTACGACGTCGTCATCAGCAACGGCAGGATCGTCGACGGAACCGGTAATTCGTGGTACTACGGCGACGTCGGGATTCGCGGCGACCGAATCGCAATCGTCGCCCCCGCCGGAACGCTCGCCGGCGCCCACGCGGGCAACCGCATCGATGCCAAAGGACTCGTGATCGCCCCCGGCTTCATCGACATCCAGGGGCAATCCAACGAACAGCTCCTCACCGGAGATGGCCGCGTCATCAGCAAAGTCACCTAGGGGGTCACCACCGAGATCCTCGGCGAAGGCGACACGCCCGCACCGGTGAGCGACAAGATCCTCGCGTCGCTCGACCCGAGCGATACGAGCACGATCCGCATCGCGAAGCAATTCATGGGCGATCATGGCTTCGGCGCGTGGCTCGACGCGATGGAGAAGCACGGCAACTCGATCAACGTTGGCTCGTTCCTCGGCGCCGGTACCATTCGCGCCTACGCGAACGGCGAGGCGCAGGGTGCGCCGACGGAGGCGCAGCTCGACACGATGCGCCGCGTCACGCGCGACGCGATGAAGGACGGCGCCTTCGGCGTCGCGAGTGCACTCATCTATCCGCCGGGCAACTACGCCGGCACGCACGAGCTCAGCGAGATCGCCAAGGCGATGGCGCCCTATCACGGCGTCTACATCTCGCATGTCCGTTCGGAAGGAGACAGCCTGCTCGAGGCCATCGACGAAGCGCTCGCGATCGGCAACGCGGGTGGCGTTCCCGTCGAGATCTATCACCTCAAGGCAGCGGGACATCGCTCCTGGGCGAAGGCCGCCGAGATGGTGTCAAAGATCGACTCGGCGCGCGCGGCGGGGCAGGATGTCGGCGCGACGATGTATCCGTACACGGCGTCGGGCAATGATCTCTCGTCATGCGTACCGCCGTGGGCTGCGGAAAACGGGAAGCTTCTCGACAACCTGAAGAATCCGGAGGCGCGAGCGCGCATCATCAGTGAGGCGATGGACTCGACGCCGCATCATCCCGTGTACTGTCAGGAGTCCGGCCCGGGTCCGATCATGGTCGTGGGACTGCTGTCGACGCCGTCGCTCGCGAAGTATGAAGGGTGGCGCCTCGACAAGATCGCGGATGACATGCACAAGTCGTGGGGCGAGGCAATGGCCGACGTCGTGCTCACCTCGGGCGGGCACGCCGGCAAGGTGACGTTCAGCATGACCGACGAGAATGTCGCGATGCAGCTCAGGCGTCCGTGGGTGGTGATCGGGACGGACGCCGGAGGCTTCGATCCAGCGGCTGCGAAGGGGCTGACGCATCCTCGCGCGTACGGGAGCTATCCGAGACTGCTCGGCACGTACGTGCGCGAGGAACACGTATTGACGCTCGAGGATGCGATCCGGAAGTTCTCGTCGGGCGTCGCGGAGCGATTGTCGATCCCCGATCGCGGACTGTTGCGCGCGGGAATGTACGCGGATGTCGTCGTGTTCGACCCTGCCACGATCATCGACAAGGCGACGTACGAAAAGCCGCACCAGCTGTCGGTAGGAATGCGCGAGGTCTTCGTGAACGGAGTGGAGGTGCTGAAGGATGGCGTGCACACGGGCGCGAAGCCGGGGCGTGCGTTGCGCGGCGTGGGTGCGACGCCGCGCTGATCCGGCTCTGACAAACGCGCGAACGACAATCGGCAGCATCGCAGTCACACGCGATGCTGCCGATTGTCATCCGACGTGCAACCGCGACGTCACCGCGCCGAGGAAGCTCCGCCCGGACGTGGTGCGGTGAACTCGCCCGGCTTCACGCGCTCCTCGCCAGGAGGCGCACTCGGGATCGCGCGGCCCGTCTCGGGCTCGGGGTTCTGCGCGCGGAAGAAGAGCGCCGCCAGCGCACCACCGGCGAGCGGACCCACGAGATAGAGCCACATGTTGGCGAGCGAGCCGTGAGACACGAAGGCGTCGATCAGCATTGGGCCCGCGCCGACCGCCGGATTGAAGGCGCCACCGGAGATACCACCACCGGCGAATGCCGCGACGACGACCGTGAATCCAATCGCCAAACCATAGAAGGAGTTCTTCTCCGTCTGGCGCGCGGTCGCCGAGTTGAGAACGACGAGCGCGAGCGCGAAGGTGAAGATCGCTTCGACGGCCAGGGCGCGTCCCCACGTGACGTCGGTGCCCGGCGCCGCGGCGAAGGTCTTGCCGGTGAGATAGAGCACCGTGAGCGCCGCGAGAAGAGCGCCGATGAGCTGCGCGATCCAGTATGGAACCACGTCGGACGCCGGGAGCTTGCCACGCATCCAGACAGCAAGCGTCACGGCGGGATTGTAGTGCGCGCCCGAGACATGTCCGCCCATGTAGACCATGATCATCAGTGAGCAGCCGATCGCCAAAGGCGCGAAGGGCGTTTGTGTGAGCGACGTGAGTCCAACGGTCAGCACGAGAAAGTACGTGCCAATGGCCTCCGTGGCGTACGCCATTTTCATAGTGCGCTGGGGTAACGGGTGAGCCCGCGAGTGCCGAGTGGGGTGAATTAACGACATCGGGCGGGGGGCTGCAATGCTTCGAAGACCCGCCCGGTCACCCCTCACGGGATCCGTTTGGACGCGGGATGTGTTCGCGATTGCAGCGAATGGCCGAGACTCGTAAGATGAGAAACGGGCGTCGCTTATCTTTATATCGAGGATGAGGCGACGTGCCGGGGCCCGCTCCATGCATCATCTTTGCACCCACGCCAATGCGCCGGCGTGCATTTCCCACCCTTCTCTATAGTGGAGCTACGAACATGACAGACAACACGCACGACGCTGGCAAGAAAGGCGACACGCAGAGCGATAGTGAGAAGGCGCTGCAGGACGAGCTCCGCCGTGAAGCGAGTGAAGGGAAGGGATCGGTGGGTGATGCGGCAAAGAACAGCAATCTCTCCGGCTCATCGACGTGGGAGACGCTGCCGGACGGAAAGGACGAGAACAAGAAGGACAAGAAGTGACACGCGGTCCATCGAACGAATCGGCCGACAGCTCGGCCGATGATCGGAAGCGGATCGGCGAGGAAATCGCGTCGCGGCTTCGTCGCCAGGGCGTCGAGCTCACTGGA
Source organism: Gemmatimonadales bacterium (assembly GCA_038237245.1). Taxonomy (GTDB): domain Bacteria; phylum Gemmatimonadota; class Gemmatimonadetes; order Gemmatimonadales; family Gemmatimonadaceae; genus FEN-1250. The sequence continues at coordinate 18,177 of JBBRYY010000028.1, read as the reverse complement.
GCGGAATCTTCGGTGGAGCTTGCGGATCTGGAAGATGCCGTCGAGAATTTCGAGCGTGCGGTCGAGCACGCCGGCGGGGATCTGATGGTCGACGAGCCCGTTGCCAGGGGCAAGCCGATCGCTCCGGACGACACGAGCTTCGTTCTTCCCGTGCGAAAGGGAGCGGAGCCGGTGGCTACGTACATCAAGCGAATCCAGCAGGCTGCGACGCAGGCCGGGCAAAAGGGCGCTGCGTCGTAGCTCGGCACATCTCTCCTCCGACGCCGACAATTGCCTCAACATCGCGCCCAGCTGATCGCACTGATCGCACTGATCGCACTGATCGCTCGAGAGCATCGGTGACCCCGCGAACCATTCCCGAGAGCACCATCGCGGCGCTCGGCGAGCTCCTCGTGAGCATGGTTCGCAACGAGCCACCGGTTAACGAGGAGGGGCTCGTGCGCGCGGGGAACGAGGTGCGTCGCGCCCTGCGCGCGCTCTGCGAGGATGCGCACGGCAACCGCGTGCGTGTCGAGCAACTCGTGATCGCCATCAAGCAGGGATGGTCCGATCTGCACAATGATCATCCGCGTGCGCGCTCGGCCGGCCCGGATGCGCTGCTCAATCAGGTGATCACGCTCTGCATCGACGAGTACTACGCGGCTCGCGAGCGCAACTAGCGCCGCGCTACTCCTTCGCGTCGCCGGGCGCGATCGCGCCCGCCATCACGCCCTGGCGTGTGCGTCCCATCTCGCGATAGACGTAGTGCACCGGCGGCGGATCGCCGTCGAGCATCGCGTCGATGATCGCGCGGTCGGCAGTCAGCGTGCACACGGGGTCGGTGCGCGTGGCGTCGCCGGTGAGGGCGAACGCCTGGCAGCGGCACCCTCCGAAGTCGACGTGCTTGCGCGGACAGCTGCGGCAGGGCTCCTTCATCCACTCGTCGCCGCGGAACGCGAGGAAGGCGCTCGACTCCTCCCAGATCCAGCGCACGCTGTGATCGCGCACGCTATCGAAGGAGAGCGTCGTGATCTGCGAAGCAGCATGGCAGGGCATCGTCCGTCCGTCCGGCGCGACGACGAGATAGAAATTTCCCCATCCGCCCTGACACGGCTTCGGGAATTCGCTGTAGTAGTCGGGGAGCACGTAGATGATTTGCATCGTCCCCTTGTACTTCTCCACCGCCGCATCGACGATGGCTTCCGAGCGCTCGATCTGCGCGCGTGTCGGCATCAACGATTCGCGATTGAGCACTGCCCAGCCGTAATACTGCGTATTCGCGAGCTCGATGCGATCCGCGCCAAGCGAGGCCGCCATGTCGATGATCTCGGCAAGGTGGTCGAGATTCGCGCGATGGAGCACGACGTTGAAGCTGAAGGCGAAGTCGAGCTCCTTGATCCACTGCGCGGCCTGATGCTTCGCGTCCCAGCTTCGCGTGCCCGCGATCTTCTCCGCGATCTCCTTTTCGGAATCCTGAAAGGAGATCTGCACGTGCTCGAGTCCTGCTTCCTTGAGCCGCACGGCGCGCTCGCGCGTCAGGCCAACGGCGGAGGTGACGAGCGTCTGGTAGAAGCCGAGCGACTTCGCATGGGCGACGAGCTCCTCGAGATCGCGGCGGATGAGCGGCTCGCCGCCCGAGAGTCCGAGCTGCAGCGCGCCCAGCTCGCGCGCCTGTGTGAAGACGCGCTTCCAGTCGTCGGTGGAGAGCTCGGACTGCGCGCGCGCGAGGTCGATCGGATTGGAGCAGTACGGACAGTGCAGGGGGCAGCGGTGCGTGAGCTCCGCGAGCAGCGTGGTAGGTCTACGATCCATCGCGCACCGTCAGTGGAAAAGAGAAGGGACCCGCCGAAGCGGGCCCCCTTTGCTTCGCTGCACGCTGGTTAGCGGCGGGCGACGTACGCGGTCACTTCCATCGTGACTTCCACGACTTCGAATTCCGGCTTGGTCCAGGACATTGCGCGACTCCTGTTGACGGTAGGTGCATGCTCGCAACGGGTACACGGAGGGTGAGAAAGTTCACCCAAACGGGACTGCTCACTCGATCGCGACTACCGTGACTAAAGCACTGACCATGCCGCGAAAAAGAACGTTTCAGCCGACGACGTAAGTCAATGTGTGATGAGTAGTTATGGGAGTATCTTCGGGACCTGCGCGAACCGGAATCACACCCAATAAACCGCCAGATCACCCACTACCGGGTCATATGACCCAGCGACCTCAACTGTCTATTGGCGCCATCAACTCACGGATGATGACGGCGATTCGTCCCGCACGAGCTCCCGCTCCGCCAGCTGCGAGAGATACGACCGCACGTCCTCGAGCACGTCCGATCCGTATCGCTCCGCGAGCGTCGCCGCGATTTCCGCGATCGTCCGCTCGCCGTCGCACAGCGCGAGAATCTCCGCCGCCGTGTCGTTCAACAGCACCGCGCCCTCCGGATACTGAAGCACACTCCGCTGCCGCGCCTCATCAAACTGCACGCGCGCGAACTTCCACAGCTTCGGTCGCGACGTTCGTGTGAGCGTCATCGCGTCACTCTTCGCGGTATGCGTTGTAGATCGTATCGATCATCACCCAGAGCATCTCGATCTTGAACGCGAGCGCCTCGAACGCGCGCTGCTGCGTCTCGACCGTCGTGCAATACGTCGTCACGATCTCGAGCCCGTGATTGCTGTCGCGCGGCGCCTGCGTCAGCCGGCTGTTGAAGTAGGCGTACGCATCTGCGCGAATCCACGAGTAGTGCTTCGGCAGCGCCTCGAGCCTGCGTCGCATGATGTCCGGCGCAAAGAGCTCGGTGAGCGACGACGCCGCCGCCTCCACCCACGGCTTCGTCTTGCAGAAAGTCACGTACATCTCAGCCGCGAAGCGCACGCCGGGGAGCACGTGGCGCTCATCCTCCATCTCCTCGCGCGGAACACCGAACGCGATCCCGAGCTGGATCCACTTCTCGATCCCGCCCTCGCCCTCCTTCAGTCCATCGTGATCGATGATGCGCTGAATCCACTTGCGACGAACCTCCGGCACCGGACAGTTCGAGATGATCGCGCCATCCTTCCGCGGAATCGCTCGCTGGTACGCGAGTCGGTTCGCGACCCATCCCTGCATCTGCCGCTGCGAGAGCTTGCCGTCGTGCATGAGATGGTGAAATGGATGCTCCACGTAGTACGAGCCGTGGAAGCCGCGGAGCGCAGCGACCAGCGCATCGGGTGCGAGCGGGCGCTCGAGTTTCGGAATCGGCGGCGCTGGCGGAGCAGCGGTCGTTGGCGCGAAAAGCAGGGAGCTGGACATGGTCAAAGCATACCGCGAAGTGGGGGAATGCACGACACGCGCGCAAAACGCGCGCCTCAGACTTCGAAGTGCATCCCGTCCATGCCCACGATCATCCCCGCCGCCTCTACCTCCGCACGCTCCGTCGACGACTCGACGAGCATCGGATTCGTGTTGTTGATGTGGGTGTACACCTTTTGGCGACACGACAGTTGCGACAACGACACGAGGCTCCCCTCCGGCCCCGAAATCGGCACGTGCCCCATCGACGCAGCCGGCCTGTCGGAGATGTCGAGCCGGGCGAGCTCGTCATCCGTCCAGAAGGTGCCGTCGAAGAGCAGGAGGTCGACGGCATTCAGGCGCGCGAGCAGCTTCGGCCCGAGCCCTCCGCATCCCGGAACGAACGCGCACGACTTCCCCGTCCGCGTATCGGTGATGAATGCCGCCACCGTGTGGCCGACCTCCTCGCGCCTCGCGAAGCGCGGCGGATCTCCGCGCACGGCCTTCATCTCGATCGTAAGCCCGCTCGCGCTCCCGTCGCGATAGTCGAGCAGCACCGGATTGCCGAGATCGACCTCGACCGTCTGCACCGACGCGAACGACTCCGTCACCGGAAGGATGCGCGAATCCTCCGCAATCGTGTGCATCACCGCCGGCGTCGCGACGATCTGCAACCGCCGCCCCTCGCGCAGCAACGTGATCCCGAGCGTGTGGTCGAGCTCCGCATCGGTGAGCACGATCCCCTCCACTGGCACGTGGCGCACTCCCTTCACCTCCGGATGCGGCAGCTGCGCGATCTGCTCGCGGACATCGGGGGATGCGTTGCCGAGGAACCAGCGCGCACCGTCGGCGCTGAAGGCGATCGACGATTGCGAGCGTGGGCGCGCCCGCGCCGGATCCTCGCGCGCGATGCGGCAGGTCGGGCACCAGCAATTCCACTGCGGAAATCCACCACCCGCAGCCGTTCCGAGCAGGATGACGTGCATGCGTTATTGAATTCCGAACTTCTTGAGGCGGTAGCGCAGCGTGTCGCGGCTGACGCCGAGTCGCTGGGCCGCCTGCGTCTGGTTCCCGTTGGCCTCACGGAGCGCCTGCTCGATCATCGACTTCTCCCACTGCGCGAGATCCGTCCCGCGCGGCGGCAGCGCGCCGGGGAGTGGAAGCTGCGCCGCCTCCGCTGCGCTCATGTCGGTGATCGACATCTCACTTATCGCGCGCATCGGCGCCTCATCGAGCTTCGTCAGCGACAGCTGCTCCGCCTCGAGTACGCCGCCCTGGCTCCAAAGCACCGCGCGCTCCATTACGTGACTGAGCTCGCGCACATTCCCCGGCCACGAGTACGCGAGCAGCGCGTCGCGCACGGCAGGGCTCATGCGCTTCACTTCCTTCCCGTACTTCGTACTGAAGCGCCGGACGAAGTCATCGGCGAGCAGGAGCACGTCATCGCCGCGCTCGCGCAACGGCGGAAGGCGCAGGAGGATCACCGCGAGACGAAAGTAGAGATCGCGACGGAAGGTTCCGGCCTGCGCCTCGTGCTCGAGATCACGATTCGTCGCGGCCAGGATGCGAACATCGATCTTCCGATCGCGTATTCCGCCCACACGGCGCACCATGCGCTCCTCGATGGCGCGCAGGAGTTTCCCCTGCAGCGGAAGCTCCGTATCCCCGATCTCATCGAGGAAGATGAAGCCGCGTTCAGCCGCCTCGAACAGACCGATCTTCGACTGCTTGGCATCGGTGAACGCACCGCGCTCGTGGCCGAACAGCTCGGCCTCCATGAGGCTCGCGGGAAGCGCCGTGCAGTTCACCTCGATGAACGGTTTCGACGCGCGCGGCCCCGACGCGTGAATCGTGTGCGCGATGAGTCCCTTGCCGGTTCCGGTCTCGCCGGTGATGAGCACCGGCGGCGTGTCATCGAGCGCGGCGATCTGGCGCGCCTGCTCCATGACCGCGCGGATGCCCGCCGACTCGCCGATCATTCCGTGAAAGGGGACTTTGCGAGCCTCGCGCTTGCGGTAGTACGACAGCTCCTGTTTGAGTAGCGATGTCTCGCGCGCGCGGTCGGCGAGCAGCTTCAGCTCTTCGAGGTCGACTGGCTTCTTCAGATAGTCGAAGGCGCCGAGCTTCACGGCTTCGACAGCGCCCTCGATGCTTCCGTACGCCGTCATGATGATGACCGGGATCGATGAGTCGAAGTCGCGGATCCGCTCGAGCAGCTCGATCCCGCCCATGCCGGGGAGGCGGACGTCGGCGAAGATGACGTCCGGGCGGAAGCTCTCGAGCAGCTGCAGCGCCGTCTCCGCATCGCCGGCGACCTCCGCTTCGTAGCCGTACTCGGTGAGGAAGGTCTTGATCGAGCGTGCGAGCGTGCGCTCGTCGTCGACGATGAGAACGGTCGGGCCGCTCACGAGCGCTTCACGGTTGCGAGCACGGCGTCGCTTGCCGCTGCAGCGGCAAGCGCGTCGACCTCGATGCCTGGAAGACGGATACGCACCGTCGTTCCCGTGCCAGCAGCGCTATCGATCTCGATCGCGCCGCCGTTCTGCTCGACGTAACGCTTGGCGATCGCGAGTCCGAGCCCGGTGCCCTCGGTACGCGTCGTGAAGAACGGCTCGAATACCGAGGCGAGCACCCGCGCGGGAATTCCGACGCCGCTGTCGACGATCTCGACGAGCACCGTCTCCTCGCCAGCCGTCGCACGACTCGTGTGCGCGGAGATGCGGAGTGTGCCGCCCTCAGGCATCGCGTCGAGTGCGTTCGACACGATCTCGACGAGCGCCTGCTCGAGCTGCATCGGATCGACGCGCACGTCGGGGAGATCGGCTGCGATGCCGACCGTGAGGGTCACGCTCTTCTCGCGCAGTAGCTCGCCGAACGGCGGCAGCAAGTCCTCGATCAGTCGCGCCACGCTTTCGCGCAGGGGATGGTACGGCGCTGGCTTGGAAAAGCTGAGTAGATGGCTCACGCGACGGTCGAGTCGATCGACCTCATCGATGATGACGCCGAGATGCTCGCGCGAGGAGGCTGATTCCGGGTGGCGCAGCGCGACCTGCGCCGCGGCGCGCAGGCTGGCGAGCGGATTACGAATCCCATGTGCGACGGCCGCGGCCATCTCGCCGATCGAGGCGAGCTTCTCTGATTGGACGAGCTGCGCCTGCGTCGTTTCCAGCTGCGAGACCTTCCGCTGCAGCTCGGAATTGAGGCGCGTGCTGCGCGCCTGCGACTCATGGAGGCTCGCCGTCATTTGCGCGAAGGAGCGCGCAAGGTCGCCGATCTCATCGGGGGAGCTCACATCGATCGGGAGCTCGATTTCGCCTGCGCCCACGCGCGCCATGGCCACGCGCAGCTGGCTGATCGGGCGCGCGAGTCCGCGCGAGATGAGCCAGGAGCCGAGAAGTCCCGCGCCGACCGCGACGATCAGGATCGCGATGAGCACATCGCGCTCGCGGGTGACGATCTCCTCGAGACGCGTGTACGCACCGCGCACACTCGACTCGCGCGCCTGACGATAGATATCGCGATTGAGCTGGGTGAGCTCGGGGAGAAGCCGGTCGCGCAGATCGCGCTGTGCGAGACGGTACGAGGCCTCGCGCTGCCCCGAATCGTAGAGCACGAACACGCTGTCCGCGACGACCTCGATGTTTCGCTGAATCTCCTCGGTGCTATTCGCGAGCGCGGCCTCGTTGGGACGAAGCTCCGACCGCCAGCGCTGCTGCCAGTACTTGATGACCTCGCCCGTCGTGCGGAACTCATCACGCGCATGTGGGTCGAGCCCGCTCAGATCGCGCCAGATGATCTCGCTCTGGTTGAACATCGCCGTCTCGAGCTCGGAGTACGTGCGTGTGCGTGCCATGTTCTGGCCGAGCATCTGGAGCGCGTCGCGCTCGAGCACGTTCGTGCGGATCGCCTCGACCCCGATGAGCAGCGCGGGGAGGACCATGAGCGAGAAGCCGAACAGCATCTTGCGCTGAAAGGTCATCGGGACAGGGGCGCGCGGAACGACGCGAGAGAGAAGCGAGCGGGCGGGGACGGGAATCCCCGGGATTCAAGCTATCACGCAAGCGTCTCAGGGGGGAGAACGCCAGTCAGTAGTTCAACGTGCCGTCGACCACCTTCGCGACCGACGTGTATGGATGCTCCTTTGCCTCACCCGCGCCGATGATATGAAGCACGGTCCATCCGCTCGCCTTGAAGTAGTCGGAGATCATCGAGCGGTGGCATCGCCACCACACTGCCTCCGCGCACATGACGGCAACGCGATCCGCGCGCGCGAGCATCGCGAGCTGTTCCGCCACCGCCTGAAATTCCGGCGTGTCCATGTAGTCGGCGTAGCCACGGAAGGCGTCGTTGCGCCAGGCGATGTGCGGGGAGTCGGGGCGCGGCTTCCGCCGCCCGCCGAGCGCGAGCATCGGCGTGTATGCGATTCCGCGCTCGACGAGTGCTGCGGCGAGCGCCTCGGGGTTGAAGTGCGGGTGCGCGCGCGAGCCCGGGAAGCGGCGCACGTCGGCGATCCGCGTGATCTCGTGCGCGCGCAGGAGCTCGAGAAACTCCTCGATCGGATGCGTGGAGTGGCCGATGGTCCAGAGCGTCGCAGGTGGCTGGAGTGCCATTCGCTGATGATAACGCCTCGCCTCGTCGCGCGTTGCCACTCGGCAGCCGAAGCGGCAGCTTACGGGAGTGAACACACCCGCCGAGTCACTGACGCGACGCGAGCCGCTCGCGCTCGCCGCGAGGGATATCGTGCAGCGCTACGGCACCGTGACCGCGCTCGATGGCGTGAGCCTCGATGTGGCAGCGGGGACGAGCGTCGCGCTGGTCGGTGAGAGCGGATCGGGGAAGACGACGCTGCTGCGATGCTTCAATCGCCTAGTCGAGCCGACGAGTGGCACGATTTCCGTTGGCGCGCAGACCGTGCGCGAAATGCCGAGCGTGGCGCTGCGGCGGATGATCGGCTATGTGCCGCAGAACGGCGGGTTGATGCCGCACTGGCGGATTCTGCGGAACGTCGCGCTGGTGCCCACGCTGCTGGGCGTAGCCAATGCGACTGATGTGGCAACGGAGACACTGGCGCTGGTCGGGCTCCCCGCCGAGACATTTGGCGCGCGCTTTCCGCACGAGCTGTCGGGTGGACAGCGGCAGCGCGCGTCGCTGGCGCGCGCGCTGGCCGCGCGTCCCGGCGTCGTACTCATGGACGAGCCCTTCGGCGCGCTCGACGCGATCACGCGCTCGGATTTGCAGGCGGCGTTCGATACCCTGCGACGCGAGCTGTCGTTCACGATGCTCATGGTGACGCACGACCTCGCGGAGGCGGCGCGGCTCGCCGACGAGCTGGTGGTAATGCGCAACGGGCGCATCGAGCAGCGCGGGACGATCGACACACTCGCGTCCGCGCCAGCGACGCCCTACGTGGCGACGCTGCTCGCGCGCGCGCTCGCAGCGTCGGCGCCGCTCCGGGGAATCGCGTGAGAGCTGCTGCGATGAGCACGATCACGCGGGCGATCTCGGTCGGTGTCGTATCGGCCGGTCTCCTTGCGCCGATGAGCGTGCGCGCGCAGACCACGCCTCGCGCGGCGCGCACCACGCCCATTATCGTCGCCTCCAAGCCCTTCGGCGAGTCGTACCTGCTCGCCGAAATGTTCGCGCAGCTCCTCGAGGCGCATGGGATGACCGTGGATCGCCGCATGGGGCTCGGCCAGACACAAATCGCGATCGAGGCGCTCCGTTCCGGCGCCATCGATGTCTATCCCGAGTACACCGGCACCGGATTGCTCGCGGTGCTGCACGACACGCTCCCCGACTCGCTCGCGAGCGACGCGCGCCTTGTCTTCGCGCACGTCGCGCGCGAGTTCGCGTCGCGCTACGGGATGCGCTGGCTTCCGCCGCTCGGATTCCAGAACGCGTACGCGATCGCGGTGCGACGGAATACTGCGGCGCAGTATCACCTCCGGACCATCAGCGACCTCGCCCGGGAGAGCGCGCACCTCACCGCTGGATTCACGGCGGACTTCATCGGGCGTCCGGACGGACTCGCGGGACTCGCGCGCGTGTACGGCGTGCGCCCGCGCGCGGTGCGGCCGCTCGCGCCCGCGGTGAAATATCAGGCGCTCGCGAGCGGCGCGGTCGACGTCATCGACGGCTACTCAACCGATGGACTGCTCGCGAAGTACGATCTCGTGACGCTCCTCGACGACAAGCACTTCTTCCCGCCCTACGAGGCGGCCGCACTCATCGGCTCGCGGCTCGCGCACGATCACCCCGACGCGGTGTCCGCGCTCACGCTGTTGAGCGGGCTGCTCGACGAGACGCGGATGCGCGCGCTCAACCGGCGCATCGAGGTCGATGGCGAGAGTGTGACGCGCGTCGCGGCGGACGCCCTGCGCGATGTGGGGCTTACCGCCGGGGAGGGATATCCCGACAGCGCAGCAGGAAAGGAGGAATATCTTAGTACTACGATATCGCTGCTGCCCTACCTGTGGCAGCGCCGCGGCGCCATTTGGACGCTGGTGCTGCAGCATCTCCTCCTCGTCGCCCTCGCCCTCGGCGCCGCGATTCTGGTCGCCCTCCCGCTCGCACTCGCCCTCGAGCGTACACGGCGGTTGGCCGAGCCGGTGGTCGGCGCGTTGGGTGTGCTCGAGACGATTCCGAGTATTGCGCTCCTGGCCTTCATGATCCCGCTCTTCGGCATCGGGATAAAGCCGGCGCTCGTGGCGCTCTGGATCTACGCGCTCTATCCGATCGTGCGGAGCGCCTACAGCGGCGTGCGCGACGCGGATCCGTCCGCGGTCGAGGCGGCGGAAGCGCTGGGGATGACGCCGTGGCAGCGGCTGCTCTCGGTGCGGCTGCCGCTTGCGGCGCCGGTGATCATGTCGGGGATTCGTACTGCTGCGGTGATCACCGTTGGTGCGGCAACGCTCGCGGCCTTCATCGGCGCCGGCGGACTCGGCGAGCCCATCGTTGCGGGGCTCGCGCTCGCCGACACGAACATGATCCTCTCGGGGGCGCTTCCCGCGGCGGCGCTCGCCCTGCTAGTCGACGGTGCGCTCGCGCTGGTGGAACGCGCGGTCGCACCGGCGCATCTGCGTCACACCGCCTCGAGGTAGGCCACCCAGAACTGCCGCTTCGAGTTCGTCCAGAGTTTCCGCATCCTGAAGCCGGCGGTCTCGATGAGCTCCTCGAGTCGCGCGCGATCGTACTTGTACGAGCTCTCGGTCCAGATCGACTCGCCCTCGTCGAAATGGATGACGTCGCCAGCAACCCGCACCAACTGCTCGATCTTGCTCACGAGATGCATCTCGACGCGGTTCGCGCGCGAGTTGAAGAACGCGCGATGCGCAAAGCCGTCGAGATCGAAATGCCCACCCGCATCGTGGTTGATGCGCGTGAGGATGTTCTTGTTGAACGCCGCCGTCACGCCCGCCGCGTCATCGTAGGCTGCGTTGAGCACTGCCGCGCTCTTGCGGCGGTCGACGCCGAGAATGAGGGCGCCGTCCTTGCCGACCACGCGACGTACGCGGCCGAGAAAGGCCGCGGCTTCCATCGGATGAAAGTTGCCGATCGTGGAGCCGGGAAAGAACGCGACTCTGCGCGAGCGCACGGGCAGATCGGGAACCGCGTGCGGCAACGTGTAATCCGCGTGGAGCGGACGCACCGCGACATTCGGATACTCCGCGGCGAGCTCGCGCGCGACGCGATCGAGCTGCTCGCGCGAGATGTCGATCGGCACGTAGGCTGCGGGCGCTTTGAGCGCGTCGAGCAGCAGACGGATTTTCACGCCGGCGCCGCTCCCGTATTCGAGCAGCGCGACGCGCGGCCCCGCGAGCTTCGCAATCTCGCCCGCGCGCGCATTCAGAATCTCGAGCTCGGCGCGGGTGAGGTAGTACTCAGGGAGCTCACAGATCTGCTCGAATAGCTCCGCACCCACGGCATCGTAAAACAGCTTGGGCGGCAGCGTCTTCGGCTCCGCGTGGAGCCCGAGCAGAACCTCGTCGCGCAGGCTGCGCGCAATGGGGCGCGCAACGATGCGCGGCACGCCGTGCCGCGATGCCGGCATCGTCATCGAACGCTCATCACGCGTGGTCGGCAAGGCGAATCCCCATGAACTGCCATCGTGCATCCGATGGGAAGAAGTTTCGATACGTGACCCGCGCATGCGACTGCGGCGTGGCGCATGACGCACCTCGCAGCACCCACTGGTCTGCCATCCACTTGCCGTTGTACTCGCCGATCGCGCCGGTATCTGCCTTGAAGCCCGGGTAGCCGACGTAGGCGCTCTGCGTCCATTGCCACACGTCGCCGTAGAGCTGCGTGAGCTCGCCCGACGCGATGGCCGCGTCGCTCGCGGGCGCGGGATGGAAGTGCTCGCTCTCGACGAAGGTTCCTTCCAGCGGCGCGCCGCGCGCGGCGACTTCCCACTCCGCTTCAGTGGGCAGTCGACGCTTCGCCCAGCGAGCGAACGCGTCGGCCTCATAGTAGCTCACGTGACACACGGGCTCGTCGAGCACGACCGGCTTCGTTCCCGCGAGCGTGAACTCGGTCCAGCCATCGTCGGCGCGCTCCCAGTAGAAAGGCGCCTCCCATTTCCCGTCCTGTACCATCGCGAGACCGGGCGAGAGCCAGAGCTCGGAGCGCTGGTAGCCGCCGTCGTTGATGAAGTCGAGATAGTCGCCGTTCGTGACGAGGTGCGATGCGAGCCTGAAGTCCTCGAGGAACTCGCGATGCGCGGGGAGCTCGTTGTCGAAGGAGAAGCCATCACCCTGATATCCGATGCGATGCACGCCGCCTTCGAACGACTTCCACGCGGACTCCGGGAGCGCACGCGCGGGAAGCACGGACCGCTCGCGATACACCGGGCGAAGAGGATTCATCCAGAAGACATGCTTGATGTCCGTGACGAGCAGCTCCTGATGCTGCTGCTCGTGGTGGAGACCCAGCACGACCAGTGGATACGCCGGGTGTGCGGGATCCTCGTTGATCTCGCGCAGGAGCTTCCGCATCGCCTCGCTGACGTGCGCGCGATACTCGAATACCTCGCGTACGGTTGGACGCGTCACGAGACCACGCATCGCGCGGCAGTGTCGCTCACCAGCCTGGACGTAATAGGAATTGAAGAGGTAGGCGTAGCGCGGATTCGGCGAGCGATAGCCGGGCGCGTGCGGACCGAGAATGAATGTCTCGAAGAACCAGCTCGTGTGCGCGAGATGCCATTTTGTGGGACTCACATCGGCCATGCTGCTGACGACGTAATCCTCGGTGTCGAGCGGCTCGCACAGGTGCTCCGTCTGCGCGCGCACCGCGTCGAAGCGCTCGGCGAGCGTTGCCGGATGCAGTGTACGTCGCGAGGTTGCGACGCGTGTGTTGTCGGGCTGGGCAGTGAGAAGCGATGAGGCCATTGGAAGCCTTGAGGCAGAAGCGGACATTCGGGGATGCTACGGCGGCACGCACGATAGTAACTAGGGCAAAAATAGTGCATTTGGTTCCGATGCCGCTTTGAGGCGGTTAACCAGCGCGGGAGGACTATGAACGATCAATTCGACCTCGTCGTGCTCGGCACCGGAACCGCCGGCTCCGGGCCCGCGAATGGCTGTGCCGCGGCTGGATGGCGCGTGGCCGTAGTGGACGATCAACCGTATGGAGGTACCTGCGGCAATCGCGGCTGCGATCCGAAGAAGGTCCTCGTCGGGGCCGCGGATGTGATGTCGTGGCATCGGCGCATGGAGGGGCACGGCGTCTCCGGCGACGCGTCGATCGACTGGCCGGCGCTGATGCAGTTCAAGCGGAGCTTCACTGATCCGCTGCCGGCCAGTCGTGAGGGCGCATTCCGGAAGGCGGGGATCGAGCCGCTGCACGGCGAGGCGCGCTTCGTGGCGGAGGATCGCATCGTCGTCGGCGATCGCGAGCTCACCGCGCGCCACGTCGTCATTGCGACGGGCGCGTCACCGCGGCAGCTGGGGATTGCCGGAGAATCGCACGTCATCGACAGTACGGCCTTCATGGAGCTCGACGCACTTCCGCGCCGCATCGTGTTCATCGGCGCGGGCTACATCTCGCTCGAGTTCGCGCATCTCGCGCGGCGCGCGGGGTCGGAGGTCGTCATCGTGGGGCGCGGTGCGCCGCTTCCGCTGTTCGATCGTGCGGTGGTGGATCGGTTGATCGCGCACACTCGGGCGATCGGCATCGATGTGCGTCTCGATCATACGGTGAAGGCGATCGATCGCGCGTCGGTCTCATCGCCGTTTCGCGTGCACGTGGGGCATGGCGCAAACACCCAGGTGATCGAAACCGATCTCGTGGTGCACGGCGCGGGGCGCGTGCCGAACACCGCGCGCATCGGCGCGGCGGCGGGGCACATCGAGCTCGAGCGGCACGGCGCGGTGCGCGTCAACGAGTTCCTGCAGAGCGTGTCGAACTCCCGTGTCTACGGTGCGGGCGATGTGGTCAACCCGCCCGGATCGATCCCGCTCACTCCGGTGGCCGGACACGAGGGCTCGATCGTCTCCGCGAATCTGCTCGGCGGGAACACAACCCGTCCGGATCTTCGTGCCGTCGCGAGCGTCGTCTTCACGCTTCCCGCGCTCGCGGGTGTCGGGCTCACGGAGATGGCGGCGCGTGACAAAGGCATGCACGTTCGTGTCGAGACGGGCGACACCGCGGAGTGGTTCGTCAGTCGGCGCGTGCGCGAGCCCGTCGGGATGTTCAAGACGATCATCGACGAGGAGACCGACTGTATCGTCGGCGCGTATCTGCTAGGCGTGCACGCCGAGGAGGTGATCAACCTCTTCGCGATGGCGATGCGCTTCGCCATCCCATCGGCGGAGCTGAAGAAGATGATCTACGCCTATCCGACCGCAGCGTCGAACATCCCGTACATGCTCTGAACGTTCGCTACTTCAATCGCGCATCATTGGCGCGCTCGAGCGCTGGGCGATCCCAGCCGCCCAGCGATGCAGCGGCATCGTAGGTGCTCTGAAAGAAGTCGAGCGCGTCAGTGTCCGGGTGCGCGGAGCTGCGCACCGCTTCGTACGGCAGCACCCACTCGTGCATCACGTCGTGGTAGCGGCCGGCGGCGGGACGGATCTTCGCCGTTGGGCACCCGACCGGCTCCGGATACGCATAGGCATAGAATACCGCCTCTTCGATCGGGCTGCCCATTGCGCCGGGCCACCACCCCGCACTGATGCACGCGTGCGAGTACGCTTCGCGTGTTGCCCAGTCGGCGAGTCCGGGAACTCCTCCCGGATGTAGCGGCGCGCGCAGTCCGTTGAAACGTGTGCACGCGAGGTCGAAGCTCCCCCAGAAGAAGTGCACGGGGCTCGACTTGCCGATGAAGCGCCCGCGGAAGATGCCGAGAACGCGTGAGGCCTGCGAGAGAGCGCGCCAGAAGTCGCGCGCGGCGGCCGGGTCGTACGAGTTGTGCGTCTCGTCCTGGGCGAACGGGATCGGATTCGCGATCTCGACCGGCACGGGCCAGATGCGCACGTCGATGCCGAGGTCGCGTAGGCCGCCGATGTAGCTCTCGTAGAAATCGGCTACGGAGCGCGGGGCCAGCGCCATGTTCCACGCGCGTCCATCGTCGTGCTGAACGACGAGCGCGTGATCGATGAAGTCGAATTCGACCGAGAATCCGGATTCACCGTACGGAATCCACGATGTGGTGAGCCCTCGTGCGGAGATATAGAGCGGGACCTGCCACCAGTGATTGACCATCGGTGCGAGCGCGAGGCGCGTTTTGCCCACGATCTGCGTCCACATGTGCAGCGTGTCGCGAGTGTCGCTCCAGGCAGCGAGGGAAAGCGAGGGCCACGCCGTGTTCGCGCTCACGCGGTCGGCTCCGCTGCAGGCTCCATGAACAGCTCGTCGACGTAGCACCAGCTCCAGTCTTCACCGGGCTGGAAGCTCTTCATGATCGCGTGCTCCGACTGGTGGAAGTGCTTCGTCGCGTGCTTCCCCTCCGACTGATCGCAGCAGCCGACGTGCCCGCACTCCTGGCAGAGTCGCAGGTGAACCCACTGCATGCCGAGCTTGAGGCACTCTTCGCACCCCTTCGGAGTCTTCGGGGAGACGTCGCGCACCTGATCGAGATGGCTGCAGTCGCCTACGGAGTGGGTCATGATTGATCCTCGAAGTGATCGGCGAAAGTTACAACGCAAGCCGCGACGTTCGGCAGCGAGGGAGCTGTCGAATCAGGGAGTCAGAATTGCCAGAACGTCGTCATGACTCACGTCGCCAAAGTACTGGCGCAGATCGATGCCGGTGAGTGCGGCGACGATCGCATCCCGCTCGTGGGCGACCCCGACGAGCCTGGCTTCGAGCTCGCTCACCTCGGTGCGCCCCATGAAGTCGCCGAAGAATCGCACGCCGGTGATGACGCCACCGTGGACATCGAGGCGCATGTCGATCTCTCCCGCCGGAAACCGCTGTGCACGCTGCAGCGTGCTCGGCGGATTCTCGCCGTAGTTCCAGCTCCGGCTCCCGTATCTGCGCTCGACCAACTCGTGCGCGGCGTGCCAGTCCGCGGCGTTGAGCGTGAGCGAGGGAATGACCGCGCGGTCGCGCGTGCCGAAAAGGCGCTCGAGGATCCGGTCGCGCAACTCGCTTACGGCGATCGGTTCCCGAAGGAACTCGCTGATGTTGGCAACGCGGCTGCGAATGGACTTCACCCCCTTCGACTCGATTTTTCCCGGCTTCGGCTTCAGCGCCGCGGTGACATCGTCGAGACTCGAATCGAGCAGGAGTGTGCCGTGGCTGAACATCTTCCCAGCGGTCGCGAACTGCGCGTTCCCCGAGATCTTGCGGCCCCCGGCGAGGATGTCGTTGCGTCCACCGATCTCCGCCGGGACGCCGAGCTCGCGCAGCACCTCGACCACGGGCTTGTTGAAGAGATCATAACGATTGAAGCGCGCGATCACGTCGCGTGTCATGAAGCTGAAGTTCAGGTTGCCGAGGTCGTGGTAGACGGCGCCGCCGCCGGACACGCGCCGCACGACGCGGATGCCGCGTGCGTCGACCACGTCCGAGTTGATCTCCTCGATGGTGTTCTGATTCCGCCCGATGATGATCGCGGGAGCATTGACGTAGAAGAGAAGCAGGTCATCGTCCGCCATCCTGTTGCGGAGGATGTGCTCCTCGAGCGCCAGGTTCAGGCGCGCGTCCGTGATGCCGGCATTATCGACGAAGAGCATGAGGAAAGATGCACGAGAATCACAGGAATGCGCTTGCAACGCGCACTTTAGAACGGCGCATCGTAACTTCAGATTCGGAGAGCCGCTTTGCAATTGAGGTGGCGTACATCCCACCCCAACACCGGATCCAATGTCCCTCCTGCATTCAGACGACCGCATTGCGCTGGTCACCTACTCCGGCGTTCCGGCGATCACCGCCGACGACTGTCTGCTGCGAGATGCGCTCGTCGCGCGCGGAGCGGAGGTCGAGGCAAAGCCGTGGGACGCGAAGGTGGACTGGTCGAGCTATCATCGCATCGTGCTTCGCTCCTGCTGGAACTTTCATCATCTACCTCGGGAATTCCGCAGCTGGGTCGACGATGTGAAGGAGCATCATCGTGGGTCGCTCATGAACGGCCCCGCGCTCGTCCAGTGGAGTGTGGACAAGCACTACCTCAGGGATCTCGAGACGCGCGGTGTCGCCATCGTTCCGACGATCTGGGTGAGCCGCGACGATGATGGTGCGGTGCCCGAGCTCGATGCGCTGATCGCCGAGCAGGGATGGGAGGCCGGTGCGGTGGTGAAGCCGGCGATTTCCGCAACTGCGCACGAGACGTGGCGCATCGCTCCGCGCGATGGCGAAGCGCATCAGGCACGCTTCACGGCGCTTCGAGAGTCGACGCCGAGTGGGCTTCTGGTGCAGCCGTTTTTGCCGGAGATCGAGGATGGAGAGTGGTCGCTCGTCTTCATCGGCGGCGCATTCAGCCATGCAGTGAAGAAGCGCCCCGCGACAGGCGATTTTCGCGTGCAATACAACTTTGGGGGAACGGTCGAGCGCCTCGATCCTGACCCCGTGCTGATCGGCGATGCGGGCGCGGCGCTCCGTGCGACGGCCGAGGCCACGAAAACGGGGGTCGACGAGATACTCTACGCAAGAGTCGATGGAGTTATACGCAATGGGCGACTCCTCCTCATGGAGCTCGAGCTGATCGAGCCGGTGCTCTTCTTCGCGCAGGCGCCGGGCGCCGCGGCGCGCATGGCGGAGCTCATCGTGTCGAGGTAGCCGTCTCATCGTTTGAAATGCAGTTGTCCCGCGTGGGGCGATCGAACATCAAACCCCGATAATGTCAGAAAATGGTCGGCGGTCATCGGAGCGCGTGGTGTTGGCGGCTATCGTATCGGGAGGCGATGGTACCACGCGAAGCCCACAGTGCGGGAGCCGTTGATGATTCTCGAGTCCATGGTCCTGATGCCCTCGCGTGCGCGCGGCATACGCGGTGCTCTCTCGCTGCTGGCGATCCTTGCAGGCGGTGCCGTACCGGCGCTGGCTCAAGTGGATTCGACGTGGCGCGACCACGATCGGGCGCTGCAGGCGGCACGCGTCTCGCACGATACCGCATCGTATCGCGCGCAGCTGAGCGCCGTTTATCGCGCACTCGGTTCTACGCCGCGCATTGCAACCCGCTTCGCGGCGCTCGCGCTCGAGGCGCACGACAGCGCCGGCGCGAAACGATGGCTGGGCGCGATCGCAGTGATGGGTGCGGCGCTCGACACGGGGATGCTGACCCAATACGCGGCGCTGCGAAATCCGGCATCCGCGGCGGCGATCGTGACATCGCGCGACCATGCCGTGCGCGATATCGGCGCGCCGCAGCTCGTCTCGCATCTGCCCGATCCCGATATGATTTCCGAGGACATCACTTTTGATGTCGCGCGGTCGCGATTTTTGGTGAGCTCCGTTCGTCGCGGAAGTATCTTCGCGATGAGCGTCAAT
>JBBRYY010000027.1:0-33624 GCA_038237245.1 Gemmatimonadales bacterium | reverse complement strand
GTTTCTCGACGCGCTGCTCGACCGGCGCGGTGCGGATTCCGTAATCGGTGCGATCAAGAGCATGCGCGGGCCGGATCCCGCGGGATCGCTCCGCTACGTGCTGCTCGCGCGCGCGTACGCGAAGCTCGGGCTCACGGACTCGGTGACTGCGGCCTATGCGCGCGCGGTGTCGGAGGACGGTGACGACCCGGGGCTCCGTTACGCGTACGCTGCGGCGCTGCTCGAATCGCGCCGCGGTACGGATGCGCAGCATGAGCTCGACAGGGCGGCGGCGCATGGTGGGATGCCGCCCGCGGTACAGTACGCCCTGCAGGCGCGGATCTCGCTCGCGCGCGGTGACAGCGCCGGGGCGCGCAGTGCGCTCGCGCGCGCACGGGCCGCGGCGCCGGCGGACAGTGGGCTCGCAGCGCTCGATTCGGCGCTCCGACGGCGGAGTCGATAGCCCCTCTCGTTACATTGTCGCGGGACCCGCGGCGCCCGTTTGTGCGTTGTGTAAGGACACCGACGGGCGCGCTGTCGGCGCGACCGCGCGCCCCCAATTCGACACGAGCGAAGGGAGAACCAATATGAGTGAGAAGGAAAATTCCAATACCTCTACCTCGACCATCGCCGGTGATCGGAAGACAGAGGTGGCGGTCCTCGCGGGCGGCTGCTTCTGGGGCGTCGAGGACATTCTGCGGAAGGTTGCCGGCATTCTCGAGACCGACGTGGGCTACACGGGCGGATGGCTCGAGAATCCGAAGTACGATGACACACACGACAGCAAGTCGGGGCACGCGGAGGCGATTCGCGTGACGTTCGACCCGTCGGTGCTGAGCTACGAGAAACTTCTCGAAGACTGGTTCTTCCAGCTGCACGATCCAACGACGCTCAACCGGCAGGGAAACGACGTCGGCACGCAGTATCGCTCGGCGATCTTTCCGCAGTCACCCGAGCAGAAGATCGCGGCCGCGCAGGTGATCGCGCGCATCGAGGCGGCGGGGAAGTGGAAGCGGCCCGTGACGACGAGCATCGAGCCCGCATCGACATGGTACAGCGCCGAGGGATATCACCAGGACTATCTGAAGAAGAATCCCGGCGGCTACACCTGCCACTTCATGCGCGACTAGCGAGTACTACGCCGGCGCTCCGAGCGCGCTTTCGAGCGCGCCCAGTCGCCGAGCGAAGGACGGGTCATCGAGGATCGGCTGTGCTTCGCCGACGTCGATGTCTTCGTCGAGCTTGACCCAGGACACACATCCGGTGTAGCGACGCGCCTCGGGGAGGGTAACGACTCCCCGGAGCGCCGCAATGCGCACGGCCACGACGTGCACGCGCGGGTCGTCGCGATAGCGGAAGCGCGACTCGACGGCGCCCCAGGTGAGGCCGTGCTCGGCGTCGATGGCGTGCAGTCGCTCGAGGTCCGTCGCGAGCCACACCGCCGCCACTGTTGCAACGTAGCGCAGCTGAATCATCCCTTCGGGCGGGCGATTCGCGTGCGACGCGTCCAGCGTCGCGTGGAAGCGCGCGTCGAGCTCGTGCAGCTTCTCGTGGAAGAAGGTCGGATAGAGAAGAAAGCGATCGTGGCGCACGTCGAAGCCCGCGCGCTTCTCGCGGATGCCGCCCTTGCGGATCATCGCGATGAGATCGCCGCGTCCCATCGCGTCGACCAGCACCGCCCACTCCTTCAACGCGACGCGCTCGCTCCGGGTAGTCTCAGCCATTATCGGAAGTAGAGTACAGCGAAACTCGACGTCATCCCACCCCCGCGCGAGCCGCGTCGAGTGAAGACGGCTCGCAAGTGGCGACGACTACGCATTTGGGAGACGCCGGTTGACGCGCCACCATGCGAATGCCTCGGGGACCCCGACCTCGGGACGCATCGTCGGCGACCACGAGAGCTCGCGGCGCGCACGCGCTGATGTGAAGGGGTTGTCGCGGCTGAAGCTGTCCACCGTTCCGGGGAGCTGCTCCGCCATCGCCTTCTGTTTCGCGATTCCGGCTGCAGCTCCGAGCAGCGAGAAAATCGCGCGCGCGAGGGAAAGCGGGATGGGCACGCCGCGCACGCGGCGATCGAGACCATTGGCGCCGAGCTGGACGAAGTCGGCGATCGTGACTGGGAAGTCGTTTGCGAGGTTGTAGGCGCGCCCACCGGCCGCATCGATCGTCGCCGCGCGCACGGCGCCGTCGGCGACCGCCGATGCGTGCACGAGCGCGAAGGTCGATCGGCCGCCTCCGAAGAGCGGGAAGACACCCGTGCGCATCATCCGCGCGAATCTCGGCACGAGCTGCCGATCGCGCTTGCCGTAGATCATCGGCGGACGAATCGCCGTTGCCCACAGCTCACCGGTGGCGTGCGCGTCGAGCACGATCTGTTCGGCCTCGCGCTTCGACCGCGCGTAGTACGCGTGCTCGGGGAGCGGCGCGAGTGGGGTCTCTTCGTCTGTAGGCGCAGCGCGATAGCGTGCCGCGCTGCCGTACACCGCAACGCTGCTCGTGTGCACGAGACGCGCGCTCGCGCGTGATGCGGCTTCGACGACCGCGCGCGTGCCGTCGATGTTCGCGCGCTGGAAGCTCGACCAATCGCCGCTCGCGGCGATGAGCGCGGCGCAGTGGAAGACCGTGTCACACCCGGTCATCGCCGTGCGGAGCGACTCGGCATCGCCGAGATCGCCGCGCGCGAGCTCGGCGCCCGCCTCGGTGAGCCACCTTGCGGCGAGCGGATCCCGCACGAGGGCGCGCACGCTCCAGCCATCGACGATCAGCCGCTCCGCGATGTACGATCCGACGAGTCCGGTGGCGCCGGTGACGAGCGCGCGACTCACTCCTGTGGGAACGGCAGCGGCACGATCTGTCCCTGGATGGTCCCCCGCTCGTTCTCCACGACGACCGTGCTTCCCATCTCGACTTCGCGTCGCACCATCACGAGCGCGATCGCACCGAGACGTGGCGAGAGCACGCTCGATCGTACGTCGCCGACCTGCTTTCCTTCGAGCGAGAGCAGATTCGCGCGCTCGGGCGGCGGCTCGTTGTGGCCAAGCACGAGGCCGCGCAGGTGTCGGTTGACGTGGCCGCGGAAGTGGATGCGCGCGACGACTTCCTGCCCAGTGTAGCAGCCTTTGGTGTACGAGATCGCGTGCAGCTCGTCGTGATTCGCTTCCTGCGGGATCGTCGTCTCATCGATGTCGATCCCCCATTCGGGACGGCCGTTCTCGATGCGTGCGATCTCCCAGGCGAGCAGACCACCCGGTGTTGCCCCGCCGGCGATGAGCCGCTGCCAGATCGTGCCGAATGCATCGGCGGGGAAGAAGAGCTCGAAGCCCTCCGCCTCGAGATCGGGAATGCGCGCGATCATCACCGGCCTGCCGCCGATCTCGGCATCGATGTGCGAATACGATGCGAGACCGGCGAGCGCTTCGCGTGCGAGTCCCGCCGCGGGACCGAGCATGGAGCGCGCAGCGGCGCCGGCGATGACCAGCTGGCGCATCATCGTCGAAACGTCGGCGTAGGGCACGATCCGCGGATTGAGATATTTGCGGATGAGCGCATCCCATCCGGCGCGCGCGCGCGGAGGGACGTCGACGAGGAGATGATCGGCGCGCGAGAAGATCCGCACGTCGGCGACGATGCGCCCTTTCGGGCTGAGAGCCGCGGCGTACTGGCCGTGCCCCGGCTGAAGCGCGAGGACATCGTTGGTCACGAGTCCCGTGAGCATCTCGGCGGCTTTGGGGCCATCGAGACGCGTGCGGCCGCGCGCGCTGCGGTCGGTGAGCATTGCGCCATCGCCCAGCGATGCGTATTCGGCCGCGATATTTCCGTAGTGCAGCGTGACCGAATGACCGGCGACGACGCCGACCGCGGGGAACTCGCCCGAGATGATGGGGCCAGCGGTCATCCGACGGCCCGGATCGAGAGCATGGCGCCGAGAGTCGCGGGGGTCTCGCCAACGAGCGAGACGAGCGTCGCGTCGGCGCCCGCAATGCTCGTCTCGTGGCTCGGAACGATCACGGCGCAGCGGAGACCGGCGCCGTGTGCGGCGCGCAACCCTGCGGCGCTGGACTCGAGCGCGATTGCAGTGGTGATGTCGAGGGGACGCTTGCGGCTCGCGCGTTCGAGCGCCTTGCGATATCCATCGGAGGCGGGCTTCGGCGCCGCGACATCCTCCGCGGCGATGATGACTTCGATCGCGCCATCGAGCTCTGCGAGCGAGAGCACCGACTCGACACTCGCGCGCGTGAGGCCGGTAACGATCGCGAGGCGGCAGCGAGCGGCGGCGAGCGCGAGGAGCTCGCGTGCGCCGGGCGCGAGCGACACGCCCGCCTGCACGAGCGAGGCAAAGTGCCGGTCCGCGCGCAGCGCGATGAGTGAGAGCGTCGTCTCGTCGCTCGCGATCGCGGGGCCGCGCAGCGCGTGGCGAACGGCATCGCGCGTGTTTCGCATGGCATCGGCGATATCCGCTCCCTCCGCCGGCGACTCCGCGCCCGTCAACCCTTCATCCGCCAGGGCGCGAACGAGTGCCGCGCGCCGCAGCGCCGACGTGCTGGCGATGACGCCTTCGACCTCGAAGAACAGCGCACCGATCATATCGAAAGGTTATAACGGAGCGTCTGGCGCGCGCTACGCCTCGTGCGCTAAGGCAGCATACGACGCATCGAGGAGCTCCACGGGGTGTACGGTGCGTGCCGAGAGTCCCGCACGTCGCATCCCGGCGCCGATCTGCATCAGGCATCCCGGGTTCCCGGTGGCGACGAGCGTTGCACCGGTGAGCTCGATGTGCGCGAGCTTCGGCGCGAGCACCGCCGCCGAAAGAGCCGGCTCGAGCAGGTTATAAATGCCGGCGCTGCCGCAGCACTGATCGGAATCGACGAGAGCGACGCGCTCGAGGCCGGGAATCGCTTCGAGCACGGCGAGGGGCGCAGCCGACACGCGTTGCGCGTGCTGCAGATGACAGGGCGCATCGTAGGTAACGCGATACGGGAGCGGGGCACCGGCGCACGGACCGGCGGCGGCGAGGAGCTCGCTCACATCGCGCACGCGCTCGACGAATCGCGTCGCGCGTGCGGCCCACGCATCGTCGGTCGCGAGCAGATGGTCGTATTCCTTGAGCAGCGCTCCACACCCCGCCGCATTCGTCACCACGTACTCGGCGCCCGATTCCTCGAAGGCCGCGATGTTCCTGCGCGCGAGCACGCGCGCAGTGCGGAGATCGCCCGCGTGCGCGTGCAGCGCGCCGCAACAGTGCTGCGCGGGCGCCTCGACGGCGCGATAGTCGTTGGCGACGAGCGTGCGCTCCGTTGCGCGGTTGGCCTCGGTGAACAGCCCTTCCATCACACAGCCGCGGAGGAGTGCGAAGGTGCCGCGGCTGCCGTCGCCCGTTGGGCGATACGTTGCGCGTCGCAACGGAGACTCGCTCGATGCCAGCATCGCGAAGGCGAAACCCAAGTCCCCCGGGAGCTTCGCGAGTGCGCGCGGAAGGCCGGTGGCGCGGAGCAGCCGCGCACCGCCGACCACGATTCGCATGAGCCCGCGGCGAGCGAAGAGCGCGAGAATCAGTCGCGCGCGCAGCGGCGATTTCTTTACCTCGGCGATCGTCGCACGCGTCGCCTCGAGGAGCGCGCCGTACGGAACGCCCGAAGGACATGCCGTCTCGCAGGCGCGGCAGCCGAGGCAGCGGTCGATGTGCGTGTGCAATGACTCGTCGTCGAGCGCGAGCTCGCCCTCGACGAGCGCGCGCATGAGATAGATCCGTCCGCGCGGCGAGTCGTTCTCGTCGCCGAGTGCGAGATAGGTCGGGCACGCCTGGAGGCAGAAGCCGCAGTGCACGCACGCCGCGATCCCAGCGCGTGCGTCGGCGAGCGGCGTGCCGGGGATGGCACAGGCGGGGGCGGCGAGCGGCTCGCTCACGCGTGCTCTCCGAGAATGCCGCGATTCAGAATGCGCGCGGGGTCGAAGGCGTTACGAACGGCGCGCGACAGTGAGTCGTGCACGCGGGAGGGAATCGTGTTCCACGATTCCGCCGGGAGACGTTCGAAGATGTGCGCGCCCTCGCATCGCGCGATCGCGTCGAGCCATCCGGCCACGGACGGGGTGCCCGACGGCGCGCGAATGCAGCGCACGATGCCGCGCCCAACGGTGGCGTGCGCGAGCGATCCGCCGTCGTCGCTCGCGAGGCGGCTCCAGAGTGCATGCAGCCGCGATGGCGATGCGGACACGCGCACCACTGCGCATCCTGGCGGCTCGACCGCGGCGAGCGCGCTCCAGCTTCCATCGGGTGCGGGTGACGCGTCGCCGAGGGCGCCGAGCAGCTGGCGCTGTGCGCGCACCGAATCGTCGTTGCCGCCGAGCCGCGCGAGCAGTTGCGCGCGACGCTCGAGGCCCAGCGCCGCGGCCAGCGGAGCGTTGAGCATCTCGAGTGCGAGCGGGGAGAAGGGAAGGGCGCGCAGCTTCCCGAGCCATCCCTCGATCTCGTCGTGATTCGGAAGCGCGAGGGCGAGCGTTTCGTCGCGCTCCGGACGCGCGCGCAGTCGCACCGTCGCCTCCGTGATCACTGCGAGCGTCCCCCATGCGCCGGTGAAGAGCCGTGTGAGATCGAAGCCGGCGACGTTCTTCACGACGCGCCCGCCCGCCCGCACGACCTCTCCCGTTCCGGTGACGACCTCGAGGCCAAGCACCGTGTCACGCGGCGTGCCGAAGGCGTGGGAGAGCGGACCGGCGGATCCGGTCGCGATGGTCGCGCCGAGCGTGCCTGCCGATGCGCCATGCGGATCGAGCGCGAGCCACTGCCCCTCAGCGCCCGTCGCGCGCGAGATGCTCGCGAGCGTCGCGCCGGCGCGCGCGGTGAGGGTGAGGTCGCCGGCGACATACTCGACGATGCCATCGTCTTCGGCGAGCGAGAGAGGCACGGCGTCGAGCACTGGGCGTCCGGCGTCGAGCCAGCCGCCGCCACCGTGGATCCGCAGCAGGGCGCCGCTCGCAATGTGCGCGCGCACTCGATGCTGCAGCGCCGCAGTCGCCGCGCACGTACTCACGCACCCCTCCATTCGCGGCACGAGTGCACCGGCACGACCTTCCCCGGATTCGCGCGTCGCTCCGGATCGAACGCATCGCGCAGCGCGCACTGCGCCGCGAGCGACTCGGCCGAGAAGATCAGCGGCATGTACTCGAGCTTGTCGAGCCCGATGCCGTGCTCGCCCGTGATCGTGCCGCCCGCGTCGATGCACGCCTGCATGATGTCGCGCATCGCGAAGCCGACACGCTTCGACTCGTCCGCATTGCGCGAGTCGTAGCCGATGTTCGGATGGAGATTCCCGTCGCCCGCGTGGAAGACGTTGCACACCTGGATCTGCCATCGCGCCGCGATCGCCGCGATCTCGCGAAGCACGTCGGGGAGCTTCGTGCGCGGGATGACGGCGTCCTGCACCACGAGATCCGGCGCGATCCGCCCCATCGCGCCGAAGGCCTTCTTTCTTCCCTGCCAGAGGCGCGCGCGCTCCGCCTCGTTCGCCGCGATTCGCACCGTGCGCGCGCCCGCGGCGAGACAGTACTGCTCCACGCGCTTCACGTCCGTGTCGAGCCCTGCGTCGAGACCATCGAGCTCGATGAGGAGCACTGCGTCCGCATCGGCGGGGTAGCTGGCCGCATAAATCGACGCCTCCACCGCACGGATCGTCGGGCCATCCATCATCTCGAGCGCCGCGGGGAGAATTCCCGACGCGATGATCGCCGACGTCGCGCGTGCGCCCGCGTCGATCGACATGAAGTCCGCGAGCATCGTGCGAACGCCCTGCGGATTCTGCGTCAGCTTCACGGTGATCTCGAGCGCGATCCCGAAGCACCCCTCACTCCCGATGAAGGCGCCGAGCAGATCGTAACCATCAACCTCGCCTCCATCCGCGTTGCCGAGGGTGATGATCTCGCCGTTCGCGAGGATCACTTCGAGCGCGACTACGTGGTTGAGCGTCACGCCGTACTTCAGGCAGTGCGGGCCGCCGCTGTTCTCGGCGACGTTGCCGCCGATCGTGCACGCGGTCTGGCTGGACGGATCGGGCGCGTAGTGCAGGCCGTGCGCGCTGGCGGCCCGCGTGAGCGTGACGTTCACGGCGCCGGGCTCGACGACCGCGAGGCGGTTGACGGGATCGATCGAGATGATCCTGTTCAGCCGATTGAGACCGATGACGACCGCGTCGCCGCTCGCGAGCGCGCCCGCGGAGAGTCCGGTGCCGGCGCCGCGCGCGACGAAGGGCGTCTTCTCACGAGCGAGAAGACGCACGACGTCGATCAGCTGCTGCTTGGTGGTCGGGAAGACGGCGAGGCGCGGGCGGAGTCGGTAGCCCGGGAGCCCATCCGAGCTGTATGTCGCGAGCTCGCTCGGGCGCGCCAACACCCCTCGCTCGCCGACGATCGCGGCGAAGAGCGCCGCGAGTCTGGTTGTGTCGATCAGCGCGCTGCGCCGACCGGACGAGTCGTCAGGCGGCGGTCCAGAAGCTGGCGAGCGCGTTTCCGTGTGGAGACCCACGCAGTTTCTCGAATGCGCGCTCGCGAATCTGACGAATGCGTTCGCGCGTGACTCCCATGAGCGCGCCGATCTTCTCGAGCGTCATGGCCTCGGCCCCTTCGTCGAGACCGTAGTAGAGATAGAGGATCTTTCGCTCTCGCGGCGTAAGATACTGCCGGAAGACACGATCGATGAACTCGCGCATCAGCTTGAAGTCGCAGTTCTCCTCGATCTCGCCGCCTTCGACGCCGACGAAGCGCTCGCCGAGCGTGGAGGCTTCACGGTCCGAGCGATCGATGGGTGCGTCGAGCGACAGCTCCGTGGCGGACATCTGGCGCGAGGCGCGCACCTGCTCCGGAGTCTCCTCGATCAGGCGGCCGATCTCGTGATCGGTGGGATCGCGCTTGAGCACCTGCGCGAGTACGGTTTCCGCACGCGCGAGCTTGATGAGCTGTGAATTCTGATTGAGCGGAATGCGCACGGAGCGCGTCTGCTCGGCCAGTGCCTTGAGGACGGCCTGGCGAACCCACCAGACGGCGTACGAGATGAACTTGACGCCCTGATCGGGATCGAACTTTTTCACGGCCTTGAGGAGGCCTTCGTTGCCGATGGCGACGAGCTCACTGAGATCGAGACCATGGCCCTGATACTTCTTCACGTACGAGATGACGAAACGGAGATTAGCGGTTACGAGGCGCTCGGCGGCGACTTCGTCTCCCTTCTGCGCGAGGCGCGCGAGGCGGCGCTCTTCGGCGGGATCTCGTATGAGTGGGAGCTTTTGTATGTCGTGGAGGTATTGATCGAAAGCGGTGGAGGGGGAAGAGCGGAAGAACCCTTTGGACCTGCTCTCGGTCACATGCTCCATACACGCCCCGTTCTTTGCGGAAGGGTGGACGAGCGGCACGGCAGCATGGGGGGGAATGCGCTGACGTGCAGCGGCTCGATGGTGCCGAGCCTCAACGTCGGGCAGGATAACTGCGGCTGCCGGTTAGGTCAACAGCCACAAAGTGTGCCGAAGATCACGTGAGAAAAACGGGTCGGCGCACGCGCGGCGACCGCGAAAATCGGTCGCCGCAAGCTGATTTTGTGGGTTAGTGCTGCGGGTCTCTCGGCTTCGTGCGCGAGGTGGCGGTCAAAATGCCCAGCCCCACGAGCATGATCGCACCGACGACGATCCACTGCGTTGGCGCGTGCAGCAGATAGGCTGCGACGCAAACGCCGATTACGAAAATCAGGTAGCCGATCAGGAAGGTCGCGAACGAGGACATGTCGATCCGGTGGTTAGAGTGATGGAAAACGGAGGCAAGGAGAATGCCCCCGACCGCTGACGTATCTTATTGTGTGTTGCCGCTTTGCGTGAGCACCTGCAGCACCATTTCGTCGGGCGCGCGTACGCCCGCGATCGCTCGTCCGATCTCGGCGACCAGTGCATATTCGACGACACCGTCGCGGGCCTTCTTATCGCTGCGCGTCGCGGCGAGGATGCGTGTTGCGATGAGCTCCTTCGGGATCGCTACGGGAAGACCTGCGCGGGCAATCGTGGCACGCAATTGATGCGCAGTTCCCGCGACCGTGACGCCGAGTCGTTCGCCGAGCTCCGCTTCGAGTACCATCCCGATCGCGATCGCTTCGCCATGGAGCAGGCGATAGCCGCTCTCCGATTCGATCGCGTGACCGAGCGTGTGGCCAAAGTTGAGGATTCGCCGAACGCCCGCCTCGTACTCGTCGGCGCGAACGACGGACGCCTTGATCGTGATGCTGCGGATGATGAGATCGAGCATCGCATCGGATGCCGGATCGTCGAGCAACGCAGGAAGCGTGATGCTCACCGATTGATAGTACGCCGCGTCGACTATCGCGCCGTGCTTGATCGCCTCTGCCACGCCGGAGCAAAGCTGCTCGCGCGGCAGCGTGACGAGCACCGACGGATCGACGAGGACCGTGCGCGGACGGTGAAAAGCGCCGACGAGATTCTTTCCGGCAGCCGTGTCGACGCCGGTCTTTCCGCCGATCGACGCGTCGATCATCGCAAGGAGCGTGGTCGGGATCTGTACGAACGGGATGCCGCGCATGTAGGTCGCGGCGACGAAGCCCGCGAGATCGCCGATGACGCCGCCGCCGAGCGCGAGGATCGCGCTGTCGCGACCAAAGCCGGCGGCGAGCAGCGCGTCGGTGAGCGAGGCCCACCGTTCGCGCGTCTTGAGCGATTCGCCGGCGGGAATCGTGAAGAGCTGCGTGTCCGGAGCGCCGATCGCATCCGCGAGTCGCGACGCGTACAGCGGGGCGACGTTCGCATCGGAGATGATCGCGTACCGGTGCGCTGGCGCGACGGCGCGCACCAGGATGTGCGCCTGCTCGAACAGCTCGCGGCCGACGTGGGCGTCGTAGCCGTCGATCGGAATCTTCGTCAGCAGCAGCGGGTCGCTCACCACTGCACCTCGGCCGCGCCGCCGCGCTTTGCGGCCACGCGCGCGAGCACGAAAAGCAGATCTGAGAGGCGATTGAGATAGATGATGACGAGCGGTGGGATCGTCTCGCTCCGCGACATCGTCAGCACGTCGCGCTCGGCGCGCCTGCACACCGTACGCGAGAGATGCAGCGCTGCAGCCTTCACCGTGCCGCCGGGAAGGATGAATGCGCGCAATGGCTCGAGCTCCGCCTCACCGGCGTCGATCGCCTGCTCCAGCTGCTCGATGCGCGCGTCGCCGATGCTCGCCTTCTCGAGATACTCGCGCACCCTGTCGGGATCCGGCGTGGCGAGGAGCGCGCCGAGGCTGAAGAGGTCGCGCTGGATGTCGAGGAGGAGATCGTCGATGCGCGGCAGGGGAGCGAGCGCGCGTGCCATGCCGAGCGATGCGTTCAGCTCGTCGACGGAACCGTAGGCCTGGACGCGGGGATGATCCTTGGAGACGCGGCCGCCGCCGAAGAGTCCCGTTTCACCGGCGTCGCCCGTCTTCGTGTAGATCTTCATGGGGAGGAATATATCCCCAAATGGCGACTACGCCCGCTTGAACATCTTCGACCACCAGGAGCTGCGCCGGCCGTCGGCGCGGCGGAGGCCGCGTTTGAAGTTGGAGAAGTGCGTGAGCTCTTCGGCCTGCGTGGGCGGTTGGTACGTCTCCGTGAAGATCGTCGCGAGGTGCTCCTGCAGCCGGTCCGGCGTCGCGACCACGGCCTGCGACTCGCACCATTTGTCGAGCGAGCGGCCCATCGCGGCGGCGGTCGGCCGGCGGGCGGGATCGCGATCGAGCGAGGAGGTGAGGATGTCCTCGATGGTGCGCGGGATGTCGGGAACCAGCTCACGCACGTTCGGGAGCGGGCGCCATGTCACCTCGTCGATGAGCAGCTCCGTCGCGTCTTCATAAAACAGGGGCTCGAGCGCGAGCAGCTCGTACAGCGTCACGCCTACCGCGAAGACGTCGCTGCGTCCGCTGACGTCGAGGGCGAGCAGCTGCTCGGGACTCATGTAGTGCTTCTTTCCCATGAGCATCTGCGGCGATTTCTGCATCGGGTCGATCGATGTATTCGCCTTGGCGATACCGAAGTCCGTGAGCTTTACGTGCCCGTCCCACGTCGCCATGATGTTGTTCGGCGAGACGTCGCGGTGGACGATGTCGAGGCGATCGCCCTCGGGGCTCACGAAGTTGTGGGCGAAGTCGAGCGCCCGGCAGACGCGGCTCGCGATGTACGCCGCGATCGCCAGTGGCACCGGCGTCTCGAGGACGCGATGGCGCTCGATGATGGCGCGCACCGTCGGGCCCTTGATGTACTCCATCGCCATGTAGTATTGCCCGTCGACCTCGCCCAGCTGGTAGATCTGCACGATGTTTCCGTGCACGAGGTTGGCAGAGAGCTTCGCTTCGTCGATGAAGAGCTGGAGCCAGGTCTTTTCCTTCGCGTAGTGCGGATGGATGACCTTGAGCGCGACGCGCTTGGCGAAGCCCGCGGGGCCGAGATGCTCGGCTTCATACACCGTGGCCATACCCCCCTGCGCGACTTTTCGCACGAGTCGAAACGCACCCGCGTATTCCAGAATGTGGTCTTCGGTGTGCATACTTGCTGTGCTCATCTTTCTCTGCCTCTGCAGGGCCGTTCGTTCCCACCTCTGACGCACTTCATGACGCTGGATATCCGGGACATCACGATCATCGGCGCGGGACCCACCGGTCTGTTCGCCGCCTTTTACGCGGGCATGCGAGGTGTGACTGCGCGCATTGTGGACGCCCTTCCGGAGCTTGGCGGGCAGCTAACGGCACTCTATCCGGAGAAATACGTCTTCGATGTAGCGGGACTGCCGAAGATTCTCGCCAAGGATCTGGTGAAGGATCTCGTCACCCAGATGCGCCAGTTTCAGCCTGACGAGCAGCTCGGCCAGCGCATCGTGGCTCTGGAAGAGGACGGCGGGGTGCTGACTCTCGTCACCGAAACCGACCGCTTCCCGTCCCGCGCGGTGATCGTCGCGGGGGGGATCGGCGCCTTTTCGGCGCGGCGGCTGCCGCACCCGTCGGCCGCGGCGTGGTATGGAAAGGGGATCCACGACCGGGTGACGAACCCGAAGGAGTTCTCCGGGCAGAAAGTCTTGGTAGTGGGGGGCGGCGACTCGGCGTTCGACTGGACGCACCAGCTCATAGATCACGCTGCATCGGTGACGCTGATTCACAGGAGCGACCGGTTCAGGGCACATGGGTCGACAGTTGCGGCCGTCAGCGAGGCAGCAAGGGCCGGAAAGACGCGGGTGCTGACCTTCCACGAAGTCGCGGACGTGCACGGGTCGAATGGGAGGGTGACGGGCGCTACGTTGAAGGATGTGAAGACGAAGACTATGCACGAGATCGACGTCGACGTGATTCTCCCGATGCTCGGCTTCGTGAGCGATATCGGCCCCCTGGCGGAGTGGGGGCTCACGATCGAGAAGGATGAGATCGTGGTGTCGAGCACGATGGAGGCGGGGCGCCCCGGGATCTACGCGGCCGGCGACATCACGACGTACCCGGGGAAGCTGAAGCTGATAGCGACGGGATTCGGCGAGGCGGCGACGGCGGTGAACCAGGCCGTGCATTGGATCTACCCGGAGAAGAAGGTGAATCCGGGACACTCGTCGAACATGGCGATCTTCGGTCAGAAAGATGATTGAGGCGAATGGTGCGCAGATGGCTGGAATCAGCAGGAGCTGGAGATGAGTGAAGACATCGAGAAGTGTCCGAAGTGCGGCAGCGATCACGTGACGAAGGGGAGAATCCTCGGCGGCATCGCGTCGATCTATTTTCGGCCGTCGGGGCTGCGCTTCTGGACGGCGAAGGCGGCGGTGCCGATGATCGGCGCGAACAAGACGTCGGATGAGTTCTTTCCTCCGGGCGCGCGCGCGTGTGTGAGCTGCGGGTTGCTCTGGAGCCGAGTGAATCCCGGGCTGCTCGCGCGCGTGCTGCGCGAGGGCGGAACGGAGGAGACGCGGAAGCGCTTCGGGGACGGCGGCGAGGAAGTGTAGGAACCGCGCGCGCGGGCTGCGGGTTTGAACACCATGCGCATCCTCATCGTCGGTGCCACGGGCACTATCGGGCGGCCACTCGTCGCCGCACTGCAGAATCGCCACGACCTCGTGCTCGCGAGCCGCCAGAAGGCGCACGAGCAGGTCGATCTCTCTGATCCCGAATCGATTCGCGCGCTCTACAAGCGCATCGGGAAGCTGGACGCCGTCGCGAGCGCGGCGGGCGAGGCCAGGTTCTCGCCGTTCGCTTCCCTCACCGACGACGATTTCGCCTTCAGCCTCAAGAGCAAGCTCATGGGGCAGGTGAATCTCGTGCGCTACGGGCTCGACTCCGTGCGTGATGGCGGCTCGTTCACGCTGACGAGCGGCGTGCTCGCGAGCCAGCCGATGGTCGGGAGTGGCGCGATCAGCCTCGTGAACGCCGGGCTCGAGGGCTTCACGCGCGCGGCCGCGCTGGAGGCGCCGCGCGGCATTCGCGTCAACATCATCAGCCCGCCGTGGATCACCGAAACGCTGATCGCCTTCAAGATGGATCCGACGGGCGGCATGCCCGCCGCGGACGTCGCGCGCGCGTACGTCGAGGCGATAGAGGGGAAGACTTCGGGCGCGGTCGTCTCGCCGAAGTTTCTGAGCTGATGGCTGCGGGATCTACAAATGCAGCGCGAGCTTCGATAGCCTATCAGGGCTCGCCGGCGCCGAGTCCGCGCGCCTGATTCCAGCGCGTGCGCAACATTCCGAGCCACGAGGGTGCGTTGGGGTTCACGACCTTCACCTCGACGGAGCCTATGTAGGCCGTCCCCGTCACGTGGATGGTTGGCGACCCGTCCATCGGCGTGCTCCACTTCTGTCCTTGCAGATCGAACGAGCCAATGATCGCGTCGCCGTCGCACTCTACGCGGACATCGGGCGGCACGAGCACGGTCACGTTCCCCATGATCACCACGAGCTCGAGTCGCGAGCGCCCCGCACCGAAGCGCGCGCTCGTGAGATCGATTTTTACGTCGCCCCAGAACGCCACCGCGCGAAAGAGGCGGGGGAGGATCCAGTCGCCGGCGCGCACCTGCGTGGAGAGGAACGCCGTGACGCCGCGCACCGCCGGAACCAGATCATCGGGCACGATCATCTGCGTCGCGACCGGCGCCAGAGGTGCGCTCGCAAAGCGGGGATCGCGTGGTGGCTGGTAGGGAGTCGTCACATCAATTCCAACGCGTCTACGCCGCACCTGGTTTCGCCGGTGCGGCACTGTCAGTCGTACGCGATGCGCGGATCCGCGGCGGCATACGCGAGATCGGTGAGGAGATTCACCGCCACGAACACCACGCTCAAAAACAACACGGTTCCCTGGATCGCGGGAAGGTCCCGGCGCCCGATCGCCTGCACCACGTAGCGGCCGATGCCGGGCCAGCTGAACACGGTTTCCGTGAGAATGCTCCCGGTGAGGTACGATCCGAAGTCGAGGCCGAGCACGCTGATCACGGGGACGAGCGCATTTCTGAGCGCGTGATGCATGAGCACGATCTTCTCGCGCGCGCCCTTCGCGCGCGCGGTGCGCACGTAGTCGCTCGACAGTACTTCGAGCATCGACGATCGCGTCATGCGTGCGAGAAAGGCGATCGAGCGCGATCCGAGCGCGAGCGCGGGGAGAATCAGGAACTCGGGGCGGCCGTAGCCCGACGGGGGCAGCCACTGCAGCACCACCGCGAACAGCAGGATCAGCAGCAGCCCCACCCAGTACACTGGAAACGACACCCCGAGATACGCGAGGGCGAGCGCGCCGCGATCGATCCAGCCGCCGGGATGTCGCGCACTCAGCACGCCGAGCGAGATGCCGACGACGATCGCGAGCAGCATCGCGGTTCCCGCGAGCTCGAGCGTTTTCGGAAAGCGCTCGGCGATGTCGCGCGCGATTGGGCGGCCGGTGATGAACGAGCGGCCGAGATCGCCGCGCAGGACGCCACCGGTGTAATGCGCGAATTGGCGCGGGAGCGATTCGTCGAGGCGGAGCTCGTGGCGGAGGCGTGCGATCGTCGCGGAGTCGGCGCGCTCGCCGACCATCTCGAGTACGGGGTCGCCCGGCGCGACGTAAAGCAGCAGAAAGGCGACGACGACGACGCCCGCGAGCGTCGGGATGGCGAGCAGCGCGCGTCGGGCGAGCAGCGCGCCCATGTCAGTAGGTCATGGTTAGTGCGCCGTGATCGTGACGTCGGTGAACTTCTGGCCGTTGAAGATCGTTGGCGCAACGAACCCCTTCACCCACGGCTGCACTGCGTACAGCTCGTTGTAGAAAAACAGATAGATCATCGGCGCATCGGCGAAGGCGAGTGAGTCGGCCTGGCGGTACAGCATGGCGCGCTTCGCGGAGTCCTGCTCCGTGCGTGACTGCGAAACGATCTTGTCGAACGCGGGATTTTCGTAGAAGGACACGTTGCCGCCGACGCCGCGGTTCGCACCGTGGAGCAGCGGATAGAGAAAGTTCTCCGCGTCGGGATAGTCGGCATACCAATCCTTCACGATCATGTCGGCCTGCCCGTTGCGCGCGGCCTCGCGCGCGGCGGCGCTCTCGCGCTGCACGAGCTTCACGCGCACGCCCACCACTGCGAGATACGATTGAATCGACTCGGCTACACGTGCGAAGGCGGGATCCTGCGGCACCCAGAGCTCGACGTCGAAGCCCTTCGCGTAGCCGGCGGCGGCGAGGAGCTTTCTCGCAGCGGCGGTATCGTACGCATACGGCGCGCGCGCATCATCGGCGCCCTCGAGCGTGGGCGGGATCACGCCGGCCGCGAGATGTCCGCGTCCGCCGAGGAGCTTGTCGAGGATGGTGCGGACATCGACGGCGTGGTTGAGCGCCTGTCGCACGCGTGCGTCCCTGAGCGGGCCGCGCGTGGTGTTGAGCGCGACGTACCAGAGTCGCAGCGCGGGCGCCGACGTGAGGAGCGCCTTCTTCTCGTCCGTCTGCTCCCATCGCTGCGCGTCGGCCTCTGGAACGTAGAGGAGGTCGACGTTCCCGCTCTCGAATTCCGCGACTGCCGTGGATGGCTCCGGAATGATTCGTATCATGAGCGAGTCGAGCTTCGGTGCGCCGCCGAAGTATTCCGAATTTCGCGCGAGGAGCACGTAGTCATCGTGCTGCCAGGCGACCAGCGTCCAGGCGCCGGTGCCTATGGGATGCTCGCCGAAATCGGGAGAAATCTTCGCCGGAACCACCGATGCGACCGGCATCGCGAGTAACTTTGGGAAGATCGCGAGCGCGGTATCCAGAGCGATGCGGACCGTGCTGTCATCGACGGCCGTGAGGCCCGTGACGGTCGAAGCCTTTCCGGCGGCGAATGCGCGCGCGCCGGCGATCGGATAGAGCGGCCAGGGGCGGCCGGATTTGTTCGCGGGATCGAGGACGCGCGTGAAGCTGTGCACGACATCGCTCGCGTGCAGCAGTGAGCCATCGTGAAAGCGAACGCTGGTTCGCAGATGAAAGAGATACGTGCGGCCATCGGGGGTGACTTCCCATCGCGTGGCGAGGGCTGGCCCGACCTTCGCATCTGGACTGAAGCGAGTGAGGCCGTCGAACAGGTACGACACGGCGCGTCCCGTCGGAACATCGGTGGAGAGCGCGGGGTCGAGAGATTTGGGATCGTAGCGGTCGCGCGCATCGACGAGGGTGCGGCGAGGGCCGGCATCTCCGCCGCGACAGGCGGCGAGAATCAGGAGCGCGAGAAATGGCAGACGAGACAATGACATGGCGAACCCGTGCTGGAGCGCGCCCGCGCGTCGCCTTCACGTGGCTACGACGTTGACACAGCAGTACTATTCGGGTGAACTTATCGGGCCCCAAGTGAAGCGTCAATCGTGAGTTACGTCCTGTGCGTCGACGACAACGAGGACATGCGCCTGATGGTGCGTGAGGTCCTCCAGTCTGCGGGGCATCAGGCCGATCTGGCGGCCGACGGACTGTCCGCGCTCGCGTCGATCCAGGAACGCGAGCCGGATCTGCTCGTGCTCGATCTCATCATGCCGGGCATGAGCGGGCTCGACGTCTGTCGCGCCGTGAAGCTGAATCCGTTCACCGCGCGCATTCCGATCCTGATGCTCACGGCGCAGGGTGACATCGCGGCGAAGGTGGCGGCGTTCGATGCGGGCGCGGACGACTATCTCGCGAAGCCGTTCGATCCGCGCGAGCTTCGGGCGCGTGTCGTCGCGCTCCTGAGAATCGTCCGGCGCGAGGGCGACAGGAATCCGACGAGCGGACTGCCCGGCGGGAAGGCGATCGAAGAGGAGATCGAGCGGCGCGCGCAGAACGGAGATTCGTTCGCGATCTGCTACATCGATCTCGACAACTTCAAGCCGTTCGCGGACACGTTCGGATTCTCGATCGCCGACATGGTGATCCGGGACATGGGGCAGGCGATCAGGGGAGCGATCGAGACGACGGGGACGCCGACGGATTTCGTCGGACACATTGGTGGCGACGACTTCATTGCGGTCACCACGGTGCAGCGGGCGCTGTCGATTGCGCGGGAGTGTGCGTTGCGATTCGTCGATGTGGCGAAGCGCGCGGTAGGGGAGGAGGCGGTTCGTCGCGGGCACTTCTCCGGCGTCGACCGCGAGGGGCGGGCGCGTGATTTTCCGATTGCGCGGTTGTCCGCGGCGGTATTGCAGATCGGGCCTGACCGGTGGATCTCGACGGGGCACATCGGGTCGCTGGCGGCGGAAGTGAAGCGGCGTGCGAAGCAGCGGGGGCCTGGTACCATCCTCGTGCAAACAGTGTAGCAGACGTCATCGCCGGTCGTCCTCGGAGCAGTGGTCGCGGCGTTCACGAAAGGGTGCCAATGACGATAACGAACGGGACGCGCGACGAGTCGGTCGTCCGCTATGATGATCGGCTGCCGGTGCACGGCCGCGCGCTTCTTCCCGCCATCGCGATGGGAGTGGGCGCGGGGCTCGTCGTCTTCTACATCGCGCGCATCCTGGCCGAGCGTGCGCCGATGGAGCTGGAGCCGGTAGATGCGGCGTCCGGATCGGCCGCGACGCACGCGCGAACACGCGGGTGATGCGACGGGTTCTCCTCGCCGCGCTGCTGCTCGTTCTTCCGGTCGCGCTCCCCGGCGTCTTGCGGGCGCAGGACATCGACTGCGACCCCGGTGATCTCGAGGTCCGCTCCGTCACCTTCAACGGGAATCAGCACTTCGAGAGCGCAGAGCTTGCGGCCGTCATCGTCACCTCGCCGTCGAGCTTCGCGCGCAGGCATCTGCATCTCCCGATCGGCTCGAAGCGCTGCCTCGACACCCTCGAGCTCTCGCGCGATGCCGTGCGCATTCGCCTCTTTTACCGCCTGCGCGGCTACTACAAGACCGCGGTGAAGACGGCCGTGCTCCCCGCGGGCACCGGCTCCGTGGCGGTGGGCTTCGGGATCACGGAAGGGCCGCCGGTGATGATCGATTCGCTCGCGGTCACCGGCCTCGATTCGGTAACGGGTCGCGACGGCCTGCTCCACAAGCTCGACCACTTCAGACACGATCACATCTTCACGAAGATCGAGCTGCAGGCCGTGCTCG
Organism: Gemmatimonadales bacterium; assembly: GCA_038237245.1. Classification (GTDB taxonomy): domain Bacteria; phylum Gemmatimonadota; class Gemmatimonadetes; order Gemmatimonadales; family Gemmatimonadaceae; genus FEN-1250. The sequence goes on along the minus strand of JBBRYY010000027.1, from coordinate 14,114 downwards.
ACACGGTGCGTGAGGAGTTGCACGACAGCGGCTATCCGTATGCCGCCGCGCCGCTGGCCTCGAGCGACGTCGATCCGAAGACCGACCGCGCGCAGCTCGCGTATCAGTACTTCGAGCAGTTCCGTGGCCAGCCGATGCCGATTCCGAGTCGCGTCGCGCACGTCGGACGCATCGAGTTCGAGGTGGCCCCCGGCGGCGACTCGGCGAAGATCGACACGAGCACCGTCCGGAGGCTGCTGTCGTTCAAGGTCGGTGACGTGTTCCGGTCGAAGGACCTCGTGCGAAGCGAACGCGATCTCTATCAGCTGGAGACGTACAGCCACGTCGACGTCGCGCTCGCGCCGGACAGCGCGCAGCCGAACGACAGCCTGCTCACCGTGCTCGTGCGGCTCAACGAGACGAAGATGACGTCGCTCGGCGTCGGCGCCGGATGGGCGACGCTCGACTGCATCCGCACACAGGCGCGACTGACGGATCGCGACTTCTTCGGCGGCGCGCGGCGGCTCGAGCTCAATGGACGACTGTCGCATCTGGCGCTCTGCCCGCAGAACGTGAAGGACGATTCGATCTCGAATCGCCTCAACTACTACGCGTCGGGAACGATCCGGCTGCGCGGGCTGATCGGGCCGCACACGCTGCCGTCGTTCACGATCTTCAGCGAGCGGACATCGGAGTACCGCGCCTACGTGCGCGAGACGATCATCGGAGGCGCGGCGGAAGTCTCCCGCGATCTGCAGCCCCGCGACCTGCGGCCGGGGTTGCCGCTCACGCTGTCGTACCGCGTGGAGTACGGCCGCACGACGGCGGCGCCGGCGGTGTTCTGTCAGCTCTTCAACCGATGCGCGCTCGCGGACATCCAGCGGCTGCAGCAGAACGGAAGCCTGCACGTCTTCGGCGCATCACTCCTGCGCGATCGCACCGACCAGCTGCTCGACCCGTCGAACGGGAACCAGCTGCATCTCGAGCTGCGAAGCGGAACCACATCGCTGGACACGGCGAACGGGACGCGATTCAGCCGCACGCTCATCGAGGGCTCGGTGTACAAGACGGTGGGGTCGTCGACGTTCGCGGCACGGCTGCAGATGGCCGCGGTGCTGGATGGCTTCTCAACGCGCGGGTCCACGGCGTACGTGCCGCCGGAGGAGCGGCTGTACGCGGGCGGACCGAACTCGGTGCGCGGCTACAATCAGAATCTGCTTGGGCCCGTGGTGTACATCGTGGATACGTTCACAGTTCGCACGGTGGTCGTCGATGGCACCCCGACGCAGGTATACCAGGCGGACACGAGCTCACACTCTCGCGTGCGGCAATACTCGCCCACAGGCGGTAACACCTTCATCGTCGCCAACGCCGAGTGGCGGCTGCGGCTGCCGTCGTTCGGTGGGCGCATACAGCTGGCGACGTTCGTGGATGCGGGGCAGGTGTGGAATCGCCCGCAGCAGAGCTTCACGCTCTCCGATCTGCGCGTGACTCCGGGCGCGGGCGTGCGCGTGCGCTCGCCGATCGGGCCGCTGCGCGTCGACGTTGCCTACAACGGCTACGCATCGACCCGGGGATCGGCCTACTACGTGGGGGGCGACGCCGTGCTTCGCTGCGTGAGCCCGGAGAACACGCTGCAGCAGGGGGTCATCCAGCCCGGCGACAGCTGCGAGCCGAACTATTCGCCATCGTCGAGCAACAGCCTGTTCAGCAAGCTGAGGTTCAACTTCAGCATCGGACAGGCGTTCTAGCGGATGTCACGCCGCCGCCTCGTCGCGCTCATCAGCGCCGGCATCCTGCTGCTCCTGGGCATGAGCGTGATCGGCGCGATCCTGGCGACGACGCAGACGGATCTCGGACGCGCGCGACTGCGCTCGCTGATCAACGCGCAGGTAACGAGCGCGATGGGCAATCGTGGCACCATGTACATCGGTCGCATCACCGGAACCCTCTTCACCGGTGTGGAGCTCGACTCGATCTCGATTCGCGACGAGGAGGATTCGCTCGTCGTGGCGACCGGGCCCGTCATCATCCGCTACGATCCGCGTGATCTGCTCGACAAACGGCTGCTGCTCTCCTATTTCGAGGTGAATCGCCCGAACGTCTATCTGCGTCGGCGCGCGGATCATCAGTGGAGCTTCCGTCACGTCTTTCCGGATGGGCCCAAGCAGCAGCGGCTCGTGGGCAGCCGGTCGATCGGCGACTACATCGTGATGGATAGCGCGGTGCTGCACGACCTGACGTTCACGCTCACCGATCTCTGGTCGCCGCCGGATTCTCTCAAGGGCGCCCGCCGCGACAGTGCGATCAAGGTGGCGCTCAACGACAAGAACCACGAGTGGCGCCGCACGGGCGAGGGGATCAAGCAGACGCGCCGGTGGACGAAGGGCGAGCTGCGGTCGCCGTACGTGCGCCTCGCCGATCCCGACAGCATCGGGAAGCTGATCTCGATCGGCAACATGAGCGTGAGCGAGAACGATCCACCGCTCGAGGTGCGCAACGCGACCGGCCCCGTCCGCATCATCGGTGACACGGTGTTCTTCGATCTGCATCACTTCGACCTGCCGGGGTCCACCGGCCACGCGAAGGGGCTCGTCTCGTGGCACGGGCCGGTGCCGACCCACTACGATGTGCACGTGTGGGGCGACTCGGTCTCGATGAAGGATGTCGCGTGGGTGTATCCGACGCTGCCGCGCACCGGCAGCGGGAAGATGGAGCTCACGATCCGGAACAACGCGCGCGATGCGCATGCGCTCGAGTACGGCCTCACGAAGATGGACATGCGCTCCACGAAGTCGCACCTCACCGGGGCGATGACCTTCGTGGTGGGGCTTCCGGTGCTCGCGGTGACGAACGTCGATGCGAAGTTCTCACCGCTCGACTTCGATCTGCTGCGCACGATCGCCGGTGGACCCTTCCCGGTGGACTGGCAGGGACAGTTCACCGGGTCGGTGAAAGGCCCCGGGGGGCTGCTCACCGACTGGCACGTCGACGATGGGCAGATGACCTTCCGCGATGCGCACGTGCCGGGTGCGGTCACCAAGGCAACGGTGCATGGCGCGCTCGACATCCTCGTGCCGTCGAACGCGAAGTTCCACGCGCTCGACCTCGATCTCGCGACGCTCGACCTGCGCACGATCCAGTATCTCTTCCCGAGCTTCCCGCGGCTCGAGGGGACCGTGTCGGGAACCGCGCGGCTCGACTCCTCGTGGCTCGACACGCGCTTCCACGATGCGAACCTCGTGCACCACGACGGCGACAACCCGACGTCGCACTTCACGGGCGAGGGGCGTGTGACGCAGAACCCGAAGTTCACCGCCTTCGACGTGACGCTGCAGGCGCAGCCGGTGTCGTTCACGACCTTCGCGCGCTCGTACCCGGGGCTCGCCTTCCGCGGCAACTTCTCCGGCCCGATGCGCATTCGCGGGACGATGGACGATCTCGATGTCACGGCCAATCTCTCCGGTGATGCGGGGACGATGGTCGTGAACGGAAACTTCGATCTCGATTCGGTGAGCGGGCTCGCGGGGCGCGGCACGGCGAGCGTGGCCGACCTCGATGTGCAGCGGCTGCTGGAGCGGCCGGCGCTTCCATCCACGAGCATCGCCGGCCGCGCGGCCTTCGACGTGCACGGCGACTCGATCGCGAATCTCGCCGGCTCGCTCACCATCGATCTCGACCAATCGCGCGTCGAGCCCGTGAACGTCACCGCCGCCACCGCGTCGCTGACCTTCGGCGACGGGCGCATGCACGTCGACACGCTGAGCATCGCGACCAGCGCGGCGCGCATCTTCGCGAAGGGGACGCTCGGTCTCGCGCCGACCATCGTCGACTCGCTGTCGTACTCCGTTCTCGTCGACTCGCTCGGCGGGTTGCGGCCGTGGATCCTTCCGCGCGCGGCCGCGGATTCCGCTTCGCGCGACTCCGCAGCACGGATGACCGAGCGCGATCTCGCGACGCGCCAGCTCGCCGACTCGCTCTACGGGACGGCGCACGCCGAAGGGATGCTGATCGGCTCGATCGACACGCTGCTGGTGCGGGGAGTCATCGCGGGCGACTCGCTGTTCGTCAGCGGAAACAGGGTGATGCATGCGAGCGGGCGATACGACGTGGCGGGACTTCCCGCCGATGCGCGTGGCACGATCAGCGCGCGCGCCGACTCGCTCGTGATCGCCACCGTAGCGATCGACCGCATGCAGGGCGAGCTCACGCTCGCGAACCGGTCCCACGGCGAGCTCGCCGTGTCGGCGGCGAGTAGCCGCCGTACGGGAAGCTTCGTCGCCGGAAGTCACCTCGCCTTCGATCGATCGCTCGACTCGCTTGCGCTCGTGATCGACAGCCTCGGCGGGTTGATCGATACGCACCAGTGGGGGCTCACCTCTCCCGCGACGATCGTCTTCGACACGGCGGGTACGCGCATCGACTCGCTCGTGGCGCACAGCGGTGAGGGTGGTGCGATCGTCGTGCGCGCGAGCCTTCCGAACGCGCGGCCCGTGAGCGTGTCGCTGCGCGCGGACAGCGTTTCGCTTGCCGATCTCGGCGTGCTCGCGCAGCTCGCGACACCGATGAGTGGAACCGCCACGGGGACCGTAGACATCACGGGGCCGCGCGCCGCGCCGGTGATGACGATCGGCTCGCGCTTCCAGGACGTGTCGTTCGGCACCGTCGCCTTTCCGTACTTCACGCTCAACGGCTCGTACGCGAATCGGCTGCTCGACACGAAGATGATCGTTTTCCGGCACGACACCGCGGTGATGTCGTTCACCGGCTCGTGGCCGCTGAATCTCGCGCTCCTGCCAGTGCAGCGGCGCATGCTCGACGCGCCGCTCAAGGGCCATCTCGCCGGCGACAGTCTCGATCTCTCGGTGCTCGAGACGTTCTCGCCGTCGTTCTCGCGTCCATCGGGTACGGCGAGCGTCGCCCTGGATCTCTCGGGCACCTGGCGGCATCCGCTGCTGACCGGTCGCATGCGCCTGCGCAACGGCGAGATGGGACTTCCTTCCCTCGGGACGCGGCTTCGTCACGTCGAGGCGGACGTCGGCTTCCGCGCGGACAGCGTGCGCATCGACACGCTCTCGATGTCGAGCGGCACGGAGGCGGGAAGCAAGCTGTCGGTGCGCGGGTTGCTCGTGCTCGGGAACATGCTCGACCTCTCCGAGGATCTGAGCAACGTGCAAGTCGACCTGTCGATGTCGGCGCGTAACTTCCTCGTCGTCGACAAGCGGTCGGTGGCGCGGCTCGAGCTCAGTGACGATGTCCGGCTCGTCGGTCCGTTCAGCCACATGGTGCTCACCGGCAATCTGAACGTCGAGCGCGCGACCTTCTATCTCCCCGAGCTCGCGCAAAAGACGGCGCTCAGTCTCGACCCGACGATCGATCCCGATGTCGGCACGCTCGTCGACACGAATCTCGTCGAGATCCGTCGCACCTTCCTCGGCCAGCAGCGCCCCGACGTGCAGGAGGCGATCCGCTACCTCCAGGTGCCGAGCCTGGAGGTGGAGATCGGCAACGACGTCTGGCTGCGGTCGGCAGAGGCGAACATCAAGCTCGGCGGACAAGTCGCGCTGCGGAAGGACGCGGCGAGCCAGCGCTTCGATGGCTCAATCGATGTGGAGCGCGGCACGTATCGACTCGACCTCGGGCTCGTGCAGCGCACCTTCGAGGTCGACAGCGGCACCGTGACGTTCTACAACGATCCGCAGCAGGCGGGGACGCTGAACATCTGGGCGACGTATACGGTGCGGCAGGCGAATCAGCTCGCGCAGGACGTGCGCATCATCGCGCACATCGGCGGCACGCTGCTCGATCCAAAGCTCGACCTCTCGAGCGACGAGCGGATCGCGCTGTCGTACACGGAGATCCTGAGCTACCTCGTGTTCGGGCAGCCGTCACTGCTCGGCTCCAACGACGCGAACAACAGCGCTCTGCGACCGGTGGCGCAGGCGCTGCTGCCGAGCGCTGGGGCACTCATCGAACGGGCGATCAACTCGCAGATCGGCTTCTTCGATGTCGTGCAGATCCAGACGGGGAGCACCAACACTACGAATTCGGCGGACCAGAGCGCGACGAACTTTCTCTCGGGCTCGCGCATTGGCGTGGGCAAGCAGCTCGGACAGAAGACCTTCCTCACCGCGGACGCAGGGCTGTGCCAGCTTGGGGCTTCGTCGAGCAGCTTCTCCTCTACCATCGGGATCACGCTCGAGTACCGCATCTCGCAGCATTTCTCGCTGCAGGCGAGCTCCGAGCCATCGACGCTCTCGCTGCTCTGCCGTCCCGGGATTACCTCGATCGGCAACCGTCCGCGCCAGTTCGGCTTCGATCTCTTTCGCGACTGGAGCTTCTGATCGGCCCAATCCTCCTTATTACGAACCCGGCGGCACGCCGCGGGCGCTTGCTCGAGCTGCGCGCTCGCAATGCGCTGCTGGCGGCGGGAGTCGCGCACGATGTCGTGGTGACGACGTATCAGGGGCATGCAGGACTCGTCGCGACGGAGCGCGCAAAGGACTTCGCGGCGGTGTTCACGCTCGGGGGAGATGGGACGGCGATGGAGGTGATCGGGGCGCTGGCGCACACACAGATCCCGATTGGCGTACTTCCGGGCGGCACCGGCAATCTCATCGCGCGCGCGCTGCGCACTCCGCGGCGCATTGAGCGCGCGGTGCGCGCGCTGCTGGCTGGCGATCTCGCGTCCGTCGATCTCGGCTATATCCCCGAGTGCGACCGGCATTTCGCGTTCAGCTGCGGGGTCGGGATCGATGCACGCATGATCGACGAGACGCATCCGGAGATCAAGCGGCGCTTCGGCATCGGTGCGTACGTGCACACCGGCCTAAAGGTCGGGCTCGACCGGCGCCCATTCCGCGTACGCGTGGAGGTGGACGGCGCCGCGTTCGAGCGCGATGCGACGTCGCTCATGGTCGCGAACTTCGGCACCGTGCTCGATCGCCTCATCGTGCTGGGCCCCGGCATCAAGCAGGACGATGGGCTGCTCGACCTCTGCATCTTCTCGCCGGCGCATGTGGCGGATGTGATGCGCATCGCGTGGCGGCTCGTCTGGCGGGACTTTCGCAGCGATGCAGCGATGCTCTTTCGCAACGGGCGGGAGTTCCGCGTCGAGTGCGACCCGCCGCAGCTCTATCAGGCCGATGGCGAGCTGCTCGGCACGACGCCGTACTCCGTGCGTGTGGAGCCGCTGGCGGCGCGGCTGCTGGTCGCGAAGCGCGATTGACCCGCCCGGGGGCGAGGGTACATTCGTGTACATGAAGTCGTGGCACATTCGAAGGGCGCGGTGAGTCTATGAGCGAACGGTACGGGCTCCTGCTGGAGCAGGCGTCAGATGGGATCTTCACCGTGGACGAGATGGGACACTTCACGTCGGTGAATCGCATCATGGAACGCGCGGTGGGGCGGCGCCGCGCCGACCTGCTCGGTACGCACTGCTGCGACATTCTCTCTCCGCCGCAACGGGAGGTCGCGCAAAAACTCTTCAACGACACCCTCGCCGGAAAGCGGCAGCGGGCCGAGATGTCGTTTCGCGATGTCGCAGGGCGCGAGCGCATCGGATCGATCACCACGACGCCGATCGTCGAGCACGACCGGGTGACGGGCGCGCTGTGCATCGTGCGCGATGTGACGCAGGAGCGGCGCTTCGCGGAAGAGCTCAGGCAGCGAGAGAAGCTCGCCGCCGTCGGCCAGCTCGTGAGCGGCGTCGCGCACGAGCTGAACAATCCGCTCGCAGGGATCAGCGCCTTCGCGCAGCTGCTCGAGGGTGCGGGTCCCCTCAATGACGAGCAGCGGGATGCGGTCGACACGATTCAGATGGAGGCCAAGCGCGCCGCGAAGATCGTCTCGAGTCTGCTGCTGTTCGCCAGGCAGCGCCAGCCGGAGCGGTCGAGCGTCGACCTGAATCGCGTGCTCACGGATACACTCGCGCTGCGTCGCTTCGTACTTTCCACCGAGCAGATCGAGGTCGTCACGGAGCTGGAAGCGGAGCTCCCCGAGACGTGGGCAGATCCCTTTCAGCTCCAGCAAGTGCTGCTGAATCTTCTGATCAACGCCGAGCAGGCGCTGCGTGGACGGAAGGGCAAGCGCAAGCTCACCCTCCGCACGCATCGAAAAGGGGAACGCATCGTGGCCAGCGTGATCGACAACGGTCCGGGATTATCGGGCGAAATGCTGACCCGGATCTTCGAGCCGTTCTTCACGACGAAGCCTGTTGGCGAAGGGTCAGGGCTCGGGCTGGCGATCTCGCATGGGATCGTACGCCAGCACGGCGGCGTGCTGCGCGCGAGCTCGGAGGAGGGGCAGGGCGCGACGTTCGAAATCGATCTTCCGATTCGCGCCGGGCTCGCCGAGGCATCGCAGTCGGTGCCCGCCGGCGATGCCGGGGAGATTCCGAGGCAGCGCCGATTCCTGATCGTCGACAACGAGCCCGCGATGCGGCAGGCGCTGCAGCTGCATCTGCGTCGCACCGGATGCTTCGCGGATGCGGTTGGCGATGCCGAATCGGCGCTCGCGCTACTGGCGACGCGCAGCTATGGCGCGATCTTCCTCGATCTGCATCTGGCCGAGCTCGAGAGCGAAACGCTCTTCGCGGAGCTCGTCGAACGCGACCCCGATCACGCTGGGCGCGTCGTGTTCGCCGCGGCGGACATGGAGAGCTCGCTCGCGCGACGGTTCCTGCACAACGCCGGACGGCCGTTCGTCGGGAAGCCATTTGCACTCTCGACGGTGGCGGCGCTCCTCGCGCAGACGGCCACGCGATAATGTCCACGATCCTCGTGATCGACGACACTCCCGAGGTGACAGCCGTGCTGGGCGCGTTCTTCGAGCGCGAAGGTCACCAAGTCGTCCGCGTGCACAGCGGTGAAGAGGGGATCGAAGCCTATCACCGCGCGCGTCCGGATCTCGTGCTGCTCGATCTGCAACTCCCCGACATGAGCGGCTTCGATGTGCTCGAGCGCATCCGCGGCGATGAGCCTGTAGTCATCATGGTGACGGGACACGGTGACATCCCGCTGGCGGTGCAGGCGTTGCAGCGTGGCGCCGAGAATTTTCTGACGAAGCCGGTGGATCTGGATCATCTTCGCTTGGCGGCAGAGCGCGGGCTCGAGAAGGCGCGACTCCGCCAACTTGCGCGCTACATGCGCGAGCGCCGCGGGATCAAGGGCGTCGGCGCACTACTCGGCACCTCGCCCGCTATGCGCGAGCTTGCGCACCAGATCGAGCTGCTGACGTCCAGCGATCGCACCACCGTGCTCCTGCTCGGGGAGCAGGGGACGGCGAAAGGGCAGATGGCGTACGCGATGCATGCGATGAGCGATCGCGCGGACAAGCCGTTCATCGAGGTCGCGTGCGCGGGAACCGCGGAGGGCGCGCTGGATGCGGAGCTCTTCGGCGATGAGTTCGGAGGGACACGCGAGAAGCCGGTGCGGCGCCTCGGGCTCGCCGAGGTGGCGGACAAGGGCGCGCTGCTGCTCGATGAGATCGCGGCGCTGGAGCTACCGGTGCAGGGAAAGCTGCTTCGGCTGCTGGAGGCGCAGAGGTTCCGCCGTCTGGGCGGAGTGCAGGATGTCACGGTGGATGTTCGGATGATCGTGACGTCGAGCCGCGATCTCGTGGAGGAGGTGCAGGCCGGGCGATTCCGTGAGGATCTGTACTATCGGCTGAGCGTGCTGCCAGTGGTGCTCCCGCCGCTGCGCGCGCGGGCGCGCGAGGACATCGTGGCGCTCATCGACCGGATTGCCGGCGAGCTTCGCCGTCAGCTCCCTCTCGCGCCCGAGGAGATCTCGGATGGCGCGCTCGACCAGCTGCTGCGCCACTCGTGGCCGGGAAACATCCGCGAGCTGCGCAACGTGCTCGAGCGCGCGATGATCGTTGGTCGTGGGTCGCGGCAGATCACGGTTGAGCATCTGCCACCCGACATTCGGCGCACCGGGGGGGCCACGCAGGGGCGTCACGTACCGCGCACGCTGCACGACATCGAGCGAGCGCACATCGAGCGGACGCTCCGTGCGCACAACGAGAACCGGACGCGTACCGCGCGCGAGCTCGGCATCTCGCGCGCGACGCTGATCAACAAGATCAAGGAGTACCAGCTCGATCCGCAGCTTCTATCGTATGCGGTGCCGGATGCGTGAGACGCGGCGGGGTAGTCGATCGTTCATATCCGGAGCCTCGCCGTCCGGCGCGGCGTCACGTACCCGGGAGCAGAATGGCTGAGAACAACGTCGAGCAGGACCGGATGGTCTGCCGCGCGTGCGGAAACGAGGAGCGCGCGAGCGAGGGATATCCGTGCGCCGACTGCGGCACCTTCATTTGCCTGATCTGCACCTTCAAGGGCGTGACGCTGTGCTCCGCGTGCAGCGACAAGCAGAAAGACACGGCAGCGAAGCCGTGAGCGACAGCGTCGTGTTGCGGGATCGACTCGCCCTTGGTGACCGGACTTTCACCGTGCTGGCCGAGCCGTGGTACGACGCGGTTAGCGACGAGTGGAAGGGACGCTATCTCTACGTGCCGCTCGACCGCTCCCTCGCGACGCCGGTTGCGTCCACCGCCGTGCGGCGCTCCCGCAAGCGCGACGAGCTCGTGCGACAGCTCGGCGCTGCAACCGATCGCGAACTGACGAAGGCGTTCAACGCGATTCCGCTTCCGGGTGCGCGTCGTTCACGCTGATTTCGGCGCGGCCATGATCGGCGCGAACGCAGGAATGACGGTACTCGTGGCCGCCGCGGTGGCGCCGCTTCACGCCGAGCCCCGGGCGTCGAGCGAGCAGGTGAGCCAATCAGTCGCCGGACAGATCGCCATCATCCTCGAGACGACCGGCGCGTGGCGTCTGGTGCGGCTCGCCGACGGCTACGAAGGATGGATGCACGAGGGCTACCTCGATGCGCTTCCGCTGAGTGCCAACGCCGCGAAGGCGTGGAGCGCCACCGCGCGCCACTCGCTCGGCTGCACGATCCTCGACGCGAACACCGACATGGAGCGAACGCTACCCCTCGGCGCGCGCATCCCGGCGAGTGCGAAGATCGTCGCGGGCGGGGTGCTCGACGCGGGGGAGATTCGCCGGCGCTATCCGCCGGTCGGTATCGAGATCTGCGCGTCAGCGGCGCGGTACTTCTCGAGCACGTCGTACCAGTGGGGCGGCATCACTCCCTGGGGTGCGGACTGCTCGGGAATGGTGCAAACGGTGTTCGGCCTGCACGGAGCGACGCTGCCGAGGGATGCACGCCAGCAGGCGGAGCTCGGAACGGCGCTCGGGCTCGCGAGCGATGCGTGGCAGCCTGGGGATCTGCTTTTCTTCTCGGATCGCGCGGACGGGCGCGTCACGCACGTGGCACTCGTAGCGCAGACGCGGACGCTGATGCACGTGGCGATCGGGCGCGGCGGCTTTGCCGTGGAGCAGCTCGACAACGCGACGGACCCGTACACCGTGGCGCTGATGACGCGGCTGCGAGCGGCGAGGCGGGTGCTGTAAGGCGCACCCGCCCCGCCTGACCGCTACCAGATCGACGCGCGCACGGAATCGGGGCGGACCATCGGATCGCCGGGCTTGCATCCGAACGCCTTCGCGAACTCCGGCAAATTCGAGATCGCGCCAATCACGCGCCACTCCGCGGGCGAGTGCGGATCCGAGCGCGACTGCAGAATCATCGACTCGTGGCGCGTCTTCGTGCGAAACGCGTTCGCGTACGCAATGAAGAATCGCTGCTCCGGGGTGAAGCCGTCGACCGGCGCGCGCGACTTCCCAGTCATCGCCTTCTCGAACGCCGCGTAGGCGATCTTGAGACCGCCGAAGTCCGCGATGTTCTCACCGAGGGTGAGCTTGCCATTCACGTGGAAGGTATCAGCGACGATGTAGGCGGAGTACTGATCGCGGATGCGTCCCGCCTCGTTGTCGTACTTCGATGCGTCCTCCGTCGTCCACCAGTCGCGCAGCGTGCCCGCGGCATCGAATTGCCGTCCCTCGTCGTCGAAACCGTGTGTGATCTCGTGTCCGATGATCGCGCCGATCGCGCCATAGTTCGACGCGTCGTCGCCGTTCGGATCGAAGAAAGGCGGTTGCAGAATGGCCGCGGGGAAAACGATCTCGTTGTTCAAGACGTTGTTGTACGCGTTCACGGTCTGCGGCGTCATCCCCCATTCGTTCAGGTCCGTCGGCTTGTCTGCCTTGGCCATCACGCGGTGAAATTCGAATCGGTTCGCGAGCGACGCATTGTCGTAGTACGAGCTGGCGGGGGTGATGTGGAGCGCCGAGTAGTCGCGGAAGGTGTCGGGGTAGCCGATCTTCACGCGGAATGCGGCAAGCTTGGCGAGCGCTTCCTTGCGAGTCGCGTCGCTCATCCAGTCGAGCGTCGTGAGCCGGTCGCGCAGCGCCGCCTCGAGATTGGTGACCAGCTCGAGCGCTCGCGCCTTTGCCGCCGGCGAAAAGTTGCGCGCGACGTACAGCGCGCCGAGCGCCTCGCCGAGCGAATTGTCTACCGTCGTCATGCACCGCTTCCAGCGCGGGTACTGCGACTTCTGTCCCGTGAGCACCGAGCGGAACGCAAAGCGCTCATTCACGAAGCGCGAGCTCAGATACGGTGCGCCGGCATCCGACAGCCGCCAGCGGAGATAGTCACGCCACGTCGCGAGCGGCACCGACGTGATCAGACCGCTCACGACTTTCATGTATTCGGGCGACTGGACGATGATCGACTTCGGCGTCACGCCAATGTCGGCGAAGTAGCGGCGCCAGTTCACCGACGGCGCGAGCTTCGCAAGCGAGTCGACGGAGATCGGATGATAGATGTTCTTGGGATCGCGCTCCATCTCGAGCGGCATCGCCGCCTTCGCCAATGAAGTCTCGAAGGCGAGAATCCGCTTCGCGGCGCTGGTCGCGGCGGCCGGTGACTCTCCGAGCAGCCGCATCTGGCGAGTGACGTGCGCGCGATACTCCTCGCGCAGCTTCACCGACGCGGCATCATCGTTGAGATAATACTCGCGATCGGGCAGCCCGAGCCCGCCCTGTCCCATCCCCGTGACGGTCAGCTGAGTGTTCTTGAAGTCCGGCTCGGTCCCGATGCCAAACGGAACGTCCACGCTATTCTCCTGGAGGCGCACGAGCTCTGCCTGCAGCGTTGCGGGAGTCGTGATCGCCGCGATGCGCCTGAGCTCCGGCGCCAGCGGCGCGGCATCGAGCTTCTCCGCGCGCGCCGAGTCCATGCAGCTGCCATAAAACGAACCAAGCTTCTGCGCGTTGCTGCCGAGCGGCGCCGACTTGTCCCTCGCCGCATCCTCGAGAATCGAGTGCAACGCATCGAGGCTGCGATCGTACAATTCGCGCCCCGCACCGATGCCCGGATACGACGCTGGGATCGTGGCGGTGTCCAACCAGTTGCCGATGGCGTACCGGTAGAAGTCCGTGCAGGGCGCGCACGTCGTGTCCATGTTCGCTCGATCGACCGCGTGCACCGCGCCCTGCGCCGGCAGGTGGTTCGTGACGGCGAGGAATGCCACTGCGGCAACGAGCGATGGGATGCGACTGGTCATGACGGGATTCCTCAGCTCACGAGTCGGTTGGGGGGAAGGGTTGCGCCCATTGGTGCCATGTCGCCCCGTACCACGAGGCGCACCTCGCCGTGCGCCTCGCCGTCCAGCGCGACGCGCATGGCGTACGCGCCCGACGCATCGAGCGGAAGGTCGATCGCGGCGATGAGCGGCATGTCCATCTCCGTCACTCCGGGCGGCGGCGGGCCGATGTTCAGCTCACCGTTCGACGACCAGAGCTCCTGCCCCTGCGGGTTGACCCAGCTGAGCGATACCGTGTGCGTGCCGACATCCTCCTGTCCGCCCTTGAGCCGCACGACGAGATGCGCGCGCGGATGGATGGTGGGAAGGGTGCCACACTGCACCGCGTCGAAGACCCCGAGGATGTTGAGCTTTCCTTCCTGGGAGATATTGGCGGCGTCCGCGAAGAGCGCGAAGGAGAGATGCATACTCCAACTTATGGCGCGCCCTGCAGAGCGGCCACCCGCTGTCACGGCGCTCCGCCAACACCTAGCTTTACGCATGACGCTCATCGACGCCCGGCCCCGCGCCGACGCACCACCACGCCACACGCCGATGTTCGTCCCGACCGACTTCCTGATGGTGCT
>JBBRYY010000026.1:0-34353 GCA_038237245.1 Gemmatimonadales bacterium | reverse complement strand
TCCGCGTGTCGAGAATCTTCGCGCGTGTGCCGCGCACCGCGCTGACGTAGCGCGCGGTGAGTGTCGCGACGCCCGACAGCCGCTGCGCGAAGTTGAGTGCGACGCGCTCCGCCGACAACAATGCGCGCGCGCTGCCCGAGAGCTCGAGCACGGGCGTGCTCTCCGCGACATGGGCACCATCGTGTACGAGCGCACGACACTCCGTGTCCGCTGCCAGGAGCTCGAACGCCGCGATCGCGAGCGGCAGCCCGGCGATCACGCCGGCCGAGCGCGCGACCATCACCGCGGTGGCCCTCGCCTGCGAGGGGACGACGGAGAGCGTCGTGACATCGTCAAAGGCGCGGTCCTCCGCGAGCGCCGCGCGAACGAGCGTCGTACTCTCGGCCGCGGAGAGTGGAAAGTCGAGTGAATCGCTCACTCGCCCATCGCGAATGCGGGGGCCATCGCAGGCGTACCACCGACCGCGATCATGCGCTCGATCGCCAGCCGCGCGCGGTTTGCGATCTCGTCGGGCACCGTGATCCGATACTCCATCGCCGTCAGCGAATGCTTCACCTTTGCGAGCGTCGTCATCTTCATGTACTGGCACGATGCGCGCTCGTCGGCGGGGAAGAATCGCTTGTCGGGATTCGCCTTGCGCAGGCGATGCAGAATCCCGACCTCGGTCGCCACGATGAACTCGCTCGCATCGCTCTCGGCCGGACGGCGAATCATCCCCTCCGTCGACAGAATGTGCAGATCGATCGGGTCGATGTCGCCTGCCGAGACGCCCTCGAGGACGCTCGTCGAGCAGCCGCACTCCGGATGCACGAGCAGCTCGGCCCCCGGATGCGCGCTGCGCATTGCCGTGAGCGATTCCGGCGAGATCGCCGCGTGCACGTGACACTCGCCCATCCAGACGTGCATGTTCGTGCGTCCCGTCATCCGGCGCACGTGCGCGCCGAGGAACATGTCGGGGCCGAAGAGAATCTCCTGCTCCGCGGGAATCGAGTTGACGATCTCCACCGCATTCCCCGATGTGCAGCAGTAGTCGGTCTCGGCCTTGACCGCCGCCGTCGTGTTCACGTACGACACGACGACCGCGCCCGGATGCTCCGCCTTCCACGCGCGCAGCTGATCGGCCGTCATCGCCTCGGCCAGCGAGCAGCCGGCGCCGAGGTCGGGGAGGAGGACGGTTTTCTGCGGGGAGAGGATCGCGGCCGTCTCCGCCATGAAGTGCACGCCGCAGAAGACGATGACGTCCGCCTTCGTGCGCGCGGCCTCGCGCGACAGGCCGAGTGAGTCGCCGACGACATCGGCGACGTCCTGCACTTCGGGGCGCTCGTAGTTGTGTGCGAGGATGACCGCGTTGCGCTTCCGCGCGAGCGCGCGGATCTCGTTCTGCAGCAGCTGGTCTGCGACTGACGTGCTCATGACGCGCTCCTTCCGGCGCCAGCGCCGAAGCGGACGTGACGATCGGCCCACATGCTGCGAGGCAGTGGGAAGTCGGATCGATAGTGACCACCGCGCGACTCCTCGCGCATCAGCGCCGATTCAGCGATGAGGTGCGCGGTGAGTGCGAGGTTGAGCTCCTCGGTGGCGCCGGGTGGAAGCTCGGCGATGATGGTGTCGAGCCCCGCGAGACACGTTCGCAGCCCGACGGCGGTGCGCTCGATCCCCGCGTACTCCCACATGAGTTTGCGAATGCGATCCGCCGCGTGGCGCGCGACGGCACGCGGCGGCGCCGGCGGAACCTGCCACGCGACTGCAGGCGGCTCGTGCGCGAGCGGCGCTAGCTGGATGACATCGTTCGCCACGCGCTCGGCGAAGACGAGCCCTTCGAGCAGTGAGTTCGACGCGAGCCGGTTCGCGCCGTGCACGCCTGTGCGCGCGACCTCGCCGACGGCCGAGAGCCGCGGGATCGAGGAGCGCCCGACGAGATCGACGACGATGCCGCCCATCGTGTAATGCGCGGCGGGGGTGACGGGGATCGGCTGGACGCGCGGGTCGATGCCGCGCTCCATGCACACGGCGAAGATGCCGGGGAAGCGCGTAGCGAAGCTCGGCCCAAGTTTGGTGGCGTCGAGTGTCACGCTTCCCGTTTCCTGCTGCGCCTTCACCACCGCACGCGCGACGATGTCGCGTGGCGCGAGCTCGGCGAGCGGATCGACGGCGGGCATGAAGCGCACGCCGTTTCCGTCGAGGAGCACGGCACCTTCGCCGCGCACGGCCTCGCTGATGAGTGCGAGTGGGGTCTCGGGCGTGTCGAGCGCGGTGGGGTGGAACTGGATGAACTCCATGTCGGCGAGCTCGGCGCCGGCGCGGTGCGCGAGCGCGTAGCCATCGCCCGTGGCGACCGGGGGATTCGTGGTGCGGAGATAGACCTGCCCGGCGCCGCCGGTTGCGAGGACCGTGGCATCGGCGATCACGTCGACCGGCCGTCCGCGCTGGCTCACGCGCGCGCCGACACATTCGCCATTCTCGATGATGAGCGAGAGAGCGCGCGCGTGCTCGACGATCGAGATCCGATCGTCGGCGCGCACCTGCTCGACGAGCATGCGCACGACCTCGGCGCCCGTGCGATCGCCGCTGGCGTGCACGATGCGACGCTCGGAGTGCGCGGCCTCGCGGCCGAGCAGGAACTCGCCATGCGGTCCGACGTCGAAGTGGACGCCGGCGTCGGAGAGATCGCGCACACGGCGCGGGCCTTCCGTCACGAGCACGTCGACGGCGGCGCTGTCGCAGAGAATGCCACCTGCGGCGAGTGTGTCCCGGCGGTGCAGGGCAGGCGAGTCGCCAGCGCCGAGCGCGGCGGCGATGCCGCCCTGTGCGTAGTTGGTCGCGCTGTCGAAGAGCGAGCGCTTGGTGAGCAGCACGACGCTGCCGGGCTCCGTGCACTGCTGCGCGGTGCGGACGGCGGTGTGGAGCCCCGCGATGCCGCTGCCGATTACGAGTACCCGCGCGCGCACGCGGTGGGGTGTGGACGAATGTGGGGAAGCCGAGGGCTCGCGATTATCGCGTGCGAGCGAAGACACTGCGGCCGGCTGGCGGGTGGACATCTCTTGCTCCCATTGGTGACTTGGTTCCTCGCTGAGGGGCCGGTTGGGAAACGCCTTGGTTCGTCGGATGCGACGAACCCTCCCAGCGAGTCGAGCTACATCGATTTTGTTCGTACTTCGTACACTGTAACACTAACAAGGATGCGCGTCGCGTAGTTCCTGGTGAGGACACGCGGCACCGAACGTGCCCCCACTAATAGCGAATCACAAGGGAGACAGGCATGCAGATCAAGCGAATTGGCTCACAACCGTCCGCTGAGGGGCCCGCCGACTGGTTCACGGGCACGGTGCGGATCGACGCGCTGTTCGCTGCGCCGTCGCCAGCGCGGGTGGCAGGTGCCGCGGTGACGTTCGAGCCGAGCGCGCGAACAGCGTGGCACACCCATCCACTCGGCCAGACGCTCATCGTCACAGTCGGAGCCGGACTCGTGCAGCGCGACGGGGGGCCCATAGAGGAGATTCACCCGGGCGACGTCGTCTGGTTCGAGCCCGGCGAGAAGCACTGGCACGGAGCGGCGCCGACCACGGCGATGACGCACATCGCCGTTCAGGAGTCGCTCGATGGGAAGGTGGTGGAGTGGCTAGAACACGTCAGCGACGAGCAGTATTTGTCGAAGACGGCACGCACTCTTTAACTCTTTTCTCGCACATGCTGACGACCCGTGTACTCGGCACGCTCGAAGGCGGCGGACGGATCAACGGCGGGATGATGCGCGCGGGGCTCATCGAGGCGGTAGTCTGCTAATTTACTTTCATGAGAAAACGAGAGGAGAAGAACGGGACAGGTGAGATGGGATCGCAATTCGCCTCCTTCGACCTCGATCCCCGCGTGATCGCCGAACTCGCCGCATTGGGCTACGAGGAGCCGACGCCCGTGCAGCGCGAGGCGATTCCCCCGCTCCTCGCGGGGCGTGACCTCCTCGGTCAGGCGGCGACGGGCACGGGGAAGACGGCCGCCTTTGCGCTCCCGCTGCTGCAACTCCTCACCCCTGATGCACTCCCGCGCGAACGGACGGTGGCGCTCATCCTCGTTCCCACGCGCGAGCTCGCGATGCAGGTCGCCGAGGCGGTGCACCGCTATGGACGCGGGCTCGGCGTCCAGGTGCTGCCGATCTACGGCGGTGCGCCGATGGAGACGCAGCTCCGCGCGCTCAAGCGTGGTGTCGACGTGGTGGTGGCTACTCCCGGTCGCGCGCTCGATCACATTCGTCGCAAGACGCTGCGGCTCGGAAGCGTGCGGATGCTGGTGCTCGACGAGGCCGATGAGATGCTCGACATGGGCTTCGCCGAGGATCTCGAGGCGATCATCGGCGCCACGCCGGTGGAGCGGCAGACTGTGCTCTTCTCGGCAACGCTTCCCCCGCGCATCACCGACATCGCCGCGGCGCACCTGCGCGACCCGGTGCATGTGCGCATCGACCGCGAGGTTGTGGCAGCGGGCGATGCCCCGAAAGTACGGCAGGTGGCGTACCTCGTGTCGCGCGCGAACAAGAAGGCGACGCTCGGGCGCATCCTCGACGTCGAGAGTCCCGTCGCGACGATCGTGTTCTGCCGCACGCGGACGGAGGTGGACGAGCTGACGGAGATGCTCAACGGCCGCGGTCTGCGCGCGGAAGCGCTGCACGGCGGACTGTCGCAGGATCAGCGCGACCGCGTGATGAAGCGCTTCCGCGCCCACACCACCGATCTCCTCATTGCTACCGACGTGGCGGCGCGCGGGCTCGACGTACCGCACGTGTCGCACGTGATCAATTATGGTGTGCCGTCGGCGGCCGAAGCGTACGTGCATCGCATCGGGCGCACGGGACGCGCGGGACGGGAAGGCGTGGCGATTACGCTCGCCGAGCCGCGCGAGCGCGGACTGCTCCGCAACATCGAGCGGCTGACCAGGCAGCCGATCGAGATCGCCACCGTGCCGACGGCGGCAGATCTTCTTACTCACCGGCTCGAACAAAGCCGAGCCGAGCTCCGTGCCACGATCCTGGCGGGCGATCTCGATGCCTATCGCGCCGTGGCCGAGTCGCTGACGGCGGAGTTCGACCCGCTCGATCTCGCTGCGGCTGCTCTCAAGCAGGGTGGAGGGCGCGATGGTGTGTTGGAGGAGGAGGCGGAGATCCCGACGACGGCGACACGGGAGACACGCGGAACTCGGGACGCGGGCCGCGAGAGCCGGACGACTCGAAGCCGGAAGGATCGTCCCGAGCCCCGGCTTCCCGCTTCACCGTCCGATACGTCGTTTACCATCACGCGGCTGTACATTGGCGCGGGGCGCAAGGCGAAGATCCGGCCGGGCGATCTGGTGGGGGCGATAGCCAACGAGGCGGGGGTCGACGCCAAGACGATCGGCGCCGTGCGGATCAGCGATCGCTATTCGCTAGTGGAGGTGCCTGAGGAGATCGCCGATGATGTGATCGCGGCGCTTCAGGCCACAACCATTAAGGGAAAGCGCTACGAGGTGAGAAGGGACCGCGACGAGCGCTAAGCTGGCGTGCGATGTCGGAGTTGCGCCAGCGCCCAGGCGGCATGCTCGCGTACCAGCGTCTCGTCGTGCGAGAGCGCGGCCTCCAGAGCGGGAGCGTCATCCGCCGTCCCGACATTGCCTAACGCAACGGCCGCGTTGCGCGCCAGCCCACGTCGCTTTGCCCGCTTCATCGGTGAGCCCTTGAACGCAGCGCTGAATTCGAACTGCGACATGGCGAGCAACTCGCGGGCAAGCGTCCGCGTGTCCTTGAGGCGGCCGCCTGTTCCCACTGCGTGCCGCACGGCGAACGCGGACTCCTTCAGTGATTTCGAGAACTTGATGTTGAATGGACACACGTCCTGGCAAATGTCGCATCCGTAAATCAGCTCGCCGATCTGCTCCCTGAACTCGAGCGGGATCTCTCCCTTCGCCTCGATCGTGAGGTACGAAATGCATCGCGTCGCGTCGAGCACGCGCGGCTCGACGATTGCCTGGGTCGGGCACGCGTCGATGCACCGCGTGCAGGTGCCGCAGTGATCGCTCTCGAACGGCGCATCCGGTACGAGCTCGAGCTCGATTAGTAGCGCTCCGAGAAAAAAGAAGGAGCCGAGCTGCGGGTTGAGCAGATTCGTGTTCTTGCCGAACCAACCGAGCCCCGCGCGCTGGGCGAGGTCGCGCTCGAGGAGCGGGCCCGTGTCGACGTAAGCGCGCCCGCGCACGTCGCGGCCGAGCTCTGCGGCGATCCATGCGTGCAGCCCGCGCAGCTTCGCGTCGAGAACCTCGTGGTAATCATCGCCGCGCGCGTATCGCGCGATCGGGCCCGACGGTTCAGTGCCGCCGTAGTTCAGCGCAACGACGATCGCGCTCTGCACGCCCTCGTACGGGAGGCGCGAGTCGTGGCGCTTGTCTGCCCACCTGGGGAGGTAGTGCATGTCTCCCGCGAAGCCGCGCTCGATCCAGCGGTCGAAGTGCGGAGCCGTGGCTACGGCGCCGAGCGTCGTGATGCCAACGAGATCGAAGCCGAGTCCGAAGCCTTGCGCGCGGATGCCTTCCTCGAGCGAGCGGAGGGCCGGGACGGTCACTGCGAGCGCACCGCCCATCGCGCGTAGCGCTCGACATCGTCCGCGGGGGCGACGGCATCGTAGTCGCCGTACGCGGTGTACATTCGCCAGCGCACGTAGTCGCGCGGCGGGAGCGGGAGGAAGGGCGGAATGCCGTACCAGCCGCGTTTCCGAAAGCGCCACGCCACGCGGAGCAGCGCGACTCCGAGGGACGGAGAGCGCAGCGAGCGCGCGGTGAGCGCGAGCACGAGCCGGGGCCAGGTCCGAGCGCCGGTGGCAGGTACGGTATGATTATCCATTCTGTCCAACTCAATCTCGCGGAGCAGCCGTGTTGTATCAACTAATGTCGATATCGGGAGCGATTCTGGTGCTGATCGCCTTCGCCGCTCTGCAGATGGGGAGGATGGATCGCCGCGACCGGTGGTTCAACATTCTGAACTTCGTCGGGTCGGTGCTGCTGGGGCTCACTGCCGTGCACGACCGGCGGTGGGGATTCATTGGACTGGAGTTCATTTGGGCGGCGTTTTGCATTCCGCCGCTGTTTGCGAAGAAGGAGGTGCGGTGAGTGTTCTGCACTGACGCATCGTTACCCAGGCGCCCACCAATAGCTCCGCGCCGTGAGCGATGCCGTTCTCTGCGATAGCCTGCCCACGATGTAGGCGCGCCCGCTCGAAGACGTGTCGAGATGCTGCAGGTACTCGGCGCGACGACCTGACGGCGCGCGTCAGACGAACGATGCACCGTCGAGATCACGGGCCGCCGGTAGCCCAAGCACCCCCAGCGCACTCGGCATCACATCCGCCGTTCGTCGCGGCGCTCCGCGCACTGGTCGGCTCACGAGGAGCGGCACCAGCATGTGATCGCGATGCAGCGAGCCATGCGTGCTGACGTGCGCGATCGGCTCCCATTTCACGCGAAAGTCCCACGCAGGCGCGGCGGAGACGATGATGTCACCAGCGCGCGACGACGCTGCGATCTGCGCGATCTGCACGATCGCATCCGGATACGAGCCTTCGGCGAGCGCATCGTACGCATCGATTGCGGTGACGTTCTGCAGCTCGAAGCCGACCTCGAGCGGATCGCCGTCGATCGTGCGGTAGCTGTAGCGTCCGTTCGCGCTCTCGACGACCGCCGAGCCGCGATCGCGGGTGCGCACTTCGCTGCGTCCGTCGAGCTCCGGGAGGATCACGATGTCCACCGACTCGCGCGCGAGCAGCGCGCCCACGAGCGGGTCCCATCGCCCACGCAGCGCGCTCCACCCCGCGCGCTCGCGCCGCTCGAGCTCGACATAGAGATGCCCCATCGCGTTCCCTCCGACCATCACGGCCACCTCGGCGCGTGGCTGGAGGAGCCACGGATGCGCGAGCACGCGATGTCCTGCCGCGCGCACGAGCGCCGCGAGGTCGTCGTGCGCCTGCACGCGCGAATGTCCGTGATCGCTCACGATCCAGAGCTGCGTCTCCTCCCATCGTCCGGCGGCCTCGAGCGCGTTGCGGAGCTCGGCCACCGCCACATCGATGTTCGCCAGCGCGCGCCGCGCGAGCGCAGAGTCATGCCCCTCGGAGTGCGACGCCTTGTCGAGGCCGAGGAGCGCTATGCACGAGAAAGCGGGGCGCCTCGCGATGATGTGCTCGATCGATCGGCGTGCGACGTGCGCGTCGAGCGCGATCCAGCCGTCCACATCGCCGCTCCAGTGCGTCCGTGCCGCGCGAGCCAGCGTGCGTAGATCGCGACCAATACGCTCGTCGCGATTCGTACCGCGGCCGAGCATGCTCATCGCATTGAAGCGCGACGGCGCGAGCTCGAAGATCGTGGGATGCGACGGGTCGAGATCGCCGTCGAGGTGCCGCATCTCGGCGCCGAGATAGCTGCGGGCGTAGGGGAAGCGCGTGCAGCGCGTGTGTGATCGGTCGAACCAGCGGAGCCCCGGAAGACCGCTGGGGCCCGGGAAGCGTCCCGTGAGAAAGGGCGCGTACGCGATCCCGGTGACCGACGGAAACGATGTCGTCACGGGGTAGAGCCCGCCCTCGGCGCGAAGCTGTGCGAGCGCCGGGAGCGAGCCGTCGCGCGTGGCGACATCCATTGCGTCGAAACGAGCGCCGTCAGCGACGAGGAGGATCAACGACATGCGGACGAGTGCGGCTCGAAGTACACTCGCGACGACGGTGAGGGGTGGCTACTATTACCTCGCGCAGAGAATCCGCGCGTGTACCGCGCGCAGAGGGCCGCGCACTCCGGAGGAAAGTAGCACATGATCGTCCGCAACCGCTGATCCATGGCCACGAAGAAGACCGCGCACGGCACGAAGACGAAGTCAAAGGCGAAGACAACGGCGAAGCGGAGCACCACAGCCGTCGTCACCGGTACCGGCAAGCGCGTCAAGCCGGGGATCATCGCGAGCGCCGAGGAACGCGCGCGCGCGGCGCTGCGCGAACGCACCGAGCAAGGGCACATCCTCGCGGGACGCACGCCGCCCTCGCAGCGCGTGCCCCGCGTGCAGACCTCCGGCTCCACCAAGATCAAGGCCAGCAGTCGTCCCTTCGACTATTCGATCCGCGACGACCGTCCGCTCGCCGAGACGGAGGACCAGAAGCTCCTCGCGTCGACGAACTCCCGCGTCGACTTTACGCGCACTGATCCATGGCGCGTGCTGCGCATCATGTCGGAGCTCATCGAAGGGTTCGATACGCTCGCCGGCGTCGAGAAGGGCGTGTCGATCTTCGGCTCCGCGCGCACCGGCCCCGACGATGCGCAGTACCAGGCCGCGCAGGAGACCGCGCGGCTGCTCGCCGAGGCGGGCTTCGCGATCATCACGGGTGCGGGGCCGGGCATCATGGAGGCGGCGAACAAGGGCGCGCGTGAAGGGAATGGCCGGTCGATCGGCTGCAACATCGAGCTCCCCTTCGAGCAGGGCTCGAACCCGTACGTCGATACGGTAATCGAGTTCCGCTACTTCTTCATCCGCAAGCTGATGTTCGTGAAGTACTCGTCCGCATTCATCATCTTCCCCGGCGGCTTCGGGACGCTCGATGAGGCTTTCGAGGCGCTCACGCTGATCCAGACGGGGAAGATCTACGAGTTTCCGGTCATCCTCTTCGGTCGCCACTATTGGGCCGGGCTGCTGCGGTGGCTGCGCTCGCGTGCGCTCGTGGAGGAGAAGATCTCACCGGGCGACCTCGACCTCATCATCATCACCGACGATCCCGCCGAAGCCGCGAACGCGGTGATCACAGCACACAACGCGCATCACCAACCACCGCAGCGACGCGCCTCCGATCAGCCCCGCCGCGAACATCTATAATTATCTTAGTACTAAGGAATCGACGAGATGGCAGCAAAGAAGGGCGGTAAAAAGAGCGCGAAGCCCGCACGATCCTCCGCCTCCGGACCCAAAGCGCAGCAGAAGCAGGCGGCTGAGGCGCGCGAGCGCGCGGGTGCGGCGCACACGTCCCACGAGAAGAGCCGCTTCCTCCGCGGCCAGCGCATCGACCCGCGCCGCATCGACGGCGCCGAAACAATCGTCGATCTCATCGAGGGCACCTTTCTCGCCTACAACGCCGCGCGCCTGCGCGAGGCCGCGCAGCTCTTCACCGACAAGATGCTCCAGCCCGACGTCACGGTCGGGCTCACGCTCACCGGCGCCCTCACTCCCGCCGGACTCGGCATGGCCGCGCTCATTCCGCTCATCGAGGCCGGCTTCGTCGACTGGATCATCTCCACCGGTGCGAATCTCTACCACGACACGCACTTCGGGCTCGGCCTCGCGATGCACCGCGGCAATGCCACCGAGTCCGACATCGTGCTGCGCGAGGAAGGCGTCGTTCGCATCTACGACATCTTCTTCGACTACGATGTGCTCCTCTCCACCGATGCCTTCTTCCGGCAGATCATGCGCGCGCCCGAATTCCAGCGCGCGATGTCGAGCGCGGAGTTCCACGCGCTCTGCGGCAAGTACGTGCGCGAGCGCGAGAAGGCGCTCGGCATCGGCCAGCGGTCGCTCCTCTCCGCCGCGTACACAGCCGGCGTTCCCATCTACACGTCGTCGCCCGGCGACTCGTCCATCGGGATGAACATCGCGGCACTCGCCCTCGAGGGGAACGAGCTCCTCCTCGACCCGAATCAGGATGTGAACGAAACCGCCTCGATCGTTCTCGCCGCCAAGCGCGCCAACGGGAAGAGCGCCGTCCTGATCCTCGGCGGCGGGAGCCCGAAGAACTTCATGCTGCAGACCGAGCCGCAAATCCAGGAAGTGCTCGGCATCGACGAGAAGGGGCACGACTTCTTCCTGCAAATCACCGACGCACGCCCCGACACGGGCGGTCTCTCCGGCGCGACGCCGGCCGAGGCGGTGAGCTGGGGGAAGATCGATCCCGACAAGCTGCCGGACGCCGTCGTCTGCTACGTCGACGCGACGATCGCGCTCCCGCTGCTCACGTCGTACGCGCTCGCAAAGCGGAAACCGCGCAAACTCAAGCGCCTGCTCGATCGCCGCGCCGCGAACATGGCGCAGTTGCGAGCGGAGTTCGAGAAGGCGGGTGGCGAGCCGCTTTCGCTGGAGCAGACCAGCGAGACCCTCGACAGGCATCGATAGCTGCGCAAGGCTGGACTTCGATCCGGCCTCAGCCTACAATGCACAAAGCACCTACGCGCCCGGCTCCCAAATGCCGGGCGCTCACATTTTTACGCTGTGCTGCGGGACATGATTGAAGAGCTGAAGGAAAAGCTGGAGCAGGAAGCCAACAAGCTCCAATTCGAGTTGAACATCACGCTCCCCAACGAGATCCGCAAAGCGGTCGAGATGGGCGATCTGCGCGAGAACAGCGAATACAAGGCTGCGCTCGAGCGCCAGCAGTTCGTGCAGGCGCGCCTCGGGCAGCTGCGCCAGCGCTTGAGTAAGCTCTCGCAAATCGACGTCACGCAGATCTCGCACGACAAGGTCGGACTCGGATCGCGCGTCATCGTGAAGGACATTGCGACGGGCTCCGAGGAGAGCTATCAGCTCGTGTTCGGTGACGCGATCGAGTTCGAGGAAGGGCAGGTCACGATGTCATCCGCCATCGGCAAGGCGCTCGTCGGTAAGGCAGTGGGCGAGCTCGTGATGCTCCGCCTTCCGAACGCGACGCGCAAGCTCGAGATCATCGAGCTCAAAACGATTCACATCCCCGTGTCCTAAGCCTCGGCGATTCCGAACAGGTCGTCGATCTCGCGCCTGAACGACTGCAGCTCGTCCTCCACGTTCCACATCATGAGCGGCGCGAATCGCTCCGCAAGGGCGGGCGCAATCGCGAGCCCGTGATCGCGCGTCTCGAAGGCGACGTGCAGCCTGCGGATGAGCAGATCGCCGAGCGTGAGCGCCATCTCCTGCGAGACGCCCCAGTCGAGCTCCGCAGCGATGTAGGGGAGCTCGGGGACCAAGCGCTCGGCTAGTGCGCGGTCGACGCTCGCCATCTGCCAGATCGCGCGCCACCGCGTGCCGTACGCGTACACGAGATGCTCGGCGATGTCGGGGGCGCCGACGGTCGCGCGCGCGAGCGCGAGCTCGTCCTCGAGGGAGTCGATATCGCCGCCCGGAAGTCGCAGCTTGTGCGTTGCCGCGCTGCGGTGGCCGACGCGCAAACGTCGCGCGATGGTGTCCATCACATCGGCGGCCATCGCTCGGTAGGTAGTGAGCTTGCCCCCCGTGACGGAGAGCAGCCCCGGCACCGTCCACGCGACCGCGTGCTCGCGCGACGCCGCGTCGGGATCCTTGTCGCCGGACGCGATGAGTGGGCGAATCCCGGCCCACGCGGCGACCACATCTGCCGGCATCAGATGCGCGCCCGGGAAGTAGGCATTCGCCGAGCGAAGCAGGTAGGTGACGTCTGCGGTGGTGGCGCGCACGCGCTCGGGGCGCCCGTCGTACTCGGTGTCGGTCGTGCCGATGATGCTGAAGCGGCCGGCGGGGAGCACGAACATCACGCGACCGTCGATCGGCGAGAGGAGCGTCAGTGCGCCGTTGTTGCGGATGCGATCGCGCGGCACGGAGACGTGCACGCCCTTGGTGCCGCGCACGGCGCGTCGCGCCTGCGGCTCGGCCATGCGCACGATCGCGTCGCTCCACGGGCCTGCGGCGTTGACGACGGTTCGCGCACGAATCTCGAGCTCGATGCCCGATCGCAGATCGATCGCGCGCGCGCCGCAGACGCCCTCGCTCGTCATCAGCAGATCGTGCACCGAGACGTGATTGAGCACGATCGCGCCGGCGTCGCGCGCGCTGAGCACCGTCGCGAGGGTGAGGCGGATGTCGTCCGTCGACGCATCATAGTACGAGGCGCCGCCGACCATCCCCATGTGGCGCAGCTCGGGTTCGAGCGCGGTGATCTTATGCGTCGTCAGCGTGCGATGGCGGCCGAGGTTGCGGCCGAGTGCGAGAGCGTCGTAGAGAAAGAGGCCGGCGCGCAGCTTCCACAGCTTGATGCGCGCCTTCTCATACACGGGCCACATGAACTGCAGTGGGCGCACGAGATGCGGCGCGATCGTCGCGAGGATGCGGCGCTCCCGGCAGGCCTCGAAGACGAGTCCCAGCTGCCCGTGCTCCAGGTAGCGCACGCCCCCGTGCACGAGTCGCGATGAGCGGCTCGAGGTCCCGCTCGCGAAGTCCGACGCCTCGACGAGCGCGACGCTGAGCCCCCGCATGGCGGCGTCGCGTGCGACGCCGGCGCCTGTGATGCCGCCGCCGATCACCAGCACGTCGAAGGAGCCTTCGGCGAGCAGCGTCAGCGCTTCGGCACGTCGATCCGGCGACGCCTGCCCCGGCGCTTCCGGCCCTCCTTCGATTTGCGGGTTGTCGGGCATCGCCGAACGCTACGCGGTGAGGCACGCATGGGTCAACATCTCCGGCGGCCCACCGTTCTCATCCCGGTGCAGCGATTCGTGTAACTTTCCTTTATGCCAACCTTCGGAAACGGCCGCCGCGTAGCGATCGTCGCGGGACTGCGGACGCCGTTCGAGCGCTCGGGCACGCTTTTCAAATCGCTCTCCGCGCAGGACCTCGGCCGCGCGGTGGTCGCGGAGCTCCTCGCGCGTACGGGACTCGATGGCGAGGAGATCGATACGCTGGTGTTCGGCACCGTGGTGCCGAGTGTGCTTGCGCCGAACATCGCGCGTGAGGTGGCGCTGCTCCCGATGCTGCCGAAGGGGATTCCCGCGTTCACCGTGAGTCGTGCCTGCACGTCGGCGAATCAGGCGATCACCGATGCGGCGGACCAGATCGCGCTCGGCCACGCAGACGTCGCGATTGCCGGCGGCGCGGAGTCGCTGTCGAACGTGCCGATCCTGCATTCGCGCGGCTTCGCGAACGCGCTCGTCGGCGCGTCGAAGGCGAAGTCGTTGGGCGGCAGGCTCGGCGCGCTCGCGCGCATCAGACCGCGCGATCTGATTCCGATCACGCCGGCGATCGCGGAGCCGAGCACGGGCGAGACGATGGGACAGAGCGCGGAGAAGATGGCCAAGCTCAACCACATTCCGCGCGATGAGCAGGACCAGTTCGCGCTCCGCTCGCATCGCCTCGCGGCGGCGGGCACGCAGGATGGACGGCTGACTGCCGAAATGATGGCGTACTATGTGCCGCCGCAGTACAGCGAGGTCGCACTCAACGACAATGGGATCCGCCCCGACTCGACGCCGGAGGCGCTCGCGGCGCTCAAGCCCGTGTTCGATCGCAAATACGGAACGGTGACGGCGGGGAACTCATCGCCGCTGACCGATGGTGCCGCGGCCGTCATTCTCATGAGCGAGGAGCGCGCGAAGGCGCTCGGCCATACGCCGCTCGCGTTCATCAAGTCGTACGCGTATGCGGCGCTCGACCCGGGTGAGCAGCTGCTGCAGGCGCCGGTGCTCGCGGCGCCGATGGCATTGGCTCGCGCCGGGTTGACGCTCGCCGACATCGATCTCGTGGAGATGCACGAGGCATTCGCGGCGCAGGTGCTGAGCAACCTCCGCGGCTTCGAGAGTCAGGAGTGGGCAGAGCGCGCGGGGATGACGCAGCCGCTCGGCGAGGTTGATCGCTCGCGGCTGAATGTGATGGGCGGGTCGATTTCGATCGGTCATCCGTTCGGCGCCACGGGCGCGCGCATCACGACGACGCTCGCGAACGAGCTTCGCCGCCGCAACGGACAGTTCGGGTTGATGACGCTGTGCGCCGCCGGCGGAATGGGATTCGCGATGGTGCTGGAGAACGCGTCATGAGCAATGCGCTGACGACGGAGCTACGGGAGGGCGGCGTCGCGATCGTCACCTTCGATCTCGTGGGTGAGACCGTCAACAAGCTGACGCGCGGCGTGCTCGAGGAGTTCAAGGCGCTGATGGATCGCGTCGACTCGGACACCACGATTCGCGCGGTGGTGCTGATTTCCGGAAAGCCCGACCTCTTCATCGCGGGCGCGGACATCGATGGCTTTCTCGAGCTGCGCACGGCGGCGGAGGCCGAGGCGCTGAGCCGGGAAGGGCAGGAGCTGATGACCCGGATCGAGAAGCTTCGCGCGCCAGTGGTGTTTGCGATTCATGGTGCATGTGTCGGCGGCGGGCTCGAGGCGGCGCTCGCCGCTGCATACCGGATCGCGAGCGAGCATCCGAAGACGGTTCTTGCGCTCCCCGAGGTGCAGCTCGGGCTGATTCCGGGTGCGGGTGGGACGCAGCGGCTACCGCAACGAGTCGGCCTACGGCAGTCGCTCGAGATGATCCTGCAGGGGAAGAACGTGCGCGCGAAGAAGGCGCTGCAGATCGGGCTGATCGATGAGCTCGTGCATCCGTCGATCCTGCTCGAGATCGCGGTCGATCGCGCGGCGGAGCTCGCGGATGGGAAGATCGCGCGCGCGCGCGGCCGGGCGGTGCACGGCGTATCGGATGTGGTGCTCGAGGACAATGCGCTCGGCCGGAGCATCGTGTTCCGAAAGGCGCGGGAAGCGACGCGGAAGGCGACCAAGGGGAACTATCCGGCGCCGCTCGCGGCGATCGATGCCATCGAGCAGTCGTACATGGGCGATCGTGCGAAGGGCTTCGCGACGGAGGCACGTCTCTTCGGCGAGATGGCGGTGACCGACGTGAGTCGGCAGCTGATTTTTCTGTTTTTCGCGACGACCGCGCTCAAGAAGGACACCGGTGTGGGTGGCGCGAAGGTGCAGCCGCTGCTCGTCGAGAAGATCGGCATCCTCGGCGCGGGGTTCATGGGCGCGGGGATCGCGGCGATCGCGGCGATGCAGGGGACGGTCGTGCGGCTGAAGGACGCGCAGCACGAGCGCGTCGGGAAGGGGCTGAAGGAAGTCGCGAGCATCCTCCGCGAGAGCCTCAAGCGCAAGCGGATCACGAAGCGGCAGCTCGACGATCAGCTGACGCTCGTGGGCGGGACGATCGACTACTCGGGCTTCTCGAGCGCGAGCATCGTGATCGAGGCGGTGTTCGAGGATCTGAAGGTGAAGCAGAGCGTGCTCGCGGAGGCGGAGGCTGCGGCGCCGCGCGCGATCTTCGCGTCGAACACGAGCACGATCCCAATCGAGCAGATTGCTGCGAATGCGAAGCATCCGGAGCGCGTCGTGGGCATGCACTTCTTCTCGCCAGTGCAGAAGATGCCCCTGCTCGAGGTGATTCGCGCGAAACATACCGGCGACGAGGCGCTGGCCACGGCGGTGTCATACGGGAAGAGGCTGGGGAAGACAGTGATCGTCGTGCAGGATGCGCCGGGCTTCTATGCGAACAGAATTCTCGCGCCGTACGTGAACGAGGCTGGGCTGCTGCTCGACGAGGGTGTCGCCGTGGAAGCGATCGACAAGGCGCTGGTCGAGTTCGGGTTTCCCGTTGGGCCGATCACACTCATCGATGAGGTCGGGCTCGACATCGCGGGGAAGTCGAGCGCGGTAATGATCGGCGCGTTCGGCGACCGGATGATCCCGGCGCAGTCGCTCGCGAAAGTGATCGAGGCGGGGCGCACGGGTCGTAAGGGCGGGAAGGGCTTCTATCGCTACGAAGGCGGAAAGAAGAAGGGCGTCGATGAGACGGTGTATCCGCTTTTCTCGAGCACGGGCCAGCGCATGCTGATCGGCGCACGCGACATCGTCGAGCGGTGTGTGTTCGCGATGCTGAACGAAGCGGCGCGCTGTCTCGAGGAAGGAATCATCGCGGGCCCGCGTGACGGCGACATCGGCGCGGTCTTCGGGATCGGCTTCCCGCCTTTCCGCGGCGGCCCGTTCCGCTATCTCGACACGCTTGGTATCCCCACGGTGATTCGTGCGCTCGAGGTGCTCGATGGCCGCTTCTCGCCGCGCTTTCGCCCCGCGCAGCTCCTGCGGGAGATGGCGGCATCGGGAGCGCACTTCTATCCCGAGCGCGAGAAGCCGCACTAGGCGGCAGCCCTCCTGTCGAGAGGGTTTTGACGGGCTGCTGACATTGTCCGCAAGGTCGGACACCGGCGCTATTGCCCGCTTTCGCGCCGACATATAAATGATGGGGGTGACCCCATTCCGCTGGCTCTTTGCACGCGGCGGCCCGGCCACACCATCCGGACGTTCTCCTCACGTCCGCAGCACGGGCCTGTTCGCGGTTCTCGCACTCGCACTCCTCGCTACCATCGCGCTCACCGCGCAGGCGTGGCTCGCATCGCGCGCTCAGCGGCGCGCGGCTGAGGAGGCGGTGCGCGACTATGCGCGCTTCGCGGCGAACAACTACTCGATGGACACACAGCGGGCGCTGCGTCAGACCGCCATGGCGGTTTTCTCGTGGCTCGGCGCGAAGAGCAGCAGGCTCGAGGCGGACAGCCTGTACGACCTCAGCCTGATGCAGACCGCCGCCGCCGATGTGAAGACGTGCGAATGCATGTGGGATCCGCAGCCGCTGTATTTCTTCCGCTACATTCCTTCGACGAACGAGCTCAAGACGCTCGGGCCGCACACGCCGTCCGCGATGGAAGAAGAAGTGCTTCGCGATTCCGTGAAGGGTGATCCGAAGGAGCCGCTCTTCGGCATGCCGAACGTGCTCCGCGGCGCCTTCTATATGATGTCGTTTCAGGACTCGCTCGCGGGCGAGCAGATCCTGCTGCTCACGGCGCTGCACGGCGTGCGGGGTGCGCCCGACGCGATCTATGGATTTGCATCGTCGCTGTCGTCGTTCACGCCGGAGACGTTCAGGGCCATCGGGACGATGCGGCTGCTCCCGCCATCGCTCACGAAGGGTGTGAAGAACGACAGTCTCTTCGCGGTGAAGGTGTACGACAATCACCGCCTGGTGTACGAGTCGCGCAACGCGAGCGACACGATGTACGCGGCCTCCAGCGCCCTCTGGGGCGACGGGGTAAAGTCGAAATCGATCGTGCAGGTCTCGATCCTGCCGGTGATGGCGTCGCGGCTGCTCATCGGCGGGATGCCCGAGACGCGCACGCCGCTCCTCTTCGCACTCTGCGTGCTCACCTGCGCGCTGCTGCTCAGCGCCTTCATCATTACGCGGCGCGCGCAGGATCTCGCCGCCATCCGCGACGACTTCACGTCGAGCGTGTCGCACGAGCTCAGGACGCCGCTGGCCGAGATCATGGTCTATGCGGAGATGCTGCAGCTGGGACGCGTCTCGGCGGCGGACGAGCGCTCGCATGCCGTGTCGGTGATCGTGCGAGAGGCGCGGCATCTCACGCATCTCATCGACAACGTGCTGCTCTTCTCTCGCGCATCCCGTGAGCAGCCGACGGCGCCCCCCGCGCATCCGCTTCCGCTAGCGCCGCTCGTGCACGAGCTGGTGCGCACCTTCGCGCCGCTCGCGCGGCAGCAGGGAATCTCGATCCGCGAGGAGCTCGACGACAGACTCGCCGCATCGATCAGCGCGCCGGTGCTGCGGCACGCGCTGCTCAACCTGCTCGACAACGCCGCGAAGTATGCGCCGTCATCGTCGGTGATCACGGTGCGCACATCGCTGCATTGGGAGAATGTGCGCATCTGCGTCGACGATCAGGGCGCAGGTGTGCCCGTTGCGGAGCGCCAGCGGATCTGGGAGCCATATGTGCGGCTGCCGCGCGAGGTCACGTCGTCATCGACGGGGAGCGGGATCGGCCTCTCGGTGGTGCGGCACCTCGTGGAGCGCTACCGCGGACGGGCGTGGGTGGAGGACGCGCCGGACGGCGGCGCGCGCTTCATCATCGAGATGCCGGGGATGTCGATCTCCCGCATCCCCGAGCACGATGGGCTTGCATCATTCACCGATCGTTTGCCTCTAGCGCACAGCGGAGACTGAGGAATCATGGCGAGAGTCCTGGTGGTTGAAGACAGCGTCGATCTCGCGCGCGCACTGCGCACGAATCTCGAGCTGGAAGGGCACGAAGTCGGCGTGGCACTGGATGGGGAGCGCGGGCTCGCGCTGGCGCGCTCCTCGCGCCCCGATCTCATCGTGCTCGACCTGATGCTCCCCAAGATGGATGGCTACCTACTCCTTCGTGCCGTGCGCGGCGAAGGGCTGCACATGCCGGTCCTCATCCTCACAGCGCGTTCCGACGAAGCGGAGAAGGTGCGGGGCTTCCGCTGGGGCGCCGACGACTACGTGACGAAGCCATTCAGCCTCATCGAGTTGCTCGCGCGCGTGGAGGCGCTGCTGCGGCGCTCGCGTCAGGCGACGGCATCGGCGGCCGAGAAGAGCGATGCGTCGGTGCGCTTCGGGACCATCGAAGTGCATCCGGCAAAGCGCCTCGTGATGCGCCAGGGCGCGCCGGTGCCGCTGCGTCCGAAGGAGTTCGATCTCCTCATGGCTCTCGTGCGCCGGGATGGAAGCGTCGCGCAGCGCGCCGAGCTGCTGCGCGAAGTGTGGGGGTACAAGCCGGCGATGGTGAGCCGCACGATCGACACGCACATCGTGGAACTGCGGCGAAAGCTTGAGGATGATCCGTCGTCACCGCGTCATTTTCTCACCGTGCGCAAGACGGGTTACCGCTTCGAGCGCTGACGCGCCGCGCACGACCGCAACGCGATGCTGACATCGCGCTGACGGGGTCCATGCCGCACGTGCGAGTACCGTGCGAGCATCGACAACTCAGCAGCGCCCCGCTACCACGACCTCTACCGTGCGACGTGTACGGGCATGCTTCCGGACTTCCTCGCCGCGTAATTCGCGGTGTCGTCCGAGTGGCCGCCCACACGCAGGCAACCTCGGTCTTCCGCGATTGCGGAAGGAGGACACATGGTATCGAAAGTTCGTCAGACCGGTGTGCTGCTCGCCTTCCTTGCACTGGCCGCTACCGCGGCGCGTGCGCAGGCAGTCACCACCATTTCCGGCCGCGTCACGAGCGACGCTGGAACGCCGCTCGTATCCGCGAGCGTGATCCTGGATGGAATGAGCATCGGCACCGTCACGCGTGACGATGGCCGCTACACGCTGGCCGTGCCAGCGGCGCGCGCGACCGGGCAGCAGGCCTCGCTCGTCGCGCGCCTCATCGGCTACAAGTCGGTCGCATTTCCCGTGACCCTCACCGCGGGCGCCACGATCACGCATGACTTCACACTCGTCTCCAATCCACTGAAGCTCGGTGAGATCGTCATCACGGGCACCGGCACGTCGTCCACGGCCGAGAAGCTCGGCAACGTGCGCAACAATGTCGACTCGACGTCGATCACGCGCAGCAACGAGTCGAACGTCGTGCAGGCGCTCGCAGGAAAAGCGCCGAACGTGGAGGTGACGGAGTCGAGCGGTGAGCCCGGCGCGGGATCGTACATCCGCATTCGCGGCACGCGCAGTCTCGCATCCGGGAACAGCCAGCCGCTGTTCGTCGTCGACGGGGTACCGATAGACAACAGCAGCATCTCGACGACGAACTTCAACCCGAACGATGGACTGGGGTCCGGCGAGATCGAGGGAACGGCGCAGGCGAATCGCGCGTCGGACATCAATCCGAACGACATCGAGAACATCGAGATTCTGAAGGGCGCCGCTGCCGGCGCGCTGTACGGTGCGCGTGCGGGGCAGGGGGTCATTCTCATCACGACGAAGAGCGGCAAGTCGGGCGCGACACGCTACTCGGCGCAGAGCAAGCTCTCGTTCGACAACGTCAGCACCGACTATCCACTTCAGAAGAAATACGGACAGGGCTACTATGGACTGTCGCCACAGGAGCTCAACGCGGACGGCGACGGCAACCCCGATCCAACCGCGTGCGACGCGATCAGCAACGCGTTCTGCCGCTATAGCTGGGGGCCCGATCTCACGGGCACCGGCGCACGGGTTTACGATCACGCAAACGAGGCGTACGTCACCGGCCACACGACCGACAATAACATCAGCGTGTCAGGCGGCAGCGACCGCACTTCGTTCTTCGTCAGCGGCGCCTATCTGTCCGATCGCGGCGTGTTCGCAGGGCCGAACAACAACTATAAGCGTTCGACCGTTCGCTTGAAGGCGACACAAAAGCTGACGGACCGTCTCGATGTCGGCGGCAACATCTCGTTCACCGATGCACGTGGAAACTACGTCGAGCGCGGCAACACGACGGACGGACTGCAGCTCGGCCTGCTGCGAACGCCGCCCAACTGGAACAACCTGCCGTACAAGGGGCCGAACGGCCAGATCACCTTCCGATTCCAGCACCCTACGGCGGCCGATGTCACCTCCGACCGCGGCTGGAACAATCCCTTCTGGACGCTGAACGAAGGAGTTCACAACTCGCAGCTCGGACGAGTGTTCGGAAACCTCACCTCCAATTTCAACGCGACCGACTGGCTCAAGTTCAACTACGTGCTCGGCGGCGATTACTACGCGGATGAACGGCTCGAGGGTGCACCGCAGGGCTCGGCCGGAACGGGCGGCGAGAATGTCGGGCGCATCACGGAAGGCAAGATCGTCAACTATGAGCTGAACCAGAATCTGACGGCGACGGCGTCGCATACGTTCAACCCGGGCTTCTCAGGCACCTTTACGCTTGGCAGCACGCTCGACGATCGGAACTACCGTCAACTTTCCGACGTCGGTCGTACGCTCGTTGCGCCGGAACCGTTCAATCTCGCGAATACCGTCACGCGCGATCCGACGATCGACGCGGTGCAGGAGATTCGGAACGTCGGCTTCTTCGGCCAGGCGACCGCCGATCTTTTCGACCAGCTGTATCTCACGGCCGCACTTCGCAACGACGGATCATCGACGTACGACAGAAGCCATTTGCGCGCCTGGTTCCCGAAGGCGAGTGCATCGTGGACGTTCTCGAAAGTCCTTCCGATTCCCGGTGTTTCGTTCAGCAAGCTGCGCGCGGCATACGGCGAGGCGGGGCAGGAGCCGCTTCCGTATCTCACGACACAGACCTTCTCGAGCCTAGCGTTCGCGACGATCGCGCAGGGCGTTGCACTCACACCGACATACGGCGGATTCGGTGGGCTCGCGTCGAGCGCCACGAAGGCGACGCCGAACCTCCTTCCCGAACGGACGCGCGAGTTCGAGGGCGGTGCTGACTTCGGATTTTTCAAGGACAAGGCCGATCTCGGAGTCACGTACTACCACGCGATCACGAGCAACGTAATTCTCACACAGCAACTATCGCCGTCCGCCGGATATTTTCAGCAGGTGCAACAGGGCGCGAAGTTTCGCAACAGCGGGTTCGAGCTCACGGCAAACGTGCGTCCCGTGACACGAAAGGACTTCACGTGGGAAGTGGGCGCCCAGTGGGCGCGCAATCGCAGCCTGGTGCTCGATCTCCTCGGCGCCAACTTCGTTCAGCTCGATCCCTCATACAATACGCCGCAGGAAGTCGCCATCAAGGGGCAGCCGATTGGCGTGATGTACGATCTCGGCTTCGCGAAGTGCGGCATTAGCCCTACCGGGATGGATGCGACGATCCAGGGCGTGGATCTGGCGACGGTGTGCGCTGGGAAGCCGAAGGGTGCACTGTACATCGGCGCTGATGGATTTCCGGTGCTGGACAACAACCAGCGCATCATCGGCGACCCGAATCCGAAGTGGACGGGTGCGCTGCACACGGCGCTGCAGTTCAAGAAGGTCTCCGTGTCTGCGCTGCTCGACATCAAGCACGGCGGCGTCATCAACAACGGCACGCGTGGCGCGCTCACGGCGTACGGCACGCACAAGACCACCGAGCAACGCGCGAACTGCACCTTCGACGTGGACGGGAACACCGTCTGCACCGGCAACCTGAAGACGTTCGGTCAGGGGGGCTGGTATGATGGACCGGTCGCGGGCCCGGGTGCAGGGCTCGCGGTGCCCATCGGAGTGAACTGGTATGCGGAGGGACCGCTCTTCTTCGCCGGCAACAACGAAGCGTTCAACGAAGACGGCGGCTATACGAAGCTGCGCGAGATCTCCGTCGGCTATTCGTTCGATGGACCGTTCGTGAAGAACCATCTCGGCTTCAGCAGCGTCGATGTTCGCGTCGCGGGCCGCAATCTCCACACCTGGACCAAGTACACCGGCTACGACCCCGAGACGAATCTCGGCGGCGCGACCGGACACTCTCTCGGCCTAGACTATTTCAATCAGCCGCAGAGCCGCTCGTTCGTGTTCACGCTCGGACTCAACCGCTAACCGACCGGAGGACTCAAAATGCGAAAGTCATTGATGCTCGCGGGAGCCGTGTCGCTGGCGGCAACCGCCGCGGCGTGCACCAGCTTCCTCACCGATTCAACGGCTGCGACGGATCCCAACAATCCGGCGACGGTCACCACTGCGCAGCTGTTCACGGCCGTGCAGGCGGCGCAGTTTCTCCAGCAGGAGGGGAATCTCGCGTTCCTCACCTGCCTCTTCATGCAGCAATGCCAGGGCGTGGGAGGGCGGTTCGTGAGCAAGGAAAGCGAGTACACCATCACCAATGCGACTGCCAATCCCGAGTTCGCCGTTGCCTTTGGCGCCGGCGGGCTACTCGATATCAAGGCGATCGAGGAACGCTCCGATGCCGCAGGCGATCTACAGTTCAAGGGGATCGCCGAAGTGTGGGAGGCGCTGACCATCGGCACCGCCGCGGACGTGTTCGGAGATATTCCGTATCGAGAGGCCGCAGGCGACGTTGCGCATCCGCACTACGACCCGCAGCTGCAGGTGTACGACGACATCGAGGCGAAGCTGGACCAGGCGATCACCGATCTGGCCGGTGCCGGTCCCGGACCGGGGGCGAACGACTTCGTCTACGGCGGCGACGTCGCAAAGTGGACGGCAGCCGCGCACACGCTGAAGGCACGCTACTACCTGCACCAGGTCGAGGCGCGCGGCAGCAGCAAGTATCAGGATGCAATCACCGCGGCGACGAGCGGTATCGCCACGCATGCCGGTGACTTCAAGACCTTCCACACGACGGCGACCTTCGAGCGCAACGTATGGTATCAATTCCAGGTGAACTCGGGCTTCGGCGACGACATCGTGGGCGGCGCGACGCTCGTGAATATCATGAATGCGCAGAGCGATCCGCGGCGTGCCCAGTACTTTGGCAAGACGCCAAGCGGCTTGTACGGCGGAGTCGATGTGAACGGCGCCGTCAGCCCCAATGGCGTGTCAGGGCTCAAGGGGCTCCGCAATGACGCGGCCTTCGCGCAACCGGTGGTCACCAGCGATGAGAACTCGCTGATCCTCGCCGAGGCGAACTTCGCGCTGCACGGCGCTGCTGCCGCGCAGCCGTATCTCGATACGGAGCGCTCGAGCAATGGGCTCACTCCGCTCGTCGCCACATTGCAATCCATCATGACGGAGAAGTACATCGCGCTCTTTCAGAACATCGAAGTGTGGAACGACTACAAGCGCACGTGCCTCCCGGCGCTCTCGCCATTCTCGAGCCCGACGTTCGGCAATGCGATTCCCGGCAGGCTGTACTACGGTGCCGCGGAGGAGAACACCAACCCCAATACGCCAAGCGCCGCGCAGCAGCTGCAGCATGGCGGCGACGTGGTGAGCGGGGCCGGAATCAACGGCTTCCGCAATCCCAATGACCCCAACCCCTGCACGGGCTCGTAAGCCGTCGGGCAGCTCAAAGAGATACGGAGCGCGCAGCTCGCCGGGATGCACCGGCGGGCTGCGCGTGTCACATCTGCTGCTCCACCACCACCGCCGTGCCGTAGCACAGCACTTCGCTCACGCCGGCCGCGATCTCCGTCGCGTCGTAGCGAACTCCGATCACGGCATTGGCGCCGAGTGCGGCGGCGTGGCCCATCATGAGGTCGAAGGCGTCGTTGCGGGCCTTCTCGCAGAGCTGCGTGTAGATCGTGATGTTCCCGCCTACGAGCGTCTGCAGCGCGGCACCGAAGTTTCCGATGATCGATCTCGAGCGCACGATGATCCCGCGGACGACGCCGAGATGACGCGTGACGCGATAGCCTTCGATCGTGAAGGTCGTCGTTGTAAAGGCATGTTGCATCGAAAGCTCCTCTGGGGATGCGCCATGATCGCGCGGGGGGAGCGTCGACGCAATGCCGGCTTCGGCCTTTCCGCCCGACGAGCCCGCCGATAAAATTCCTCGTCTTCTCTTCCCCCGCGATGCGTAAAACTTTCGTTGTCTGCGTCATGCTGGTCGCGTCCACGCCGGCAGCTGCCCAGCGTAGTTCCGAGCTCACCGTCGACGCCATCACACATGGTGCGTTCACAGGGGCGCGACTCCCCGAGCCGCAATGGCTCGCGGACGGCAGCGCCTATCTCGATCTGCGCCCGTCGCCAGGCGTCGGGGACGAGATCGTGCGGGTGAATGCCGCGACCGGCGCCTCCACCGTGGTGGCGACGCCGCAGACGCTCACGTCGAACGGCGCGCCGCTCACCGTCGAGAGCATCGTCATCTCGCGCGATGGCGCGAGGGTCCTGCTCTTCCACAACTCGGTGCGGGTCTGGCGGCAGAACACGCGCGGCGTCTACGACGTGCTCGACATCGCAACGGGGCGCGTTACTCCGCTATCGCCGGCGCCGGGGCTCCAGATGTTCGCCAAGTTCTCCCCCGACGGAAAGCGCGTCGCCTTCGTTCGCGCGAACAACCTCTTCGTCACCGATCTGGCGACGCATGAAGAGCAGGCGCTGACGAACGATGGCAGCGACATGATCATCAACGGCACGAGCGACTGGGTCTACGAGGAAGAGCTCTCGATTCGCGACGCCTTCCGCTGGAGCCCGGACTCGAAGCGCATCGCCTTCTGGCGCTTCGATCAGTCGCCGATCCCGATCTTCCCGATGCTGGAGGAGCTGTCGGAGGCGGCGAAGATGATCCCGCTCCGCTATCCGCGCGCGGGCGCACCGAACTCGAAGGTCACCGTTGGCGTCGTCGATGCAGAGACGCGGAAGACGACCTGGCTACACACCGGCGACGGCGAGTACATCGCATCGCTCGACTGGGCGGGTGCCGACAGCGTGACCGTGCAGCGCATGCCACGCACGCAAAACCGCGTCGACGTGCTCATGCTGAGTGCCGCGAGCGGCGATGGGCGCACGCTGCTCGCCGAGCGTGACAGTGCGTGGATCGACATCGACGAGGATGCCCCGCACTGGCTCGCAAACGGCACGATGTTCCTCTGGGCGAGCGAGCGCAGCGGGTGGCGCCAGTACTATCTGTACAAGCGTGATGGTACGCTGGTTTCGCGCGTGACGCGCGACGGTGTAGACATGACGTCGCTCGCCGGCATCGACGAGAAGCGCGGCTACATCTATGCGCTGGCCGCAGCGCCGACGCCGATGCAGCGCCAGCTCTTCCGCTACACGTTGAAGGGCGGCGCGGAGACACGTGTGACGACGGAGCCGGGAACGCACCACATCCACATGGCGCCCGACGGTGGCGCGATTGTGGACATCGCGTCGTCGGCGCAGATGCCCGGCGCGGCGACGCTCGTCTCGCTCGCGCCGAAGGGCGCGCGCCACGTGCTCGAGGCCAACGCCGAGCTGCGCGAGCGGCTCGCGCGCATCACGCGCGCACCCGAGTTCTTCCAGCTTCCGCTCCCCGACGGCTCCAGGCTCAACGCGATGCGAATCCTCCCACCGGACTTCGACAGCACGCGCAAGTACCCGGTGCTGATGTACGTCTATGGTGGACCGGGCTCGCAAACGGTGGTCGATGATTTCGGCGGCGATCGCTATCTCTGGCACGAGATGCTGGCACGAAAGGGAATCATCGTCGTGAGCGTCGACAACCACGGCACCGGCGCGCGCGGCGCCGCCTTTCGCGATGTCGTCTACGAGCACCTTGGTATCCACGAGTCCGACGACCAGATCGCGTCGGCGAAGTGGCTTTCGGCGCAATCGTGGGTCGACCCCGCGCGCATCGGCATCTGGGGATGGAGCTACGGCGGTTACATGGCGGCGATGACCTCCTTTCGCGGCGGCCCACTCATCCGCGCCGCGATCTCCGTCGCGCCGGTCACCGACTGGCGCCTCTACGACGACATCTATACCGAGCGCTACATGCGCACGCCGGCGGAGAACGTCGTCGGTTACGACGAAGGTGCGCCGCTCAAGTACGTGAGCGGGCTGACGGCGAGCTACCTCCTCGTGTACGGCACCGGTGACGACAACGTGCATCCGCAGAACTCGATTCAGCTGATCGACAAGCTCGAGGCGGCGAACAAGCAGTTTCAGCTGATGCTCTACCCCTCGCGCACGCACTCGATCTCGGGGGGCAACTCGCGTACGCATCTCTACACGCTGCTCACCAACTTCGTCATGCGGAACCTCGGTTCCGCCGCGGCGGTTACCCCGCCGGTGAACCCGTGAGGCTCAGTGTGCGACTCGGCATTGCTCTGCTCATCGCGACCGCAGGCTGCACGCACGGAGCTCCGCGCGAGGGCGCGACCTATGCGCACCTCCCGCACACGCGCGCGGAGCGAACATCGTATGCAGAGACGTCGACGTACGCCGATGTCATCGCGTTCATCGACTCGCTCCAGCGCGATCGCGTGCCCTTCGTACGCCAGGAGCTCGGCCGCACCACCGAAGGCCGCGTGCTGCCACTCCTGATTCTCTCGCGCCCGCGAGTCTCGACACCGGCCGAAGCGAAGGCGCTGCACCGTCCGATCGTCTACGTGCAGGCGAACATCCACGCGGGTGAGGTGGAGGGGAAGGAGGCGCTGCAGGCGCTCGTCCGCGATCTCGCGACGACGCAGAACAACGTGCTCGACTCGATCGTGCTCATCGCGATCCCGATCTACAATGCCGACGGCAACGAGCGGTTCGCGCCGCAGTCGATGAACCGCACGGAGCAGAACGGCCCCGAAAGCGTCGGGCAGCGGCCGAACGCGAAGATGCTCGATCTCAATCGTGACTACGTGAAGGCCGAGGCGCCGGAGACGCGCGCGTCGCTCGCGGCGTTCGACAAGTGGGATCCGGATGTCTTCGTCGATCTGCATACGACCGACGGGAGCTTCCACGGCTACGCGCTGACGTACGCGCCGTCGCTGAACCCAGCGGCGATGACGACGGGCGCGTACACGATGGACTCGCTCCTCCCCGAGCTGCGCTCGAGAATGCGGGCGCGCGATGGTTTCGCCGTTTTCGACTACGGCAACTTCGACACGCAGTACGAAGAGCGCGACATCTCCAATACCGTGAAAGCCGGCTGG
The DNA here is from genome assembly GCA_038237245.1 of Gemmatimonadales bacterium. Classification (GTDB taxonomy): domain Bacteria; phylum Gemmatimonadota; class Gemmatimonadetes; order Gemmatimonadales; family Gemmatimonadaceae; genus FEN-1250. The sequence goes on along the minus strand of JBBRYY010000026.1, from coordinate 6,281 downwards.
TACAGCTACGACCATCGGCCGCGCTTCGGCACCAACTATTACGGACTCCGTCAGCGCTTCTCGATCCTGAGCGAAGCGTACTCGCACGACCCCTTCGAGCGCCGCGTCAAGTCGACGCACGCCTTCGTGCACGAGATTCTGTCACTCGTGGCGGAGCGCGCGGTGCGGCTGCACGAGATCGAGAGCGTCGCGGACTCGACGTTCGAAAACGGAGACTACGCGCAGCAGATCGCGATTCAGTCACGGATCACGACGGTGCCGGCCCGGGAGCTGGTGGTCTTCGAGGTGATGAAGCACACCGGCGACTCCTCGCTTACGCAGCCGGGCGTGCCCCGCGGCTTCCGTCGCACCGGCGAGATGCGGACGCAAGTGATGCCGGTCTACCTGCGCTTCGAGCCGACGATGACCCGCACGATTCCCCGCGCGTGGCTCATCTCCGCAAATGACACCGCCGCCATTTCGCTCCTCCGCCAGCACGGTATCCGCGTCGAGCAGCCGGCCACCGGCATGACGTCTGTCCGTGTCAGCCGCTTCGTTGTCGACTCGCTCGCCACGGAGGCGCGGGAGTTTCAGGGGCATCACGAGATGCACCTGAGCGGACGTTGGAGCGACACGACCGTGCAGATCTCCGGCGACATGCTGATGATCCCCGGGGACCAGCGTCAGGCCGTCGCCGCGCTGTATCTGCTCGACCCCGAGAGCGATGACGGTCTGGTGACCTGGAACGTCTTCGATTCGGAGCTTGCACGGGGGAAGGCATTCCCCGTCTGGAGAGTGGCCGCGCCGGCCGACGCCTCGCCATGATGCGCGGCCCGCTCTAGCTTGCATACAATGAGAGCGCGCGTGCCGCGCCCTCGCTACCCATACCGATATCCATGTTTCGACAGAGTCTGCTCTACCTCTCCAATCAGCCGAGCATCTTCAAGCTCGTACGCAAAAACGGATTCGCGAAGCGCTTCGCATCTCGCTTCGTCGCCGGAGAGACGCTCGATACCGCAATCGATGCCGTCCGCGCCCTCAATGCGCGCAAGATCACGGCGTCCCTCGACCTCCTCGGCGAAAGCGTGAGCACCAAGGCCGAGGTCCAGTCGGCAGCGCAAGAATATCTCACGATGCTCGATCGCATCCACGCCGAGAAGCTCGACGCCAACGTCTCGGTGAAGCTCACGCAGATGGGGCTCGATGTGGATGAAGAGCTGTGCATCGAGACGATGCAGTCGATTCTCTCCCGCGCGCGCGACTACCAGACCTTCGTACGACTCGACATGGAGGGGAGCGACTATACCGAGCGCACCCTGAAGCTGTTCGAAGACCGCCTGTATCCCAACTATCGCGAGAACGTCGGGATCGTGCTCCAGAGCTACCTCTATCGCACGAGCGCCGACGTCGAGCGCGCCATCCTGCTCAAGTGCCGCGTTCGCCTTTGCAAGGGCGCGTACAAGGAGCCTGCGGGCGTCGCGTACCCCGACAAGAAGGATGTGGACGAGAATTACGTGCGTTGCATGGAAAAGCTGATCAGCGAAGCCAACTATCCGGGGATCGCGACGCACGATCCCGCGATCATCGCGGACGCGAAGAAGTTCGTAAAGGCGAAGGGAATCCCGTCATCGCGCTTCGAATTCCAGATGCTGTACGGCGTGCGCCGCGACCTGCAGGATCAGCTCGTGCGCGAGGGGTACAACATGCGCGTCTACGTGCCGTTCGGAACGCAGTGGTATCCGTATCTCATGCGGCGGCTCGCCGAGCGTCCGGCGAATCTCGCGTTCATCACCGGCAACGTCGTGCGCGAGATGATGAGCGGCTACAAGCAGTAGATGGCGCGACACGAGCCGCCCGATCACAGCAAGGGCGATGAGCGTACCCTTGGCGGCTACATGGCGGTTCACGCGCGGCCCGCGGCCTTCGAGGGCTTCGATGGCCGTTCCTATACGGTCGCGATCGAGACGGATGAAACGGGCGAACGCGCCCGCCCCATCGGCGCCTATCTCCTCTTCGTGCGTTGGGGCGGCGAGCAGCCCGAGGTCACCGGGCACCTCGAGTCGCCCTTTCTGGCGTGGGGAATCACTGCCGATGAGGCCATGCTCGCTGTCGGCGCGCTCTCGCTGCATGAAGTGAAGCAGCAACTCGATCTTTTGGTGGGTGCGAAGGCGCCTCCATCGCGCCCCTGGTGGGAAGCGATGCGAGAGGAGGGCACGGAGCATGGATCCTGAGGCGTCCGCGATGACGGACAAGCTGGGCGATGTGCGCGGTGTGGTGATGAATGGTACGGGCGGCGTGTGGACCGTGCGCACGACGGATGGTGCGCAGCACCAGGCGACGATGCGCGGCCGGCTCAAGCAGGAGGGCGCGGACAAGATCGCCGTCGGCGACGACGTGCGGCTCGAGCCGGAGGAGCGCGGAGGAAGCTGGGTGATCGCGGAGCTCTACCCGCGCCGCTCGCGGCTCGCGCGCCGTGCGCCGGGCGGCGCGCACGGTGAGCGCGTGGTCGTCGCCAACATCGATCAGGTCATCGTGGTGTTCGCGCTCGCGAAGCCCGAGCCGCATCCGCGGATGCTCGACCGCTTCCTCGTGATCGCCGCCGCGAACGACATTCACGCGCGCGTCGTCTTCAACAAGCGCGAGCTCGTCGGCGAAATCCCCGCGTGGATCGACGAGTATACGCTCCCGGGCTATCCGATTCACTTCACGAGCGTGAAGGAGCGCGTCGGACTCGAAGAGCTCAGCGAGGCGCTGCACGGGCGCACATCGGCGCTGAGCGGGCCATCGGGTGTCGGGAAGTCCTCGCTCCTCAACTCGATCTATCCGGGGCTGAACTTTCGCGTGGGCGAGATCAGCGAGTCGGTAAACAAGGGCCGCCACACCACCGTCGGCGCCGCGATGCATCCGCTCCCCGACGGAGGCTTCGTCGTCGACACGCCGGGGCTGCGGGAGATCGGCGTGTGGAATCTGCTCGCCAGCGATCTCGATGACTGCTTCCTCGAATTCCGTCCCTTCATCGGCCAGTGCAAATTCGGCGACTGCCGCCATGTGCACGAGCCGGGATGCGCCGTGCGAGCGGCGGTGGCCGACAAGAAGATTGGCGCATCGCGCTACGACAGCTATTGCAAGCTGCTTGGCGAGCTCCAGGAAGGGGAGAGGGACCCATATTGAGCGAGCCCATCTCACGAAAGACGCCGGTGCGAACGATGGCGGCGCGTTCTGGAGCTCGCTCCGTGGCGATCATCGGAAAACTCGGCCTGCCGTGGGCGAGGGTCGTCTCCTGGCTGGAGCGACAAGGCTGGGACGAGGGCACGCAGCTGATGCTGTTTGCACTCGTGATCGGTGTGGTCGCCGCGCTCGGAGTCGTTGCCTTCTATCGCCTGATCGATCTCGCGTACTCGCTGCTCGTCGTGCAGATTGGCGGACGGATCGAGCCCAGCTTCCATGCGATTTATCGACCGCTGGTCACGTCGATTGCACTCTGGATCGCGTGGGCGATCGTGCGATGGACGCGCACTCCCGAAGGGCAGACGGTGCCGGATGTGCAGCTTGCGGTCGCGAAGCGCGGTGGCGTGGTGCCTCTCCGGCCAGTGATCGTTCGCACGCTCTCCGCGGTCGTAACGCTTGCCGGCGGGGGATCCGCAGGGAGCGAAGGCCCCACCGCGGTGCTCGGCTCATCGATCGGATCGGTGGTTGGCCGCGTACTTCGCTTTCAGCCGCGCAGGATAAAGATCCTCGTCGGCTGTGGCGCTGCTGCTGGAATCTCGGCGGCATTCAATGCGCCCTTCGCGGGGGCATTCTTCGCCCTCGAGGAAGTGCTCGGATCGTTTTCGATCGGTGCGTTCAGCCCGGTCGTCATCGCGAGCGTCGCTGCGGCGATCACGGTGCGCCCATTTCTCGGATCGCACCCCGCGTTTCACATCCCGCCGTACGGCGAGATCCGGCCATTGGCGATCCTGCTGTTGTACCCGCTGCTCGGCATTGCGTGCGGGCTCGCATCGGCGATGTACTCGAAGATGTACTTCGCCACGGCGGACGCGTTTCAGCGACTCAGGCCGCAGTGGGTGCGTCCGCTGCTCGGCGGACTCGTGGTCGGACTGCTCGGCTATTTCGGCGGTGGGCTGCTCATGGGCACCGGGCATCTCGCAATTCCGATCGAGATATTCGGCGGATTCGCGTGGTATCTGCTCATTGCATTCGCGCTTGCGAAGATGCTTGCCACATCGCTTACGCTCGGCTCGGGCGGATCAGGCGGATTGTTCACGCCGACACTGTTCGTCGGCGCCGCCTTTGGCGGAGGTATCGGCGTGCTCGCGAAGCAGCTGCTGCCGCACTTCGGCTTGCATCCGGAAGCGTGGGCGCTGGTGGGGATGGCGGGGCTCATTTCGGGGACGCTACACGCGCCGATCACCGCGATCTTCATGGTCTTCGAGATGACGGACGACTACAATCTCGTTCCTCCGCTCATGATCGTGTCGGTGATCGCGGCGGCGACGGCGCACCGTTTCGCGAAGCACGGATTGTACGACGGATGGCTCGCGCGCCGAGGGGAGCATCTCGCGCACGGCACCGATCGGTCGATCATGCACCGGCTGGTCGTGCGGGACGTCATGAACACCTCGCCGGTGCGCGTCGCACCCAGCGCGACGCTCGGCGAGGTGGTGGCGGCGACTTCGGAGTCTCGACTCACCTCGATCCCCGTGATCGATGAGGACGGCGTACTGATCGGCATGATCACCTTCGCGGAGCTGCGACTCGCGCTCCTCGACCGCGGCGACCTGGCCCCGCTACTCCTCGCTGCCGATCTCGCCGAGCCGACCGAGGTAGCCCTGGCGACCGATTCGATTCATACCGCGCTCGGCAAGCTCAACGTGCGTGCAACTGATCTCCTGCCGATTGTGGAAAGCGAAGCGAACCCCGTTTTCCTCGGCGTGCTCACGCGGGAAGATGTGCTTGCGGCCTACGAGCGCGAGCTCATGCACCAGGTCTAGCGACGGGGAGTTGATTGCGCAGCCGCCAGAAGATGTAGCCGAGAATGATCGCCACCAGTGCCAGCGCCGCTCCGAATTCGCTCACGAGATATCTGGTGATCCCCTTGTCGACGGTGACGACGTCGAAGAAGCCCTGGATGTAGAGATTATGGCTTGCGTGCAGGATCGCCGCGGCCCACACGCTTCCCGAGCGTAGCCTGATCCAGGCGAACGCGAAGCCGATGCCGAGCACCATGATCGCGAAGCAGGTGATCGAGTACCACGTGGGGGTGCCGCCGTTGTAGTCGGCCGCGATGATGAGCGGCATGTGCCAGGTCGCCCAGATTGCTCCGCTCACGAGTGCGGTGCGCGCGAACGACCATCCCTCGTAGAGCTTCGGCACGAGAAAGCCGCGCCAGCCGAGCTCCTCGCCGAGGGCGCTGAGGAGGCTCATGACGGAGCCGAGCAGCACGAAGCGCCATATCGGCGTGTGAAAACGTGAGAGATCGACGCCGCCGTATCCCGAGAGCCACACGAGACCGTACGCGACGAGCGCGTACGCGATGGGGAGCGTGTACGCGAGCACCAGCCATCGAGGCGCAGCGGCGCGCCATCCCTCGCCGCGCACGTTGCGCTGGTAGAGCAGTCGGGTGATCAGCGCGGATACGCCGGGGCACCACATGAGCATCAGCACGTAGCGTCCACCGCCCAGGCTGAGCGTCTTTGCGGAACCGAGGATGTAGTAGAAGATCGAGCTGAGCGCGAACGTCAGGATCAGAAAGGTCGCGATCTCCTTTCTGAGTTGTGGGGTCAAGCGGGAGTTGGCCATGGCTCGACGGGGTGTGGGAGAGTGCGAGACGAACGTGTATTTTCCGGTAAGCTGGGTGGCCCCGGCTCTCGCGCATGGGCGCCACCTGAGGTATTGTATACTAGTTCGGTATACCACTACTGCGGAAGAGTCGCCACTGCCGGCCGACCGCCGTCGCACCGGCTCTTCACCATTTTCGCCCCGATGACAGAACGCGCAGCCGCCCATCGATCGATCGCCTCGCCACCGGTGCACCGCGGCGAGGATGGCATCACGATCCGCAGCGTCTCCGGCGAGGACGAGCTCGAGCTGTGCGTCCGCATGCAGCACCGCATCTGGGGCGAGACCTACAGCGGCACTGTCCCCACGGTCATCCTCTCGCTCGCGCAGAAGCTCGGCGGCGTGGTCGCCGGAGCATTCGACGCCGATGGGCAGATGCTCGGCTTCGTCTTCGGCATGACGGGCCTCATCGATGGCGAGCTCTCCCACTGGTCCGACATGCTCGCCGTCGAGTCATTCGCCCG
>JBBRYY010000025.1:0-34904 GCA_038237245.1 Gemmatimonadales bacterium | reverse complement strand
GCCGCGGCCGCCGCGCAGACGGCGAAGGCCGACGTCCGGCTCGGCTACACCGAGATTCATTCACCGTTGAATGGCGTCGTCGACGTGCGCGTCGTTCGCGCGGGCGAGGTCGTCGCCGCTGGCGCGCCGATCATGACACTCATCAATCCCGACGATCTCTGGATCCGCGCCGATGTCGAGGAGAGCTACATCGGTCGCATCAAGCTCGGCGATCATCTCAAGGTGAGACTTCCCTCGGGCAAGACGGTCGATGGGACGGTCTTCTTCCGCGGTGTCGACGCCGGCTTCGCCACGCAGCGCGATGTGAGCCGCAGCAAGCGCGACATCAAGACGTTCGAGATCCGCCTGCGCGTCGACAACAGCGACCGGCGTCTGGCGACGGGGATGACCGCCTACGTCCTCCTCCCCGTGTCGTAATGCCTGCCGCGATCGAAGTACGGAACATCGTCAAGAAGTTCGACGACTTCACGGCTGTCGACGGCATCTCGTTCGCCGTGGATCAAGGAGAGATTTTCGGGCTCCTCGGCCCCAACGGCGCAGGGAAGTCGACGCTCATCCGCATGCTCACGACGCTGATTCCACCGACGAGTGGCACGGCGTACGTCGATGGGATCGATGTCACGGCAGATCCGAACGGGGTGCGCAAGGTGATCGGCGTCATCCCGCAGGCGCTCACGAGCGACCTCGAGCTCAGTGTCTACGAGAATCTGCTGATCTTCGCGAAGCTCTACGGCGTGCCGCGCGAGAAGCGCAACGCGCTTCTCGCCGAACTGCTCGAGCAGGTGGAGCTCACCAAGTGGGCGAACGAGCAGGTGAAGAAGCTCTCGGGCGGGATGCGCCGGCGCGTCGAGATCGCGCGCGGGCTCGTGCACCACCCTCGCGTGCTCTTCCTCGATGAGCCGACCACAGGACTCGATCCGGTCTCGCGTGCGGCAGTGTGGGAGATGGTGCGGAAGCTCAAGGAGCAGCACGAGCTCACGGTGCTCCTCACCACGCACTACATGGACGAGGCCGACGACTGGTGCGACCGCATCGCGATCGTCGACCACGGACAGCTCAAGGCGCTCGACTCGCCGATCCGGCTCAAGGCGTCGGTGCCGGGGACGAACACCATCGAGGCGAGCTTCGCCGACGTACCCCCCGACTGGCACGAGCGGCTCGAGGCGCTTCCCGGCGTGGAGCGTGTGTCCGGTGACGCCAACGTCGTGCGCATCGCGACGGACAACGGCCCCGAGACGACCACCGCGCTGATGGCCACGGCCGCGGAGCGCGGCGTGCGCGTGCTGTCGCTCGCGGTTCAGAGCACGACGCTCGACGATGTGTTCGTGCACTACACGGGTCGACAGCTGCGCGACACGTTGCAGGAGCCGTCGGCGGCGGACAGGTCCGTCATGGTCAACCGCGGCCGATAGGAGCGCGCAATGCACAGAACCTGGGCGATCATCGAACGCGAGCTGCGGCGCTTCCGGCGCAGCCCGATGCTCATCGTGATGTCGCTCGTCATGCCGATCATCCAGCTCGTGGTACTCGGCTACGCGTTCGGCGGGCAGGTGAAGCATCTCAAGGTCGGGCTCGTCGATCAGGATCACGGCGTTCCCGCGGTGCGGTTGCACGAGCTCTCGAATGCCGTCGCGGCGAACGCGAAGACCTTCACGCCGCTGATGTACAACGATCTCGGCGCCGCGCTCGGCGATCTCCGCAACGGACATCTCAACGGTGTGCTCGCGATTCCGCCGGATTTCTCGCGGCGGCAGCTCGCGGGCGACGCGCCGCGCGTCGCGCTCATCGAGGACAACACCGACAACTTCGTGAGCGCGAGCCTCGCCGGCGCATACGCGGGGCTCATGGCGGCGTACAATCAGCCGCCGGCCGAGCGGCAGCGCGTCTCGCAGCACACCACGCTCGACGTCGTCGAGATGTATCCGTACGTGCCGTACATCCAGTATCTGCTGCCGGGGTCCATCGTGATGTCGATCTTCATGATGGTGATGATCGGCGGCGGCATCATCTTCGTCGACGACAAGGCGCGCGGGCTGCACGAGGGCTATCTCGTCACGCCGATCACTCGGCTCGAGCTCATCCTCGGCTTCAATCTCTCGGGGGCGATCAAGGCCGTGCTCGCGGGGCTGGTGCTGATGACGATCGGCTCGCTGATCGCCGGCGTGCCGAATCCGTTCGACCCGCTTCGCCTCGTTCGGCTGTTCGTGGTGATCGTGGTGACGGCAGTCGCGCTGGTGAGCATGATGTTCCTGTTCATGGTGCGCGTAAACGACCCGCTCATTCCGCGCGCGACCTTCGGTGTGCTCAACACCTTTCTCTACTTCCCGAGCGGCGCCGTCTACCCGACGCAGGCGTTCCCGGGCTGGCTGCAGGTGATCTCGAAAGTCGATCCGTTCACGTACGCCGTGCACGCGCTCAAGTCGCTCGTGCTCAAGAACACCGGCTTCGGCGCGATCGGCTACGACCTGCTCTACCTCGTGCTCTTCTCGCTCGTCTCGATGACGCTGGCGACGCTGCTCTTTCGGCGCACGCTATGACGGCCCTGGGCGCGGCGGACACCCACCAGCGGATCCTCGACGCTGCGACGAGGCTCTTCACGGAGCGCGGTTTCGCGAAGGTGACCGTTCGCGACATCACGCGCGAGGCGCAGGCGAATCTCGCCGCGGTGAGCTACCACTTCGGTGACAAGCTCGGGCTGTACGAGCAGGTGCTGGAGATGGGGCTCCGCTTCGCGCAGAAGGTGAACGCGGAAACGATCCTCTCGCGCGAAGGGCACACGCCGGAGGAGTGCCTGCGCCACTACGTGCGCGAGTATCTGCCGCGCATCGTGCGATCCGACAATCGCGGCTGGATCTATCAGCTGCTCAAGCACGAGATGTCGAATCCGACGACCGTGGCGCGATCGTACGTGCGGGCGGCGATCATGCCGCGCATCGAGTTTCTCTCCGGCGTCGTCGGCGACCTGCTCGGCGACGCCGCGACGCCGGAGCGTGTCCGGCGGTGCACCACGAGTATCCAGGCGCAGTGTCTCTTCTTTCTTCCCGATCCCTTCAAGTCGATGGTGATGCCGGACTGGCAGCCGGCAACCGACGAGGCGATCCGCGAGATGGCGGAGCACATCGCGGAGTTCTCGCTGGCGGGGATCCACGCGATTGCGGCACAGCGGCGAGGGCCGAGAGTGCGGCCGCGGTAGTGAGGGCGCTCAATGTGAGCACCAGCGCATCACCACCGTCCCGACGATGAGGGTGTCGTCGCGGGGAATCGAGAAGGTCGCGAATTCGGGGTTGAGTGAGCGCAGCTCGATCGCTCGGCGCGAGAGCTTCCCGACCGCCTTCACGACGTAACCCTCCTCGGGGCGTCGCGCGACGACGATCGAATCGCGCCGCACGGGCGTTCCCACGCTCACGAGCACCACATCGCCCGCGTGCAGAGCGGGCTCCATGCTGCTCCCGCTCACGGTGAGCGCGACGTACTTGTGTCCCGCGGCGAGATCTCGCGGCAGCTCGATCCACCGCTCGCACGGTTCATCCCACAGCTCGCGGCCGACGCCGGCGGCGACGCCGAGCTCCGGCCAGGGCACGAGCCGCTCGCGCACCGCGCCGCCGTCGCGCGCGTCGTGGACGACGGGAAGCGAGGCCGACGCAGCGACGCCGAGCTGGCGGGCGAGCACGAGCGACTGCATGCGCCGCGCGAACCGCTCCGCTCGCGCTTCCGTCGCGCGCCGCTCGCCGCTTCGCTGTCCTGCGCGCGCGTCGCACGCAAGCCACTCGTGAAAGTCCGTGCTCGTGTCGGCCGCGGCGTCGAGCCGCTGCTCGTCTGCGTGGACAGCGAGACGCGCCAGCGCATCCATCTCGCGCTCACGGCGCTCCTGGCGGTCGCTCGCGTTCTCAAATGTCTCCATGTAATCCTCTCTCTCCTTGTTCGGCCGCGCCGTATTGGACGGCGATCGGTCGCGTCTCCTTCCCCTTCCCCGAGCTTCGGCGAAAAAAGTCGACCAACTCCTGACGCTCGGCGCCCACGCACTCGTTGACGTGTCGGAGCGCACGCGCGCGAAGGCGGCTTCGCGCGCGAGAGAGCCGCACTTTCGCGGCGGCGTAGCTGATCTCGAGCCAGAGCGCGATCTCCCGCATCGGCACGTTGTTGCTCACCCATGTGAGCATCTGCCGGTCGTTCACACCGAGCTCGCCATCGAGCACAGCGGCGAGCCGGGTGAGCGCTGGCGAGAGCGCGGCGGGATCGCTCGCATACGATGCGCCGCTTTCTCGAACGGAGCTCTCGGAGAAGCTCGAGAGTACGATGCGCTCGCCCGACTCGTCGGCGCTCGACGTCGCGCTCGTGTCGCGATGCGCCCGGCGCGCGGCCGTACGCCGGGCGGTGAGCAGGCGGTTCCGGAATGCGCGCTGGAGGTAGGCGTGGATGTCGCGCACGTCGTTGCGCGAGCGCGCGGGCCGGTCGTTCGCGATGAGCGCGAGCACGACCTCGCAGAGCACATCGTGCGCATCGTCCTCCCAGGCGTCCATCGACACCCCTGCGCGCGCGGCGTAGCGGGCGAGGAGCGGCTCGAAGCGCGCGTAAAACTCGCGCAGCGCCTCGGAGCTCCCTCTCCGCATCGCCACCACCAGCTCGGCGTCGCCCGTCGCGCGCCATTGCATGCGCTCCGCGAGTGGCGCGCCCCGTGCCTCGTCCGTCCGCTCTCGTCCGCTCACCTGTTGCCTCGCATCATCTCGTCACTGTGAAGACGCCGAACGGTTACACTGCCCCGATGTGATCGCGGCGACGGCGGCGAATCCAGGCGCGGAGGCGGCTCGCGATGCGCGCGAGATCCGGCTGCGTGGGCGGGGAGGTGATGAGGCGCGCGCTCGAGCGTGCCGCGCGCTCGGAGCGCATTCCCGCGAGGCGCGCGAGCGCGAGCAGGGACAAAACGTCGCCGAGTGCGTCGGCGTGGGATTGGATGGCGGGGTCGGGGGTGCGAGTGCGTGGAGACGCGCGCAATGGCGGCGGTGCCAACCGCGCGTGTGCGACGCGAGCCATTTCCTCGCGGCTTGGTCGTTCGGCGCTCGCGGTGAAGCCGAGGTTGGCGAGGGCGCGGCCGATAGCGGAGGTTTCGGTGTTCTCGAGGCAGGCGACGACGTTGACGTCGCCATCACCTTCTCGCTCGAGGGCCCATCCGGTTGCGGCGGGGTGCGGCTCGTCGGGGGTTCGATAGATGCGGGCGCGAAAGACGATGGCGCGTGCGTCGCGCTCGATCAGCGAGGTGATGATTCGGCCGGCGGGGAAGCGTTCGTAGAAGAGGGTGATGCGGCGGGCGACGGGAGCGTAGCGCTCCAGGTCGTATCCATTTTCTGCTTTGGGCATTGCGGGGATCCTCGGTGCGATCGACGGGTGCATTAGACGAACGCAGGATATACCGAACAGATACCGAAAGCAACAGCGAACAGATAAACCATTTAGTAACAAAGGTTTATCTGGTCAGGGGAGCCGGTTACGGCTGTTCGTACCGAGACAGCGACCGGACTTTCGTGAACCGATATGGAGCCTGAGACCCGCTCACGACCAGCGTTCCGTCGTACACGACGACTTGCACGGAGCCGGTGAAGTTCGTGTAGATCGACGGCGCGTGCTTGAATTGAAACGCGAGCGACGCCGTGTGTGTACTCGAGTCGAGCTGAGACTCCACGGCGCGGCGCTAACGGCTGTGCGCGGATCAGGCTGAATTTGTATTACTCCTGAATTGAGTATATTATACTCCTGAACAGGAGGTGGGCCCATGGCCGCCAGAGGATACCCCGCCACTCGCTACGAGCCGTCCCCACTCGTCGACCTCGTCTCGCCGTCCGCCCGCGAGCGACTCAGCCCGGCCGCCCTCAAGGCCTTCTTCACCATGATCGACCGCTGGCGCGTGCGCGACGACGACGCCCGCGCCCTCCTCGGCGGCGTTACCAACGGGCCCTACTACGAAATGAAAAAGCACCCGTCCGGGCGCGTCCTCGACGCCGACACCCTGCTCCGCGTGTCCTATCTCATCGGAATCTTCAAGGCGCTCAACATCCTGCACGGCCCCGCACTCGCCGACGACTGGGTGCGTCTGCCGAATACGAATCGCATTTTCGGCGGCAGCACGCCGCTCGCCTACATGCTCAAGGGAGGCGTCAACGCACTGCAGACGGTGCGTCGCCTGCTCGACGCGAGGCGCGGCGGGATGTGAGCGCGCTTCCTCACCTCTCGCACGTTCGCCGTAACGACACCCACCGGCTCATCCCGTCGCAACATCGCGACGAGGGACGCACCGTGCTCGCGCGCCTCGCCAGCGACGCATCCGAGCTTGCGCATCTCTACGATCTCGACAACGCGACCAACGATCGTCTCCTCGCCGAGAACGATCTGCTCCCCGGCATCCGCGTTCACGAGCTGCTCTTCGGCGTGCCGTACTACCGCACCGTCAACGCCTCCTTCACGCACGCCCACCCACTGGGCAGCCGCTTCAACGACCCCGATCGCGGCGCGTGGTATGCCGCCTTCGAGATCCGCACCGCGCAGGCCGAGATCGCCTTTCACAAGACGCTGCACCTCGAGGAGATCGGCCGCTTCGAGGACGAGGTGACGTTCGACGACTACCTCGCGGACTTCAGCTGCGACCTCCACGACCTGCGCGATGACCCGGCGTTCGACGCCTGTCTCGATCCCGCGAGCTACGTCGCGTCACAGACGCTCGCAACGCATCTCATGGAGGCCGGCTCTCTCGGCGTCATCTACCCGAGCGTGCGCCGCGCGGGAGGGACGTGCCTCGCATGCTATCGCCCGGCGCTCGTGATGAACGTGCGGCGGGCGAAGACGTATCGATTTCGGTGGAGCGGGAAGCGGACCCCGGTGATCACGCTCGCCGTCGCCTGAAGGGTGCGCCCTCCTCGCGGACATCGTGAGGATACCGAAAGACGCGCACGCTACCTCTTCGCGACCATCCCCTGCAGCAGCTTCATCATCTTCACGTCGTACTCGTCCGGCGTCGCATTATCGTCCGCAATCTCGAAGTTCGCCTGCGGCGTCTCGAGGATGAGAGGCACCTTCTTCGCGCGCGTGTCCGCGAGGAGCCAGCCGAAGGCTTCCTTTCCGATCTTCCCCTCCCCGATCAGCATGTGACGATCCTTGTTCGAACCGAGCGCGCCCTCGCTGTCGTTCAGATGAAAGAATGACGGCGGCGATCCCGCCGCCTCCTCGAATGCATCGAGAATCCGCGTCAGCGCCGCCTTGGACTCACTGATGTCGTGGCCCGCTGCGAAAAGATGACAGGTGTCGAGCCCGAAGCCCGTGCGCTCGCGCAGCGACGCGGGGACATCCTCGAGCATCATTCCGATCTCTTCCGGCGTCCGTCCCATCGTGAGCCCCGCGCCCGCCGTGTTCTCGATCAGCACGCGCGTATTGCCCTTCACGGTCTTGAGCGCATGTGTGATCGCCTTCGCAACGCGCTTCGCCGCGGACGCGCGATCGCCGCCCGTCGCCGCTCCCGGATGAAAGCAGATTTGCCCAACGCCGAGCGCGGTGGAGCGCTCGAGCTCCTTCGCGAGCCCATCGCGTGCGCGCCCCCACTTCTCCTCATCGTTCGACGCGGTATTGAGCACGTAAGCCGAGTGCACGACGACGTTCTGCGGCTCGATTCCCGCCTCCTTCAGTGCGCCCTTGAATCGCTCGACGCGTTCCGGTCGAATCGACTGTTTGTCGCCGTAGTATTTCGGAATCGTGGTGAAAATCTGAAGCGCCGTCATGCCGCCATTCCCTGCGCGGAGGGCCGCCATGTCGATTCCGCCGTTGTCAACCGTGTGCGCGCCGAGCAGGAGTGGCATCTGTCCGTGTCTTGAGAGCTTGTTGTGACGGCGTGCGCCGTGCACCTTTTCCATCTCTACTTTGCGCTCCGCACCCCGATTTCGGGAGACGCGCGCCCCTCTAGAATAGCGATTCATCGTCATGCCTGCCGCCACCAAGACCCCACCGGCCGCCTCGAGCCCGGCGCCCGCCGCATCCGCACCGTCCGCCGCGGCCTCGCTCGTTTCACCGATCGTGGCCGCGTTCAACGGTCATCGTCGCACGCCGCCGCCGGTCAATGAGCCGATTCGCAGCTACGCGCCCGGCACCGTCGATCGCGCGGAGCTCAAGGCCCGGCTCGAATCGATGGCCAACGAGGTCGTCGACATTCCGATCGTGATCGACGGACGCGAAATCCGCACCGGCAACACCGCGAACGTCGTGATGCCTCACGCGCATCAGCATGTGCTCGGCCAGTGGCACGCCGCCACCGTGGAGCACGTCGCACAGGCGATCGACGCGGCCGAGCGTGCGCGCACAGACTGGGGGAACTGGCCGTTCGAGGAGCGCGCCGGCGTCTTCCTGCGCGCGGCGGAGCTACTCTCCACCCGCTATCGCGCGACGCTCAACGCCGCGACGATGCTGGGCCAGTCGAAAACCGCGTTCCAGGCCGAGGTCGATGCGGCGTGTGAGCTCGCCGACTTCTGGCGTTTCAACGTGCACTTCGCGGAGAATCTCTACGCCGATCAGCCGATCAGCGACAAGGGGATCTGGAACCAGACCGACTATCGCCCACTCGAGGGCTTCATCTACGCGGTGACGCCGTTCAACTTCACGGCGATCGGCGGCAATCTCTCCACGGCGCCGGCGCTCATGGGGAACACGGTGCTCTGGAAGCCCTCGGCGACGGCAATGCTGAGCGCGCACTACATCATGGAAATTCTGAAGGAGGCCGGGCTGCCGCCGGGGGTGATCAACTTCCTGCCGGGCGACCCGGCCGCGATCTCGAACGCCGTGCTCTCGCATCGCGATTTCGCGGGGCTGCACTTTACGGGGAGCACCAACGTCTTCAACATGATGTGGAAGCAGATCGGCGCGAACACGGCCAACTACCGGGCGTATCCGCGCATCGTCGGCGAGACGGGCGGCAAGGACTTCATCGTCGCGCACCACACGGCGGATGCAGAGGCGCTCGCGGTCGCGATCATCCGCGGCGGCTTCGAGTACCAGGGGCAGAAGTGCTCGGCCGCGAGCCGCGTCTACATCCCGAAGTCACTGTGGGGCGAGGTGCGCGATCGCGTCGTCGCGATGATGAAGGAGATCACGGTGGGCGATGTGCGCGACTTCCGGAACTTCATGGGCGCGGTGATCGACAAGCGCTCGTTCGACAAGATCAGCGGCTACCTCGACGACGCGAAGAAGAATGCGAAGGTGATCGCGGGCGGCACGGCGCGCGGGGAGACGGGCTTCTTCGTCGATCCGACGCTGGTCGAGGCGAAGGACGCGGGGTATCGACTCATGTGCGAGGAGATCTTCGGCCCCGTCGTCACCGCGTTCGTGTACCCCGATGCGAAGTTCGCCGAGATTCTCGATACGGTGAACGCGACGTCACCGTATGCATTGACGGGCTCGATCTTCGCGCGCGACCGCGCGGCGGTGCAGCAGGCGATGCTCACGCTGCGCGATGCGGCGGGGAACTTCTACATCAACGACAAGCCGACGGGCGCGGTCGTCGGACAGCAGCCGTTTGGCGGCGCGCGCGCATCCGGAACGAACGACAAGGCCGGCTCGATGCTGAATCTCGCGCGCTGGGTCAGCGCGCGGAGCGTGAAGGAGACCTTCGCGCCGCCGCACGACTTCCGCTACCCGTTCATGGGGGCAGCGTAGCCGGTGCCGACGCCTCCCCCGCGCTCGATGCGGGCGCGCTTCTATACGCTGGACGTTTTCACGGATCGGATTTTCGGCGGCAATCCGCTCGCGGTGTTCCCGGACGCATCGAAAATTCCGGAGTCTGCGCTGCAGAGCATCGCACTCGAGCTCAACCTCTCGGAGACGGTGTTCGTTTATCCGCCCGCGGACGCGAAGCACGCACGCAAGGTCCGCATCTTCACGCCGGTGTTCGAGATGCCGTTCGCCGGCCACCCGACCGTCGGCTGCGCGTTCGCGCTCGCCGCGCTCGGCGAGATTCCTCTCGATGGCGAAGCGCGCATCGTGCTCGAAGAGGGAGTGGGTCCGGTGCCGGTGCTCGTGCGAGGTAGCTTCAAGCAACCGGAGTTCGCGCAGCTGTCCGTTGCGAAGCTGCCGGAGACGGGCCCTCCACCGCCAGGACGCTCGCATCTCGCCGAGGCGCTCTCGCTCGACCCGTCCGACATCCTTGGCGGGATGACCGCACCACAGGCGATCTCGTGCGGCTTCCCATTTCTGCTCGTGCCGCTACGCGACCTCGACGCGGTGCGTCGTGCGCGCGTCCGCATGGATCAGTGGGACTCGGCGCTCAAGTCGTACTGGGCGCCGGACATCATGGTATTTGCGCGCGACGCGGAGCGCGACGGTGTGATTCGCGCGCGCGTGTTCGTGCCGGGACAGGGGATCATCGAGGATCCGGCCACGGGATCGGCAGCGGCGGCGCTCGGCGGCTATCTCGGCGCAAGAGAGAGCGCGACGACGGGGAGCTTCAGCTACCGCGTAGAACAGGGCTTCGAGATCAAGCGGCCGAGCTTCATCCATCTCGAGGTGGACAAGGCGGATGGTGAAGTGAGTGCGGTGCGCGTCGGCGGAAGCGCCGTGATGGTGAGCGAAGGGATGATGGACGTTCCACTGCCTCGCGAGGACGCAAAGCTCTGACCCGTGCGACTAACCCGCGCGCGCGATCTGCTGCGACGCGCGCGTCACCGCCAGCGCGCGAAGGTTCGGCGTCCAGATGCTGACGCGGTCGCGTCCCGCATCCTTCGCCGCGTAGAGGGCCTCGTCCGCGCGCGAGTGCAGGTCGTGCAGGATGTTCTCGTCGTGCACGCGATCGGCGACCAGGCCAATGCTCACCGACACCGCGAGCTTCGACACGCCCGGAAAGCGATGCAGCGCGACGGCCTCGCGCACACGCGTCGCGAGGCGGAAGGCACCGGCGGCCGAGGTCTCGGGGAGCAACAACGTGAACTCGTCGCCACCTGTGCGCGCGACACAATCGCCACCGCGCGCGATCGAGCGTAGCAGCTCGCCCACTTCCTGAATGACCGTGTCGCCAGCCTGGTGGCCCCAGCTGTCGTTGATGTCCTTGAAATAGTCGACGTCGAGCGCGAGCAGTGCGACGTCCTTCCCCGTGCGCGCCGCGCGCGCCAGCTCGCGCTTGAGCTGCTGCTCGAGCCCTCGGCGATTCAGACATCCGCTGAGGGGATCGGTGAGCACGAGGTTCGCGAGCTGCGCGCGCACGCGGTTGTACGCGCGGCCGACCATCGTCACGCCGTCGGGGCGCTTCTCGTGCGAGAGATCGAACTCCTCGCTGAAGTCGCCCTCCTGCGCGCGCTCGAAGAGCGTCGCGATGCGATGGAGTCGCTCCTTGAACGAGCCGTAATGAATGATGAACGACGATGCCGCCAGCACGAACATCGCGAGCGACGCGAGCTCCTGTGGCCATCCGAGCGCCTTCCCGTCGCCGGTGACATTGCGGATCATGCCGAGGTAGCCGAGGACGATGGCCGCGAGCGCCCCCCACGCGATCTTGCGGCCGAAGTAGAACTCGCTGAGGTGAAGGATCGCGAAGCCGAGGAGGAGTGAACGCCCGTAATACTCCGGCGGCGTCGCGACTTCCGTGATCGCGAAGACGAAGAGGATGTCGGCGGAGACGATCGCGAGCACGACCCCCTGGGTCGCTTCGCCGGTCCGGCGCACGAGCATCGTGAGCAGCACGGTCACGAGCACGTACGCAATGACCGCCGCGACGCTCGACGTTGAGATGTGCGGCACCGCATCGGACGCGAGGAGCGCGGTTCCGATGGATGCAATGAGGAGCGCGAAGCCAAGACGGATTCTGCTCTGCCAGAGCAGAATCTCTCCATTGGCCTGTTCGATAGTCGGGATGTTCGTACGAAGGTCCGGCATGGGTGAATGACTCACCGGGGAGAAAAGCGAGCCCCGTGCCAATTCATTCCAGT
Source organism: Gemmatimonadales bacterium (assembly GCA_038237245.1). Taxonomy (GTDB): domain Bacteria; phylum Gemmatimonadota; class Gemmatimonadetes; order Gemmatimonadales; family Gemmatimonadaceae; genus FEN-1250. Next base: position 22,959 of record JBBRYY010000025.1, on the reverse strand, counting down.
GTCCGAACTCTCTGTGACGCAATGAGATGCGAACGTTTCGTGGAACTTTCTGCCGTCGGCGTGCCCTCGCGATTGGCGAGGATCAGGCGAATTGCACGTGCGCTCGCCCGGCAGGAAACGGCTAGCGCGAGTTGCGCTCCGAGAGGTCGAGCATCGTCGCGCCGGCGAGATACTCGACCGTCGTCGGCACTTCGAGCTGCGACAGTCGCTTCACGACGTTCGCGACGCGGCGCGCCTGCGCGAGCATGTCATCGCCGAGCTCGCGCACGTCGGGCGCGAGATTCTCATCCATCAGCATGAGCTGGACGTTGCCGAGGAGAGCGGCGAGTGGGTTGTTCACCTCGTGCTGGAGCGCGAGCGCCGTCTGGCCGATCCCCGCCATCCACTGCGCGTTCGCGAGTGCTTCCTCCGCCGCCCAGCGCGCCTGATTCGCGCTGATGCGTCGCTCGGCGATCGCGAGCCGCGCCGTGATCGATGGCGGCGTGAAGGGCTTGAAGAGATAGTCGTCGGCGCCGGCGTCGAGCGCGTTCACGACATCGTCGCCTTCGATGCGGCCCGTGACGACGAGGACGAAGGTGTCGCGCGCCCATTCGGACGTGCGGATGCGGCGGCACACTTCGAGGCCATCAAGCTGGGGCATCTGCCAGTCGAGGATGACGAGCGGGGGATGTTCGCGCTCGAACGTCTTCCATGCCTCGGCACCGTCCGCGACGGCGATCGGCTCATGACCGCGATCGGTGACGGCGGCCTCAACGAGGCGGCGAATCAGCATACTGTCGTCGGCGACGAGGACTTTCATGTTAAGCGTTAGACCGGAACGCGGTCGAGCAGGCGATTGATCGACCCGAGGAGGATCGTCTCATCGACGATAGGCTTGGTGATGTAGTCGTCGAAGCCATGCGCGAGATACTTGCCGCGGTCGCTGCTCATCGCGTGCGCGGTGAACGCGACAACCGGAAGATGGCGAAAGTCCGGATCAGCGCGGATGTGGCGCAGCACCTCGACGCCGTCCATGCCGGGAAGCGAGATGTCGAGGAGTACGAGCTCCGGCTGCTCGGCGGCGAGCGAAGCGAGTCCCTCGGGGCCATTCGCGTGCTCCGTGACCGTGTAAACATCGCCGAGGATCGCGCTCAGGAGCAGTCGATTGTCGACGTTGTCCTCGATGATCATGATCCGTTTCATGGCGGTGCCGGTGGAAGAAAGGCGGTGTCGAGCCAGGCGCGATAGCGGGCGACTTCATCGTCGAGATCGGAGAGGGCGCGCGCGAGATCAGGTGGAAGATCCGGACTCTCGAGTCGCTCGCAGATGAATTGCACGCGAAGAGCGCCCATCTGCCCGGCGCTGGACTTGAGCATGTGCGCCATGCTTTGAATGGCCTCGATGTTTCCGGCGGCGAGGGCGGCGCGCGCCGATGCGATGCGCGCCGGTGCCTCCTGTAGAAATAGTGTCGTGAGCTCGTCGCGAAGCTTGAGCCCGCCGAACCGTTCGAGACGGCGGAGCGCGTCCGCATCGCCGACCGGATCGTACGCTGTGTTTATCGTCATGTGGCTACTATCATGAGAGGCGCGTGTATCACGAGTAGCATTCAATGCTTAACACGTGCCCGCATCTCTGCATGAGATTTGTCTAATGGCCGACCACAAGGTTCTGATCGCCGACGATGATCCTGTTGTCGCTGCCGCCGTGAGCGGCGCGCTCAAGGCGCGCGGCTACACCATCGTGCTGGCACGCGATGCGATGCAGGCGTTCATGTTCGCGGTGCAGCAGCAGCCCGATGCGATCCTGCTCGACATCAACATGCCGGCGGGAACGGGGCTCGGCGCGCTCACGCGGCTGCAGGCATCGGCGCGCACGTCGTCGATCCCGATCCTCGTGATGAGCGGGAGCACGGATCTCACGCTGCCGGCGACGGTGCGGGCCGAGGGCGCGAAGGGCTTCTTCAGGAAGCCCGTCGATCTCGATGCGGTGTGCGCGCGGATCGACGAGCTGATGCCATCGCCGTCGGTAAACGGCTAGCGGGGGAGCGCTGCACGAGTGCCGTGGAGCGACTACCTGGCGCGGCGGATCTTCTCGCGGACGATGCGGTTCTTGTCGTCCACGAACACGAGCTTGGGCGTGAATTTTTCCAGCTCGCTCTCTTCGTAGTCTCCGTAGCTGATCACGATGACATGATCACCGGCGGCGCCGAGCCTCGCGGCCGCGCCGTTGAGCTGAATGGTGCCGCTGTTGCGCTCCCCCTCGATGACGTACGTCTCGAGACGTGAGCCGTTGTTCACATTCACTACCTGCACTTTCTCGAAGGGGAGGATGTCCGCGGCCTCCATCAGCACGGAATCGAGCGTCAGACTTCCTTCGTAATGCAGATCGGCGCCGGTGAGTACGCCGCGATGAACCTTCGACTTGCACATGGTGCGGCGCATGCTGGCGTCGCCTCCGGATATTTGATCGGGAAAAAGCCTGTCCGACGGGACAGGCGAATGCCGAAAGATAACGGGCGTCCTCGTTTGACGGTGCGCAAGTGATTGCGCAACCGGCGTCCGGCTGTTCTCATACGCGGACCCCTCATCAGGCCTGGTACATGCGCCGCACCGCTGCCCTGCTCTGCTTTCTTCTGCTCCTCATCGCTTCGGGCGCGCGCGCGCAGGCCCTCGATTGGAGCGCTCTCAACGACGAGTCACTTCGCAACCTGGCGGACTACATCAAGGTCAACACGACAGACCCGCCGGGAAACGAGCTCGACGCGGCGCATTTCCTCAAGAAGATCCTCGACCGCGAGGGAATCGAAGCGACCATCTATGACACGACGGCGCTGGGAGCGAATCGCGCAAATCTGTACGCGCGGCTCAAGGGAAACGGATCGAAGAAGGCGGTGGCGCTCGTCAGCCACATGGACGTCGTTCCCGTTGCGCCGGCGTTTTGGTCTGTCGACCCGTTTTCAGGTGTCGTGAAGGACGGCTACATCTGGGGGCGTGGCTCGCTCGACATGAAGGGGCAGGCGATCGCGCAGCTGATGGCGATGATTGCGCTGAAGCGGAGCGGCGTCCCGCTCAACCGCGACATCGTCTTCATCGGCAATGCAGACGAGGAGTTCGGCGGAGAGGGCGCAGTGCAATTCGTGAAGAACCACGCCGATCTGCTGAAGGACGTCGAGTTCCTGATGACCGAGGGCGGCGAGAATCTCGTCGTGAACGGGAAGCTCGAGTACTACGGGGTGGGTGTCTCCGAGAAGCAGACGTTCTGGCAGAAAATCGTCGTGACGGGCGTGCCGTCGCACGGCTCGCGTCCGACGAAGCAGAATCCGGTGCCGCGGCTCATTGCCGCGCTCGACCGCATCGCGAAGTTCGAGACGCCTCTCCACGTGCTCCCCGACGTGCAGAAATTCCTGCACGACATCTCGCCGGAGTACAAGGGCGAGCAGCGTGCGTGGCTCGCCGACGTGCGCAGCGCGATCAGAATTCCTCGCGCGCGCAAATGGCTCACCGACAACATCTACTGGAACGCGATCCTGCGGAACACGATCTCGCTCACGATGCTCCAGGGCTCGAACAAGACGAACGTGATTCCGGCCGAGGCGACGGCACAGATGGACATTCGCCTGCTGTCGGATACGGATCCGCGGACCTTCCTGAACACGCTGAAGGCCGTGGTGAACGACACTGCGGTGCACTGGGTGAATCAGATCGAGCCGAAGACCAAGCTGCAAAGCCCTATCGACACGGATCTCTTCCGCGCGATCGAGAAGGCATCGCACGAGCGAAATCCGGACGTGATCGTCACGACGCCGATGTTCACCGCCGCCACCGACCGCCCCACCTACCGCGCGCTCGGCATCATCACCTACGGATTCGATCCCTTCCTCGTCGAGAACGAGGAGATGCACAGCGGGATGCACGGCAACAACGAGCGACTGGCGGTAAGCAACGTCGCATTCGGCGTGAAGTACCTGTACGACGTGCTGCGGTATGTGCAGTAAGGCTATGGGTATCGCGAACCGCTAAAAACAAACAGCGACAATTGGTGAACGATCGCGAACGTCTTCACTGCAGCGTGTTCGGCGTGGCCGCGCAGCTGCCGTCTGCCTTGCGCAGCGTCGGATACGTAATGCCGAGCTGCGCGAGGTAGTTCGGAAACTTCTTCGAGTCGTAGTAGAACTTCCTCATCTCCGGCCGGTACTTCGCGAGGATCTCGGCGTTGAGCTCCGTCGCGGGGCGATCCTCGGGGCGCATCAGCGGCTCGTACTTGACCGTCTTCGTCTGCACGTTCCTGAAGTAGCTCCATGCGGAATCGACGAGCGACGGTGTGAGCAGGATGTCGAGCATCGTGAGCGCCTGCGCCTTCGCACCGGCCGTTGCACCCTTGTGCGCGATCGGCGTCGCCATCGCGATCGCATCACTCCAATGATGGCCCGGCAGATTCGGAACGTTCGACGGATAGAGGAGCACGATCGTCGGCACGTTCCAGGAGATATCGCCGATGTCGTCCGAGCCGCCGCCGAAGTTGAGCGAGTCGGGCACGTTCGGCTCGAGCTTCGCGATCACCGTGTCGAGCCCAGTCGAGTCACCCTTCACTTCCTTCTGGATCGCTCGCGCGAACTGCTGATCGGCTGCCGTCCACTTCGGCAGCCCAACGAGCTTGATGTTCTCCGTCATGTCCTCGGCAATCGGCCTGTTGAAGTGTCCCGGCCACGCGGTGCCGAGGACGCGCTCGGAGGCCAGCTTGGTTCCGGTCATCATCGCAGCACCCTCTGCCACCGAGTCACCGATGGCCCAAAGCTCCTTGATCTTTTTGTAGTCGAGCTCGCGGAAGTAGTACCACACCGAGGCCGTGGGTGGGACGACGTTCGGCTGGTCGCCGCCGTTGCGGATGACGTAGTGCGAGCGCGCCTGCGGGCGGATATGCTCGCGGCGGAAGTTCCAGCCGACATCCATCAGCTCGACGGCGTCGAGCGCGCTGCGTCCGCGCCATGGTGCGCCGGCGGCGTGCGCGGCCTGCCCCTCAAAGTTGTAGAGCACCGAGACGAGCCCCGAGCCCTGCTCCGCACCCCAGCCCGTCTTCAGGTTGCTGCTGACGTGCGAGAAGAGCACGACGTCGACGTCCTTGAAGATGCCGTCGCGCACGAGATACGCCTTGCTGCCGAGCTGCTCCTCGGCCACCCCGGGCCAGATCTTGAGCGTGCCCGGAATGTGATCGCGTTCCATGATCTTCTTGATCGCGAGCGCCGCGGTGATGTTCACCGCCTGCCCCGAGTTGTGTCCCTCGCCGTGCCCCGGCCCGCCGGGGACGAGCGCGAGATGGCACGCGACGCCCGGGATCTGCGACGCCTGCGGGATGCCGTCGAGGTCGGAGCCAAGCGCGATCACCGGTTTTCCGGAGCCCCAGGTAGCGACCCATGCGGTTGGGATGCCCGCGACGCCTTCGCGCACCGTGAAGCCATTCGCCTTGAGCACACCGAGGATGTACTTCGATGTCTCGAACTCCTGAAATCCGAGCTCGCCGAAGCTGAATACCTGGTCGACGAACTGCTGCGTGAACTGCGCGCGCGAATCGATGTCCTTCATCGCTTCGGCCTTGAGCGCCGCGAGCTTCGGGTTCGGTGGCTTTTTCGCCTGAGCGGAGAGATGCATCGCGGCGGCGAGCATCAGGGGGACGCAAGACAGACGACGGGACAGATGCACGCGCATTCTCCGCTCGGGGTAAGAGGGCGAAGATGCATCGGGCGCGCTCTGTCAGCAACCGTACGATCGGATGGTTGGGCGAGACGGGACTGTTTACCTTTGTCGCGTGCCCGACTCCACTCCTGCCAAAGCGCTGCGAACGCAGATCGTCATCGCCTTCGCCGCAGTCTACATCATTTGGGGCTCCACGTATCTCGCGATTCTCTTCGCGATCGAGACGCTACCCCCATTTCTGATGGTTGGCACGAGGTTCCTCGTCGCCGGCACGATCATGTACGTGTGGCTGCGCGCGCGCGGCGCGCCCAGGCCCAAAGTGATACAATGGCGAACTGCGGCAATCGTCGGCCTATTGATGCCCGTGCTTGGCACGGGCGTCGTTGTGTGGGCCGAGCAGAAGGTGCCGAGCGGCATTGCCGCGCTGCTGGTAGCGATCGAGCCGCTGTGGATCGTGGTCATTCAGTGGGGGATGCGCGACGGCAAGCGACCGAGTTGGATGGTGATCGCGGGCGTGGCGATCGGGCTCGGAGGGTTGTACCTGTTGGTGAATCCGGCGGGCGGCAGGCAGCAGGGGAACCTCATTGCCGAAGGCATCTTGCTCCTCGCCGCGCTGTCGTGGGCGGCCGGCTCCATCTATTCGAAGCACGCGCCGAAGTTCGAATCGAAGTTCATCGGCACGGGGATGGAGATGCTCGTCGCAGGCGTGATACTCATCACCGCGGGACTGGCCACCGGCGAGGCGAGCCATTTCTCGATTGCGGCGACGAGCGCCAAGTCGTGGCTGGCGCTGCTCTACCTCATCACATTCGGCTCGATCATCGCGTACACGGCGTACGTGTGGCTGCTACGTACGGTCGCGCCGACGCTCGTATCGACATACGCGTTCGTGAACCCCGTCGTCGCGGTGATCCTCGGATGGGTGTTCGCGAGTGAGCCACTCAATGCGCGCACGATCGTCGCCGCAGCGATCATCGTGGGCGCGGTGGCGCTGATCACGATGGGGCACAGGGACGAGTAGCAACCGCAGTCGATGATTACACTCGCGTGCCCTACGACCGAGCCCACGACAGCGATGATTGAGTTGGGGTAGAGGGCGTCGACAGTGCCCGGCGTGAAGAGGGCGTCGGCATCAATGGTGCCCGCCGCACTCGAGACACTCCACACCGGCGTGATCGGGGCGATGGTGCCGTTGATGTCTCGCCCCCGAGGATAACGAACGTCCCCTTTAATCGTGCACGGGAGACGGAAGCGGAACGAACGACGGCGGCGACGTGTTCCGCACGACCGTCGCGTATCCGTTCGTCGGGCCGACGCTCGCGACGATGGCATCGCCGTAGGTGTCAGACGTCGTCGTCGTCATCACGAACAAGCCAGTCGAGGTGATCGTGTCGACATCCTCCAAATCCACGCTCCACACCGGCGTGATCGCCACGACGCGCCTCGTACGACGACGGGCACCCTTGCGTTTCCTAACGCCCGACCCCCGTCAGTCGCCCGCTGAGAGCTCCGGCGCGTGCGCGCCCGCCGCGGCCGTCTTCCGCCCGAACTTCGCGCCGAGCCATTCCTTGAACTCGTCGAGAATCTCGTAGATCGTCGGGATGACGATGAGCGTCAGCAGCGTCGACGTGATCACGCCACCGATCACCGCACGGCCGAGCGGCGCGCGGAAGTCCGCGCCCTCGCCGTGGCCGATCGCCACCGGGAGCATACCCGCGATCAGCGCGAGCGTCGTCATGATGATCGGACGCAGACGGATGCGCCCCGCCTCAATGAGCGCGTCGCGCCGAGACATCCCCCTCTCGCGCGCCCATTTCGCGAAGTCGATGAGCAGGATCGCGTTCTTCGCGACGATCCCCATCAGCAGCATCACGCCGATGAGGCTCATGATGTTGAGATCGTCTCCGGTCACGAGCAGCGCGAGCACCACGCCGATGAGCGACAGCGGAAGCGAGATCAGAATCGCGAGGGGATCGAGAAACGATCCGAACTGCATCACGAGAATCAGATACATCAACAGGATCGCGATGCCGAGCGCGGTGAAGATCTTGGTGAAGATCTCGTTCTGATCCTTGGTTTCGCCGCCCTGCGTGATCCGGTAGCCGGGCGGCAGGTGCAGCGTCGACAGCTGCTTCTTGATGGCGTTCGTCACCTCGCTGAGCGGACGCCCCTGCACGTTCGCCTCCACGGCAACGACCGGCTCGCGATCCAGATGGTTGATCTGCGCCGGACCGACGGTCTGCTCGATGCTCGCGATCTGCCCGAGCGGCAGTGTCGTAGCACGCCCCTGCGCGTCCATCACGACGAGCGGCAGCCCCTGAAGATCCGAAAGATTCTCGCGCGCCTCCTTCGTCAATCGCACAGTGACATCACGCGTCTCACCACTCGGGTCCGTCCAGTCGCCCGCCTTGAGCCCGGCGAACGCAGGACGGAGCGACTGCGCGACGGCGCCAACGGTGATGCCGAGCGAGCCTGCGAGAGGTCGATTGAGCCGCACGTCGAGCTCGGGCTTCTCGCCGCGCGTCGACAGCCCGACATCCACCGCGCCCGGCACCTTCGCCACCGACACGATCGCCTGCTCCGCGAGTCGCGTCAGCACCACGGGATCAGGACCGCGCAGCTGAACCTGCACGGACTTGCGCGCGCCGCCAAAGCCGCTCGTGAATACGGACACCGTCACTCCCGCCACGTGCGAGAACTCGCGCCGGAATTCGGCGCCAAGCGCATCCTGGCTGATGTGACGCGTGGCCTTCGGCGTGAGACGCACGTAGATGAGCGCCTGATCGACCCCCGGTGCGCGAAAGGGAATCGCGCCGCCGATCGACGTGTACGTGTACGCGACTTCCTTGTGCTTGCGCGCCAGCTCCGCAACAGCTTCCGTGCGCAGTCGCGTATACTCGAGATTGCTCCCGCCCGGCGCCTCGATGATGAGGCTGATCTCGCTGCGATCGCTCACCGGCACGAAGCCCGCACCGCCGATCGTCCCCTGCAGCACGCCCGCAAGTACGAACGATCCCAGCGCGAGCAGCGACACCGCGAGTCGGTGGTCGAGCGCCCATGCGATAATGAGCTTGTAGTTGTCCGCCTGTTTGTCGAACCACACGTTGAAGCGCGCGAGCACGCGACCGATGGCGCCGCGTCGTATCTCGCCGCCATGCTCGACCTGCGGATCGGGCCAATACGCCGAGAGCATCGGATCGAGCGAGAACGACACGAAGAGCGACACGAGCACGGAGCACGCAATCGTGAGCGCGAAAGGCTTGAACCACTGCCCCGCCTCCCCGTACATGAACGCGACCGGCAAAAAGACCGCGACGATCGAGAAGGTCGTCGCCGTGACCGCGAGCCCGATCTCATCCGTGCCGGTGTGCGACGCCGTAACGTGGTCTTCGCCGAGCTCGATGTGTCGCACGATATTTTCTCGCACGACGATCGCGTCGTCGATCAAAATGCCGATCGCGAGCGAGAGGCCGAGCAGCGACATCGTGTTGAGTGTGAAGCCGAACGCCCACACCGCGACGAACGACGCGATGACGGACACCGGCAGCGCGAGCCCGGTGATCACCGTCGACCGCCACGAATTCAGAAACAGGAAGACAACGAGAACCGTCAGCAGTGCGCCCTCCACCAGCGCCTCCTCGACGTTCCGCACCGCATGGCTCACCCGCTCGCCCGCATTCTGCACCTCTGCGAACTTCACACCGGGGGGGAGCGTCTTCTGCAGCTCGTTCACCTTTGCCTGCACCGCGGATGCGACCTGCGTGGTGCTGTACCCCTTCGACTTCAGAATCTCGATGCCGACGGCTTGCTTGCCGTTGAAGAGCGCCATCGAGCGCGGCTCCTCGATTCCGTCGTAGACGTTCGCGATCTGATTGAGCCTGATGAGCTGCCCGCCTCGATTGGCGACGACGAGATTCCCGAAGTCCGTCGCGTTCTGCAGGCGTCCACTCAACCGGATGAGCTTCTCGTCGAGCTTTCCGTTGAGCCATCCGACCGGCGACGCGAGATTCTGCGCCTGCAGCGCGGCGACGACCTGCGCGACGCCCACGCCCGACGACTGCAGATCGGGCGGGCGCAGCTCCACCACCATGTTGCGCTTCACCTCGCCGACGACGTTCACCTGCGCGACGCCCGCGATCGAGCGGAGATCGCTCGCGAGCCCAGGATCCGCGATGCGCGTGAGCACCGGCGCGGGTGTGGCCGGCGACGTGAGCACCAGCGTGAACACCGGCGCCTCCGACGGATCGAAGCGCGTGAGGATCGGCTCCTTCATCTCGGGCGGCAGATCCTCGCGCTTCGTCGAGATCGCGTCGCGCACATCCTGTGACGCCTGCTGGATCGGCTTGTCGAAATCGAAGAAGAGCGTGCACTGCGCAAGGCCATCAATCGCGAAGCACGTCGACTGATCGCCATCGAGCCCGCTGATCCCCCAGATCGCATCCTCGACCGGCTTCACGATCTCCCGCTCGACCTCTGCCGGCGATGCGCCGGGATAGGCGATCGTCAGTCCGACGATCGGCGCCTGAATGTCCGGGAACTCATCGGTGTGGAGGTTGAGCAGCGCGGCGCATCCGAAGGCCACGAGCGCTACCATCGCCGTGACGGTGATGATCGGCCGCTTGATCGCAAAGTCGGAGATGAACATGCGCCGCTCCTGCCCGCCTCTCGGCGGTTATCGAGTGCCCGTCGGCCTGTCGCCGGCGGCGGTGATGCGAACCTTCGTTCCGGGCGCGAGCCCCTGTGCGGCGCTCGCGAGCAGCGTATCGCCCGGCGTCACACCGGCGCTGATCTCGACCTGCCCGGACGCGTTGTCGCGGATGCCCAGCTGCACCGGCACACTCTCCACCACCCCGCCCTTGATGCGCAACGCGAGCGGCGAGACCCCGCGCTCGTCCACCGCGGCCACGGGCACCATGATCCCCTGTCGGCTCTCCGTCGCCACGCGCCCATCCGCGAACAACCCACCAACCAGAGTGCTCTTCTCGTTTTGGATCGTCACGTACACGCGCACCTGGCGCGTCGCGGGATCCGCCGTGGGGTTGATGCGATCGATCTTTCCCGTGAACGTCTGCGCACCGTAGCCATTCACCGTGAACAGCACCGGCGTGCCGATCTTGAGCGACGCGAGCTGCTCCGCCGGCACCGATCCCTCGAGCCGCATGCTCGCCGGATTCACAACCGTAACGATCGCGGTGCCCGACTGCACGACATCACCCGCGTTCACCGGACGCTCGCTCACGAGCCCGTCGAATGGCGCGCGGAAGGACGCCTTCTCGAGCTGCTGCTGCGCCGCCGTGAGCCGCGCCTGCGCATCAGCCATTCCCGCCTGCGCCGATGCCAGCGAGCGCTGCGCCGCTTCCACATCACGCGGCGCAACGGCGCCCGCCGTCTCGAGCCGCTGCTCGCGCTCCGCATCACGCGTCGCATTGTCGAGCGTGAGCTTCGCCGACCGCTGCGCGGACTGCGTCGAAAGCATCGCCTCGCGCAACGATGTGTCGTCGATGCGCGCGAGTATCTGCCCGCGCTTGACGCTCTGCCCCTGCTCGACGTTCGTCTGCACGACCGATCCGGAGATCTCCGAGCGCAGTGTCGCTGACTGCTGTGGTGTCATGGTCCCCGCGATCGACGGGCCGCTGCGAATCAGCCCGCTCGTCGCGATGACGATCCCCTCCTTCCCCACGCTCGCCGTGTCGATCGCCGCTCCCGTGATCTTCGGGTGCGCCTTCTTGTACTGCTGCCAAACGATGACGAGCGCGATCACGATGGCGATCGCCGCCAGCCACCACTTCCACGATTTCCAAATGCCGCGCGCATTCCCGTACGGTGCCGTCATGGCGTTCCCGATGTCTGACTCGGCACACCCGCCGGAAGGTTCGACGCCCCTGATTGCCCCGATGTCGTTCCACCGGTCAGCGCCGACTGCTGCGCGCCGGGTTGCGTCTGGGCCTGCGCCGCTTGCGCCGACGTTCCCGTCAGCGGCAGATCGCGCAGCAACGCGAGCCGCATGCGCGCGACCTGCAAATCGCGCGCGGCCGTCGCGCGATTCGCCTGCGCCTGTTGCAGCTGGATCTGCGAATCGTTGAGCTCCGTCTGCGTCGAGATTCCTTCCTTATATCGCACCGTCGCGATCTGATACGCGCGCGATGCCTGCTGCGCCGTCCCTCTGCTCGCGTTCATCTGCGCCTGCGCGGAGCGGAGCTTGTTCAGCGCATTCAACGCGTCGAGCTCCGCGAGCTCGCGCGTTTGCTGCAACTGCGCGCGCGCCGTCTGCAGCCCCGCGCTCGCGATCTGCTCGTCGCCATGGATGTTGCCGCCCGTGAAGATCGGGAGCGTCAACGAGCCGCCGACCGTCCAGTTCGACCGAAAGTCCGACCACGACGGAAAGACGCCCGACGGATATGCGACCCGACCGAATGCCGACGTCAGCGCAAGCGATGGAATTCGCTCCGCACGCGCGACAGTCACCGCGCTCTTCTGCGCAGTCACGTTCTCCGACGCCTGCCGCACCGCCGCACGACTCTCGGCCGCCGTATCCGGCGTCTCCGCGAGCAGCGTCGCCACGGTGCCCGCGGGCACAGTCGTCGAATCGTCGAGCGACGTCGTGAGCGCGACCGAATCCGTGAGAGGCAGATGGAGCAGCTGCTTGAGGCGCACGTACGCGATGTCGCGGTCGGAACGACGCTGGATGAGCACCGGCACCTGATTGTCGCGCGTCACCTGCGAGCGCAGCAGGTCGAACTCGGCGGCGTTGCCGACCTGGCGCCCGAGCTTCGTCTGCGAGAGCGTGGTGTCCGCCTGCGCGAGTGTCGCCGCGGCGATGACCACGAGCTGGTCCGCGAGCTGCGCGTCGTAGTACGCCTGCGTCACAGTGAGCGTGAGCTGCGCCTTCGCGGCGGTGAGCCCGATCGCCGCGCTCCGCTTGCCTGCATTCGCCGCGCGGTACTGCGCCGTCACGCGACCGCCGGTGAAGACGTTCTGTTGCAGCGAGAGTCCGAGATTCCACTGGTTCGCCGCGCCGAAGCCGAGGTTCTGGATCGATCCGAACGGATTGCTGCCGGCGCCGCAGCCAAGCGCGGACTCGAGCAGCGCGAGCCGTGCATCGGTGGGGGCGTCGGGATCAGGCGTGAAGGTGCTGCACGCGGGCGGGCCGCCGCTGTCGCTGCCGAAGCTCAGTCCCGAGAACTGGGACTTGAGCGTGCGAGTGTAGCCTGCGCTGCCGAAGATCTGCGGGAGGAACTGGCTGTGCGCCTTGCTGCGCTGCCCCTCCGCGCGCGTCACCTCCGCGCGCGCGATCGCCAGCTCCGGGCTCTTCGCCTCGGCGCTGGCGAGCGCGTCGTCGAGTGAGAGCCGGCGTAGCTGCGGACTCGCGAGCGAGTCGCCGCGCTGCGCATCCGCACGCGGCGGAGTGGCAAGCATTGCGGCGGCAAGCGCGAGGAGAGGGAAAACGCTCCGGGTTATCGTCACGGAGGGAAAGTAACCGTAAGGCGAAGGTGGAGCGATGTGAACGATCCGCGATGCTCGTTCCTACGCATCGCGGACCGTCAAAGTTGCGGCGATTGCGGTGCTACTCCTCGTCGTCGTCGGTCTCGGCATCGATGTTCACCGAGCTCTCCGCGAGATCCGTGAGCAACTTGTCCGTCAGCTGCTCTTCGTCCAGCGTCTCCTGGAGCAGTTCGGCATGGCGCTCTTCGCCGAGCTGGCGCGCCCAGGTGCGTACGCATCCGTAGCCGGCCATCTCGTAATGCTCGACGTGCTGCGCGGCGGCGATGAGCCCCGCATCCAGAACATCCGCCTCGGGACGTTCCCCTATGAGCTCGGAGCCTTCCTTGAGCAGTCCCTCCATGCCGACGCACTTCTTGCCGCGCGGGCTCTCGTCCAGCTCCTTGAGGATGCGCTCGAGGCGCTTGATGTGACGCTCCGTCTGCGCGAGGTGCGTGTTGAACGCCTTCTTGAGCTTCGGATGCGTGGCGGCCTTGATCATTTTCGGCAGCGCCTTCGTGATCTGCTTCTCCGCGCTCCAGAGATCCTTGAGCTCACCGACGTACAGCTCTCTCAGTGATTCCATCTTCATTTGTACCATCTCCTCGGCGGGCCCCTGTCGGCCGGTCATCTATTGGCATGTCGCGCGACGGCTCGCGCGGTCATCAGTTGTCGGCGTCGATAATAGCAAGGCACGTACCGAGGGGAACAAATGAGAGGGAGCGTATTGCGTCGTACTCTCGTGGGTCGGGGCATCGCCACAGGATGCAACAACGGCGCGAGGTCATCCTCGCGCCGTTCGATAGGGCTCTCACCAGCGGCGGCGGTCAGCCGCGGTTTTTCAGATCGTTGAAGTAGCCCCACGTGAAGCCAATGACGGGGATCGTGAAGAAGAACCACCATGTCATCGCACCGTACAGCGGCATTCCGGGAAACTTCTGGGAATACGAGAGCTTGGTGCCGTTGTAGGTCACCCACATGAACGCGAACAGCGCGATCGAAAAAATCCAGCCGCCTGCGAGCACGACCCCCTGCGTTCGCCTCTTCATCTCGTTCCTCACGTTCGGTCGGCGCAACGACCGCGACCGGTTTCGGCGGGCGCCCTCGCGGCCCCGTTTCCCGAGCGAAAGATAGCTTTGCGGCCCGGCGACCCGCAAATAGGCTACCCATCTTCGGGTTCCAATCGTCCCAATCAATAGATGAGCTGCTGAGCTTCGCCTCCACTCCCCGCTGATGCCGACCCTCCTCTCATTCGTGTTCCTGCTTTCCGGCGCTGCCGGCCTGATCTACGAGTCGATCTGGACCAGATATCTGGGGCTGTTCGTCGGGCACGGAGCCTACGCCCAGATAATCGTTCTCACGATCTTCCTCGGCGGAATGTCGGTGGGGGCGTACGTGGTCGGCCGGATATCGGCGCGCCTCCGCGATCCGCTCGCGGCGTACGCGATGATCGAGCTCGCGATCGGCGTGATCGGCTTCCTCTTTCACGACATCTTCGTTGCCGTTACGAACGGCGCGTACGACCATCTCTTCCCGTCGCTCGCCGGCTCGCCGAACGCCGTCGTTATCATCAAGTGGACGATCGCGGCGTTGCTGATCCTCCCGCAGTCGATTCTGCTCGGCGCCACCTTCCCGCTCATGAGTGCGGGGGTGCTGCGAATCATCCCGCGCGAGCCGGGGAAGGTGCTGGCCGAGCTGTACTTTGTGAACGCGCTCGGCGGCGCGCTCGGCGTGCTGCTCGCAGGGTTCTGGTTGCTCGCGGCCGGCGGACTTCCTCTGACGCTTGCGGCCGCCGCGTCGGTGAACTTCGTGGTCTTCCTGATCGCGCTCGGCGTGGCGAGGCTCGGCGCACGCGGCGGTGTGGCCGAGGCGCCGTCGACGGCAGTCGAACCGGCGCGCGCGGGCGACACGCCGGCGGCCGCGGAGCAGCTCTCCGACCGCGTCGCGCGACTGCTGCTCATCGTTGCCTTCGGCACGGCCGTGGCCTCGTTCATCTACGAGATCTCGTGGATCCGCATGCTGTCGCTCCTCCTCGGCAGCGCCACGCACTCGTTCGAGCTGATGCTCTCCGCCTTCATCCTCGGGCTCGCGCTCGGCGCGCGGTGGGTGCGCGCGCGCGCCGATCGCTTCGCCGACCCCGTGCGCGCCCTCGGGATCGTGCAATGCGCGATGGGGCTCGCCGCACTTGCGACGATCCCGATCTATCTCGCCGCATTCGGATGGGCCGCGTCGTTCATCAGCGCGCTCAAGCTCACCGATGGCGGCTACGATCTCTTCACCGTCGCGCGCTACGTCGCCTGTCTGCTCGTGATGCTACCGTCGACATTCTGCGCGGGAATGACGCTGCCGCTCATCACGCGCATGCTCATGCGCCGCGGCGACGGGGAGGGCGCAATCGGCATCGTCTACGCGTCGAACACGCTCGGATCGATCGTCGGTGTGATCCTCGCGGGGCTCGTGCTCCTGCCACTGATCGGTCTGAAGGTGCTCCTCGTCGGGGGCGCCGTCGTGGACATGGCGCTCGGCGCCATTCTCCTGCGTGAAGCGGCGGCAGGTGCGCGTCCGGCGCTGCGCTTCACCGCGCAAGCGGTATTCGTCATGGGAGCCGCGGTGCTCGCCTCGCTTGCATTCAATCACTTCGATCAAGGGATACTCTCGAGCGGCGTCTATCGCTATGGAAGTCTGCCGGATACGACGGGCCGGCACATCATCTTTTATCGCGATGGCAGAACCGCGACGGTGACCGTGGGTCGTGCCGAGCCCGAGGGATTTACGTGGATCGCGACGAACGGAAAGCCCGATGCGTCGGTCGATCGCGCGTGGTTCTCGCCGCGCGACACGACCGAGCGCCGAGTGCTGAATGGCGACATCTCGACGCAGGTGCTCATTCCGGTGGTCACGCTCGCGCACATGCCCGATGCACGACTTGCGGCCGTGATCGGCGAGGGCTCGGGGATGACGTCGCACTTCCTTCTCGCGAGCCCGAAGCTCGAACAGGTGGTGACCATCGAGATCGAGCCCCAGATGATCGCCGGCTCACGGTTGTTCTATCCGGCCAACCGCCGTGTGTTCGACGACAGGCGCTCACGATTCGTCGTCGACGATGCCAAATCGTTCTTCGCGACCGATGCGCGCAAGTACGACATTATCATCTCGGAGCCGAGCAATCCCTGGGTGAGCGGAGTGTCCGGACTGTTCACGGACGAGTTCTACCATCGCGTGCGCGGCTACCTCACGCCGCACGGCGTGTTTGGTCAGTGGCTGCATCTCTACGAAATCGACGACGGGCTCGTGCTCAGCGTGCTCTCCGCGATCCACAGGAATTTTCCCTCGTACTCGGTGTATCTGACCTCGAACGACGATATGCTGATCGTCGCCTCGAACCTTCCGGAGATGCCGAACCCGGATTGGACGGTGCTGTCGGAGCCCGGGATCGCAGCGGACCTAGGCGGGGTCGTTCCGTTCACGGAGCAGTCGCTCAACGCCACGCGTCTGATCGACCGACACCAGCTCGCACCGCTGCTGGATCACTTTGGCACCCCGAACTCCGACTATCGCCCCGTGCTCGACCTCGGCGCGGAACGCACGCGCTTCAAACGGATAACGGCCTCAGGCTTCGGCACGCTCCGCGTCGAGCGCTTCGACATGCTCGCCGCGATGTTCGGCCGTCCCCGGCCCTTCGACGATGCACCGTTGACGGCCGTGCCCGAGATCTGGCAGCTGCACGCCCTCACCGTGGGTGCCGCACTGCGCAATCCCGCACTCCATGTGGCGGATGACACTGCGGGCGGCAGAGATGCGCGCGATGCCCGCCAGCGCATGTGGGAGCTGGACGTCGGGCTGGCGGCTGGCACGCCGCCGCCTGACTGGAAGCGGTGGACGAGCTCTGCGCTCGAGGTCGAGCGGTTCATTCACGCGGGCACGGCCGGCGTCACCTGGGAGCCGTTCTACGCATCGCTCGCGAAGTACATGGATCGCGCGCACGCGCCGCCGGAGGCGCGGCAGTCGATCGCCTTCCGGCACGCGCTCGCAGCGTGGGACTTCAAGGCCGCGTCCGCGCTCGCGGACACGCTCGCACCGCTTGCGCTCAAGGGCGAAAGCTGGGTGCAGGTGGACGAAATTCGCGAGGGAGGGGTCGTCGCGAAGCTCAAGATCGGCGACGCCGTCGGCGCCCGCAAACTGTGGGTGGTGCTCTCGCACGCGGCCACGCGCAACTCGGACGCGCTGCGATCGCTCCTGCTCAACGCCTACATCATCGACGCGTACAAGAAAGCGGCACGCCATTGAAAGCGTGCCGCTTTTCGAATCCGTCAACAGCCAGCGAGCGTTAGCTCTTCAGGCTGTTGTCCTTGATCGCCTTCGCCTGCGTCAGGTGACCCTGGACCTTCGCGATCGACTCATCGACGGCCGACTTGAGCTCGGGCGACTTCGCGTTCTGCGACGCGTCGTTGAGCTTGTCAAGAACCTTCTGATGCGTGTCGACCTGCTTCTCCATGTAATCCTCGTCGAAGTCCTTGCCGGCCTTCTTGTCGTTCAGATCCTTGATGTCCTTCTGGCCGTCCTTCATCAGATCCGTGACGTCGCTCTTGGACGTATCGGGAGTGATCGCAAGTTTCGTCGCGAGCGCCTTTCCGTCCGCGTCCATCTTCGTGTGATCGGCGATCATCAGCGCAGCGAACTTCTTGACGGCAGGATTCGTCGCCTTGTGCTGTGCGATCTTCGCCTCTGCGATCTCGCCCTGGTTCGCAGCGTGCGCGAACGCGAGGATTTGTCCGTCGGTCCAATCGTTCTTCGGGGTCGCCACTGCGCCAGCGGAAGCAGTGGTGTCCGCCATTGCGGGCGCGACGGTTGTGTCGGAAACTGCGACATCACCTTTCTTCTGGCAGGCGCCGAGTACCGTGCACGCGGCGACGGTGGTGGCTATGGTAAAACGCGATAGTGAGCGGTTCATGTCTTCCTCCGTATAGTCTGGGGCTCGGGCAACGCCCGGGCTCGGCAGAGAGACTTTGCAAGAGACGTGCTTCTTTCGCCTTGAGTGGACATTCTTTTGCTTTGAGGGTATTCAGACTTGGTAATGCGTGTCGATAAGCCCTACGCCCGTCCCCAGCACCCCCTATGAGCACTTAGGAGCCCGTATGTCTCTGCACATTGCCCGACGCATCGGAATCGCCCTTCTGGGCGGCGCCATTGTGACCCCGATCGCATCTGCGCAGGGTAGCGCTGCCTATGCGCCCGGGAAGTTGCGCTACCACGTCACCACTGTGAGTACGCGAGCCCAGCCGCTCGGCGGCGGGCGCGCGCCCTTCGATTTCACGACGACGACGAACCAGTGGATCGGGCTCGAGGTTGCGCCGCAGTCGGCTGACACGCTCAAGATCGCCATGACCGTCGACTCAATCCGCATCACGTCGACGCTCGACGCGCCAGCGCCAGATCTCTCGGTGTTCCAAGGCGCTAAATTCGCCGGGACAATGTCGGCGCGCGGGCACGTCTACACGCTTGCGCCCGCAGGAGGATCGACCGATTCGAAGCTCGCCGCGTTCTCGACGGCGCTGAAGCGGTTCCTCCCCATTCTCCCTGAGCGTTCACTCGCCACCGGCACCAGCTGGGCGGACACCGTCGTCGAGCATCCGAGCGTCGGCACGATCAAGATTACGTCGAGCTCTGTCACGACGTACAAGGTCGCCGGCGACACAACGGTGAACGGGCAACATGCGTGGCGTATCGATCGCTTCACGACGATCGCACAGCTCGGGAAGGGGATGGAGGCCGGGCGCCCGCTCGAGGTGAGCGGCAGTGGCACCGTCACCGGGATGCAGCTCTTTACCGATAGTGGCGTCCTGCTCGGCGGCTCGTCCACGCAACGCACCGATCTGCAGGAGAAGATGAGTGAATCGGACGGCGCTGTGATTCAGCAGACTTTCAAGTCCACGATCGAGCTTCTCCCTTCCGGTAGCTAGCCTGCGCTGATGTATCGCATTCGCTGGACCGCGCTCCTCGCGATGATGGCGATCGCCGGGGCGCGCCGGCTCGGCGCACAGACGGTGCGCTACGGTGTCATGGGCGATTCCGTGACGGCGCAGCTTCGTGCGTTGTGGACCGAGGACTCCACGCAGAACGAACGCGCGTACTGTGTGCAGCGCGCGCGCATCAGTTCGCGTCCGGCGCTCGGCGGCGGCACCGACTCGATCTTTCGCGTTCTCGCGGTAAAGCCCGCCGACGTCACGTCGCAGGATCCCAACCACGCCGAGTTCGAGTGCGCGGAAGGGACACCCGAGCTGCACACACATCCTCCAGCCACCTGCCTCACCGACGACCCGAGCTCGTGCCGCGCCGATGGGCCGCTTGCGTACAGCTGCCAGCCGAGCCGCTCGGATTACGTGGAGCTCCTGACGCGTGGCGACGAGTACGGAATCATCCAGTGCGATCGACGGGCGTTCCGCTTCTACTATCCGAGCGAGTATGCGACGTCGCCGCCAAAGGCGCGCACGAGCGCATCTACCCCTTGATTCGGTGGTTTTTCGCTTCGCGCCGGGCTCGTGGACCGCTGATTGCGATGTGTAGGAGGAGAAGTCCCTCATAGCAGCGCAGGCGCGAGTGTCGCACACGGGTCCGAGCACGATACTGGTGATCGCGAAAGAGCCACTGATCCAGACGCTCATGTGCTCCCTCGTCGATCTCTCGGGACACAAAGCCACCAAACCGCGCGCTGACGAAACTGTCGCAGCTGCGATCGGGCGTGTGCGCCCGGAGCTGCTCCTCCTCGACTGCGAGCACGAGTGCGCATGCGAGCAGGAAGCGTACGATGCAGCCGCGGAGGTGGGCGCCGAGGTACTCCTCTTCACCCCCGCGCGCACGAATGACGAGGTGGCGGACTTCGCGCGCGGGCGCGGGCTTCGCTCGATGGCGCTCCCGATACGGTTGCAAGAGTTCTCGCAAACCCTGCAGGTATCGCTGGGCGTCTGATCCCGCAGTGCGCCGTTGCCCCTCAAGAGGCGGCCGCCTTATTTACGTGATGAACGCAAAACGGGGAGAGCATTTCGCTCTCCCCGTTTTCGACCAGCAGCTGCTGCAGCGTTACGGCGTCTTCGCGGCGCGCGCGCTGTCGAGCGCCTGGATCTGCTTCGTCGCCGGGATTCCCATGCGAACGCTGTCGATCGGGGAGACCTGCAGACCACTGCGCGGAACCTTGACGGTGTCCACGGGAGCGGAGGTCGAGTCCATCTTCATCCCCGTCATGCTCGAGGAATCGGTGGTGGAGGTGGTAGTGGTCATGGCGCTATCACCCTGCTGACTGTGCGTTGGCGTCGGGGCCGCAGCGCCCGTGCCGTACTGGTTGGTCGAGTCAGTGGTGGTGGTCGTGGTGCTGGTGGTCGGCGCAGGCGTCGGCGCTGGCGTCGGCTCGGGAGCAGGCGCGGGTGCTGGCTCGGCGACCGGGGTCGGGGTTGGTGCAGGCGTGGTGGTGACGTCGCCGTTCGTGGCGGACGTGGACGTCGTGTGCGAACCGTCCTTCGTCACGCGAATGTGCGTTCTCGTCTGGCCGAATACCACGGCCGGCGAGAGGGCTATCGCCGCGATCGCGATGAGTTTGATCTTCATAAAGCTCCCCCTGAATACGATATTGTGGACCCGGCCTACGGTGTTCGGCCTAAGTAGCCGCTACAGAAGCAAGGTGTGGACCGCTGCAAGCTTCAATGTGCATTGTGCATGCCGGACCGAAGTGGACTTAAATCACACTTTAATGACGTTGGAGAATCGAATGTCGGAGAGCAGCTCCCCACGACGGACATTTCTCGCTTCGCTCGCGACCGCGGCCGGCGCGACCCTTCTCTCCCCGCTCCTGTCGCGCACGGGCGTAGCGAACGCCGCGCTCGCCGATGAGACGTGGGATCTCGGCTGGCTTGGTCATTTGAAAGGGAAGCATCGGCAGGTGTTCGAGGTCGGCAAAAAAATCGAGGAGGTCCCGGGGCCACTGCACGTTGTGGGGAATTATCTCGATTCCTGGAACGAAGCGTTTCACCTCGACTTTCCGCAGCTCAATACCGTGTTGAGTATCGCCGGCAGCGGATTCCCGATCAACGTCAACGACGCGATTTGGGAGAAGTACAAGCTCGGCGAGAAGTGGCAGATCAGCGACGGCTCGAAGGTAACTCCCACGCGCAATGTCTTTCTCGACGCGCCGGCCACGGACGCGAAGCGCGCTTCGGTGAAGGGGCTCCAGGCACGCGGCACGATCTTCTGCCAGTGCAACAAGGCGCTGCACGGGATCGCGCACGAGTTCGCGATGGGATCGCACGATTCGGTGGACACGATCTATCAGGAGCTGGTGGCCGGCCTCAACCCCGGAGTGAAGCTCGTTCCCTCGAACACGATGCTCGTCGGCCTCGCGCAGGAGCACGGCTGCGCGTACGAGTCGGTCTGAGCCGCGGCCTCGGGAGCGAGTGATGCTGGGCGTTCCCCTCCTTCAACGTTCGGACGTCGTGGCCGCGTGCGACTCCTGCGGCGTCTGGTTCGACCCCGGCGCGGGCGGCTACTGCGCGCACTGCAATCGCCTCCTCTGCGAGCGCCACTACCACGGTTCGCGCTGGGAGAAGCTCTGGCGCGTGCTCGCCGGGCGCACGCTCTGTCGCGAGTGCGCGCGCCGGAGCTCGACACCCTAGGGCGGCGTCGAGTCCGGCTTCATCAGACTCGGCGTGAGCCGCTTCCGATTCTCCTGGATGGTGTGCACGTAGCCGAGCGTTTCCTTGTAGCGCCAGCGCGGAACGGTAGGCGCCACGCTCTCGACGTTTGGCCACGCGCGCTCGTTGAGCTTCGACGCCTTCGCGACGCCCTGCGCGCGAAAAATCGTCCCCTCGCCCGCATTGTAGCCCCCGAACATGAAGCGCCAGCGATCGTCGTCGGGGACACTGTCCTTCCAGAGCATCCACATATCGCGGTCGTGCATGATCCCCGCAGCGATGTTCCACTGCGGATCATCGATCGCCGTCATCTCCGGGCGATGTGACGCGATATCGCGATATGTGGACGGCATGAGCTGCATGATTCCCCGCGCGCCCACCCAGCTCTTCGCCGTGGGCGACAGCCCGCTCTCAGCCATCCCCTGTGCCTTGAAGAGCTTCCAGTCGAAGCCGATGCCGAAGTAGCGCTTCGTATATTTCTTGAAGTACGCGTCGTAGCGATCGGGTGGCGTGCGCTGCGCCGTCGCTCGCGCGGGCGCGAGCGGCGCGGCGAGAGTCACGAGCGCAGCGACGATCGCCGCACGCCGCCCGAGCCTCAATTCAGCGCCCGCCCCACGATGATCGCGATCGACAGGAAGAGCGCCGCGATGAAGATCGCAACCGCGACATTCCCCTTCTTCAGCTCCTCCGCGAAGTCCACTTCGGGAGTGAGTCGGTCGAACGCCCGGTATGCGACCCACATGAGCGCAACCCCCAGCGTGGCGTAGAGGAAGTTGACGGCTATGATTGTCCAGTCCATTTCACCCTGATTGTGCGCGGTAGGGGTGCGGGAAACCCTCCAACTGCCGAATATAGGGTTGGCAGAGTGAGCAGCAACTCTCTCCCCTCCGAAACAGGACGACGGGCGGGGACGTAGGTAGCAGGGTTACGACGCGAGCCAACAACGAGGATCTGATGCCCTACCTACTCCAACAAGCAGCGCAGTCGGCCACCGACGCCAATGTCAACGCGACGGACCTGGCCGCCCAGATTCGGGCGCAGGTGAACCAGCAGCTCAAGCAGGCGGGGCTCAGCGACCAGGCGGCGAAGAGCGCCGCCGACGGCGCCGCACAGGGCGTCACCGGCGTGAAGAT
>JBBRYY010000024.1:0-35722 GCA_038237245.1 Gemmatimonadales bacterium | reverse complement strand
TCGTTCTTCAAGCAGACCGGTATCGTCATCGGCTCGGCGTACAATCGCGCCAATGCGCGCGTCAACGTCGACTACGATGCGACCGCGAAGTTCCGCCTCAAGACGTCGATCGGTCTCGCGCGCGAGAACAACGACCGCATCGAAGGCAATAACAGCAACGATGGTATCGTCACCAATGCAATCGGGCAGCCGGCGATCTACGCAGTCAAGAACGCCGACGGCACATATATGAGCACCGCGGACGAAGACGGCTTCGGCAACACTCCGGCGTACTCCAATCCGGTCGCGATCGGCAAGTACGATCGCCTGCCCTCCGTCACCGATCACATCCTCGGCAACGTCGAAGGGAACTACCTGTTCAACTCGCACCTGACGCTCACAGGAACAGCCGGCGTCGACATCCTGCACGATCACGAAGACCAGTGGCGCTCGCCGCTCGTCGTCGGCAACTACGCGTACGGCGTCAACGGCGTGGCGCAGACGACGTTCGACAACACGAACCACTATCTGCTCCAGAGCTACCTCACCTACCAGGGCGGCTCGGAAGGCACGAGCAGTCTGACGGTCGTCGGTGGTGGCAGTATTGAATACAACCACGAAGAGTCGAGCTTCATTCGCGGCGAAGGCTTCAGCAGCCCGGAATTTCAGTACGTCGGAAGTGCGGCGAATCTGGTGGGCTACGACGGCATTCCGACCGACAACAATCTCGAGTCGTTCTTCGGTCGCGCGAACTACAGTTACAAGAACCGCTATCTGCTCCAGGGAAGCATTCGCGCCGACGGCTCCTCGCGCTTCGGCGTCAACAACCGGTGGGGTTATTTCCCCGCTGTTTCTGCGGGCTGGGTTCTGAGTGACGAGTCGTTCATGGGCGACTTCACCAATCGCTTCGGCCAGCTGAAGCTGCGCGGCAGCTTCGGAAAGACGGGCAACCAGTCGATTCCAAACTTTGCGTCGATCGCCACGTATGGCTCGGGCAGCTACGGCTCGACGCCCGGCATCGCGCCACTCGCGTTCGCGAATCCGAACCTCAAGTGGGAGAGCACGAAGGAGTGGGACGCCGGAATCGACTACGCGCCATTCCACGGGCGCCTCACGATCATTGCAGACTACTATCACAAGGCCACGTCCGATTTGCTGACGCGCCGGCAGCTGCCCTGCACCATCGGCTACTGCTCGTTCTACGACAACATCGGCAATGTGCTCAACCGCGGCTTCGAATTCGGCCTGAACTCCGAGAACGTCCGCCCGGGGCTCAACAACGGCTTCTCGTGGAATACGGACTTCAACATCTCGTTCAACCACAACGAGGTTACGAAGCTCAATGCGGATCAGCCGGTAGCCGGCGACAACTATCGCGACATCAGCCGCGCCGTCGTCGGCCAGCCGATCGGCGAGTTCTACGTGCTGCACTTCAAGGGCGTGGATCCCGCGACGGGTGATGCAATGTACTCCGACACTCGAATCAACGCCGGAAACCCGCAGCCGAACTTCTTCGGGGGACTCGGAAACACGATCGCGTGGAAGAACTTCTCGCTGCGTGGCTTCCTCGAGTTCTCGCACGGGGCGAAGGTCTTCAATCTGATGCGCATCTTCGCCGATGACGGCGGCTACTCGTACGACAACAAGTTCACGCGCGCTCTCGGCCGTTGGCAGCATCCGGGCGACATCACCGACGAGCCGCGTGCGAGCTTCGACGGTACCTCGGGCGCCCGGACGATCTCCGATCGCTTCATCGAGGACGGCTCGTATCTCCGCATTCAGGAGATCACGTTGAGCTACAAGCTGCCGGCTGGACTCTTCGCGATGCGCGGCCTGACCAACGCGCGGATCTACGTGTCTGGCCACAACCTGCACAACTTCACGAAGTATTCGGGATACGATCCGGACGTGAACAGCAACGGCACGTCCAACATCGATCTCGGCACCGACTACTATGCCTATCCACGCGCGCGCACGTTCACGCTCGGCGTCAGCGGTGAGTTCTAAGATGAATACTCGCCTCTATGACTTCTCAGCCAGGATGACGTCAGAAATGAGAAACCGTTTTCTGATGCCGGTGGTACTGCTCGGAATCGCAGCCGCCTGCAACGGACCGCTCGATGTGAAATCGGGGAATACGATACCCACCCCCGACGCGATCACGGACTCGTCGTCCGCGCGGGCGGCGGTGGCGGGCATGTACCACGGCCTCCAGAATCTCGACAGCTACGGCGAGACAATTCCGGAAGTCGGTGATTTGAGCGCCGACAATGCCGAATTCAGCGGCACGTCCACCTCGTACGGTGAGATCGACGACAATCAGATCAGCACGTTCAACACGGCCGTGCTGAGCCAGTGGGCGATGTCGTACGACAACATCAACCGCGCGAACTCGATTCTCGACAAGATGGGCTCGCTCACCAACATTGCGGATGACACGAAGGCGCAGCTGTCGGCCGAAGCGTACTTCGTGCGTGCGCTCACGTATCACGACCTCGTCAAGTACTTTGGCGACGTTCCGATCATCCTGCATCCGACTACGGACCCGAATGCCGGCTCGACGATAACCCGCGCGCCGGTGACGGCAGTCTACTCGCGGATTCTGGAAGATCTCGACTCGGCATCGGCGCGCATGGCCGACAGTTCGTCTACCACGACTGCCTCGGCAGGCGCAGTCCGCGCACTCCGCGCCCGCGTCCTCCTTTACAAAGGCGACTACGTCGGTGCCGAAGCGGAGGCGCATGCGGTGGAAGACGACTTCGGCTACGATCTCGCGCCGAACTACTCGGATCTGTTCACTGCGAGTGGTAATTCGACGCCGGAAGACATCTTCAAGCTGATCGCCGGCGTAAAGGCCGACCAGCAGAGCTATCTGTCATACGATTATTTCGCCAAGGCCGTGGGGGGCACCTATCTGCTTCGCCCAACATCGAACCTGCTCAACGCCTACGAAGAGCAGGATCTTCGCGGTCAGTGGAATATCTCATTTGCAGGAAGCCGGAGATATGGAAGCAAGTACCGCTCGATCACTGGTACCGAGAACTTTCCCGTCCTTCGACTCGGTGAGATCATCCTGATTCGGGCCGAGGCGCTCGCGCGCACCGGTCATCTGCCGGAGGCGGTCGTCGAGATGCACAAGACGCAGGCGCGTGCGGACGCAACGCCGTTCGTGCTCGGCACGCACACGCAGCAGGAAGTCATCGATGCGATCGTCGCCGAGCGCAGACTGGAGCTCGCGCTCGAGGGTGACCGCTGGCCCGACCTCGTCCGCCTCGGCATTGCGGCAGACGTGATGGACATCGACCCGACGCAGACGCTGTATCCGATCCCGCAGTCCGAGATCGACGTGACGCCGGGGCTGACGCAGAATCCGGGATACTGAGGTCCAATTTTGTAGAAGTGAAGGTGCAGGAAAGGAATTCGCCCGGCGTGCAGTAGCGCGCCGGGCGAATTTTTAGCTATGTGGATCGAGCGTGGCTTACCGGTTGTCGTGCTTTCCGGGCCACGTGGAACGGGCGAGAGTGTCCGCGTAGAGATCACCTGTGCGCATCGCGGATGCGACGGCGCCTCCGATGCTCGCGAAAAGCAGCGCACAGCCGGCGATCGTCTGCCAGGGAATATTCGCGGCGAAGTCGGGGCGAAGCGCGAGGATCGCAGTCAGCCCTGCGGCGGTGAGGAGCAGGGGGAGCCGGCGGTCGCGTTGCGGCTGCGGAGTGGAGCGATGGGACGTCTGAAACGAAAGCACGCGTATCCTGATTCGAGAACGTTATCGTGTACCGTCCAACAATGACGAGAAGGTCGCACACTGCGAAACGAAACACCGAGTCGTCATGGGATGAACTGTTCCAATGGGCAGGTTGGTTCCCACGCACAGCCGGCCTCGAGCGGATCGCGCGCGGTGACCGGCAGGTTGGTGAATGGTGTGCCGCAGCGCGCGGGGCGAGCGCAGTTGGCGCGCCGGGATATCGAAGCGATATTCAACCCCACGCGGAAGTGGCGGAATTGGTAGACGCGCTGGACTTAGGATCCAGTGGGGAAACCCGTCCGGGTTCGAGTCCCGGCTTTCGCATCTAGTAATCGTCGGAATCGCAAACTCCTTAATCGAGAGCCCGACGCCTTCCCTCTCAGCATTGCGAAGCTCATGAGCATCCATCGAGTACCATATCGGCGAAAAGTCGAAGTCGCTCTCATCGTGGTCATCCTTCTCATCGGGTGGTACATCTCTGGCTCCCACCCTCCCGACGGCCCGACGACTATCATCCATTGGATCTCCGCCGCGCTCGCAGCTTGGTTTCTCGGGAGCGCCGCGTGGTCGATCATCAAGAATCCGAAGAGGATCTTCCTCGCGCTCGGCTATCTCATGTTCGGCGTCGCCATGTCTCTCCAGTTCATCAGCGATCTCGCCCCACGCGCCAACGCGTCGAACATCGGAGCGATTTCCCTCGCGGCGATGAGCGCGGGATTTCTTCTCCTCTGGATGGATCACGACAAGAACGGCTCTGCCGCTCCGCCCGACTACGGGGCCTGAGAGCGCCACACTGGCGCCCTCCGTACGCCAGCCTACATTGATCGCAGATGAATCCGCAACGCGATCTGTGAACGTACCCATCATAGACTTCCGTGCCGCCGCAAGCCGCTGATACCGACGCGGCTCTCGTGGCGCGCATGGCAACCGGCGACGAGCAGGCGCTCGGCGCTCTCTATGATCGCTACGCATCGACACTGCACACGATCGCGTATTACTTGCTCGGGCAGGCCGACGAGGCGGAGGATGCCGTGGAGGAGACGTTCTGGCAGGCGTGGCGCGAAGCATCACGATACGACGCTTCGCGCGGCGCCGTCTCCACGTGGCTATCGACGATCGGGCGCAGCCGATCGCTCGATCGCAAACGTGCGATGCGCCGGCGCGCCGAGGATCCGATCGACAGCACCGACTCGGCTGCCCCACCAACGGCCGACGCCGCGGATCGTGCGGATTCGATGGCGCCAGCCGCGAGCCCGCAGCAAAACTCGGAGGCGGCCGAGCGCGCGCGCGACATCGCGTCCGCACTCGCGAAGCTTCCGGCCGAGCAACGCGAGGTGATCGAGCTCGCGTACTTCGGCGGGCTCAGTCAGAGCGAGATCGCCGCGCGAACGTCGCTTCCGCTGGGCACCGTAAAGACGCGCGCGCGTCTCGCGCTCGAGAAGCTGCGCGCTCCTCTCTCGATGCACCGGGAGGGCACCCTGTGAGCGAGCCGATGGCGCATGACGCCGCGCGCGAGCTGCTCGCGATGGCCGCACTCGACGCACTCGCGCCCTCCGAGCGCGCGGCCCTCGAGGCGCATCTCGTGACGTGCGCGGAGTGCACGAGCGATCTCGCGGCGCTTCGCGATAGCGTCGCGTCGCTCGCGTCGTCGCTCCCGCGTCGACCGATGGCGCCCGAGCGCGACTCGCTCATCCGCGCGCGGCTCTTGGCGCGCGCGGTCGCGGATCGCCCCGACATCTCGCCGACGCGCGATTCGGGAGGGCGTTCACGCGACGCGGCCCGAGCGCGCGGCGCGAAATCATCGTCAGACGCGACACCATCGTCCGGCGCGCCGTTACGTTGGCTCGCGGCCGCCGCATTGCTCGTCGCCGCAGCCTCGATCACCTACGCCGTCGACCAGCACTCCTCCGCGCAGCAGCTCGCCGCACATGTCGCGCAGCTGCGCGATACGTCGACCGCGATGCAGGCTCGCCTCACCGAGCAGCAGGCGATCGTCGCCGAGCTCACGGGACCCGGCGTCAGAGTCATTGACGCCGCCACGACGGGCGGCGCGCAGCCGTACGCGCGCATGTTCTGGGATCAGCCGACGAATCACTGGACCTTCGTCGCGCACAATCTCCCCGCACCCGCGCCCGGCCATACCTACCAGCTCTGGATGATTACGCGAGACTCGCGCAAGCTGAGCGCGGGCACCTTCGTGCCCACCGCGAACGGCTCGGCCCTCGTGCGCACCACGTACGCGCTCGCGAGCGACTCGCTCGCCGCGATCGCGGTGACCAACGAGCCCGTTGGCGGCTCCACCCAGCCCACGACCACCCCCTTCCTCGTGGGCGCCGACAAGACCGACTGAGCTCCGAATATGCCCAGACGCCATCATTCTGGCGTCCCTGTTCGTTTCGTGAGCACAGATCCAATCCTCAGCTCCCTTCGTAGAGATCCCGGTATCGCCCGATGCCGAGGCCGCATCAGCGGTCATTTCTCTTCTCGTTTTGGGGGCAAGCCATGCATTGGCACAACAACATCAGGACGCGATCACGCATCTGGGTCGCAGTCCTGGCCGTGGTCGTCACGGCAATCGGTGTGGGGGTGGGGGCGAAGCGCGTCCTCGCGTCCGATCACCAGGACACAGCCGACGTCGAGCTCAATCCGTCGATGGACATGACGGATGTCTACGCGTTTCCAGGCGCCACGTCGGATCGCATCGCCCTCGTGCTCAATAGCTGGGCGCTCCTTACGCCGGCCGAGGCGCAGCCGGGAGTCACGAGCTTCGACGACAACCTGCTCTATCAGTTCAAGGTCGACAACACTGGTGACGCGAACGAGGACCTCGTCATCCAGGTGACCTTCCACGGCGCTGGCTCCGACCAAACCGTCGAAGTGCGCGGCCCGATGGCGCCACCCGTTCTCGGCGCGATGCGCAACACGGTGTCGGCTTCCAACCCGACGATCTCGGGGAAGGTCGCTACGGTGCTCGGCTCGAGCTCGGGCATGCAAGTGTTCGCCGGCCCGCGGCAGGATCCGTTCTACATCGACCTCGAGCAGTTCTTCCGCATCATCCCCGATCGCAAACCGGTCACCGGTCCGCTGTCGATGCTCCCCGACACGGCCACCGCGGGCAGCTTCCGCGCGCCCGGCAGTGCAGTCGACATCCTCGGCGGCTCCGGCGGACATCCGTTCAACGTTTTGTCGATCGTGATCGAGCTTCCGAAGTCTCAGCTGCGTGGCACCGCGAGCGACAAGATCGGTCTCTGGGGCACGATCAGCCGCTGACATGACATTCACTACGCGCACTCTACAGAGGACACCATCCATGCGACACGGCTTCATTCGTCGCGGCGCCGTACGCCGGATCGTCGGCCCCGCGCTCGCAACATGCCTGCTGGCGTTCACCGCCTGCGGCAGCGACAACAACTCCACCGCTCCCTCGGCACGTCAGTACAACCAGGTGCAGCGCCTGGGGAATCCGCTGGTGAGCGAAGTCTTTCTCGCGAAGAAGGACCACGCCTTCCACGGCTCGATCGGACCGGCGACTGACGTCGACGCGTTCGCCGCGACCGTAAAGGCATTCCCGACCGCGTTCGGTCGCGATCCCGTCATCGGCAATACGCTGGCGGCGGTTCTGCTTCCCGACATGCTCATCGTACAGCTCGACAAGGACCCGGCGACCGCTGGATGGCTCAGCTGGGCGCTGGCGAACGGCTACGGTGGACGCAAGCTCAGCGACGACGTCGTCGACGCCGGACTCTCGGCGATCTTCAGCCCGTTACTCGGCGATGCGGCACACAAGGTCTGCAACGCTGGTGCGTTGCCGCTCTGCACGGACAACGTCGCAGATCCCGTTCGTCACACGGATGCATTTCCGTATCTCAAGCCACCGGCATGATCTGGCCGAGCGTGTCCCGCCGCGAATTCGCGGCGGGCACGTGAGGCTCGTGGAGAAAATAATGTCGAATGGAACTCGTTGGCTCAGGGTGGGTGCCGCTGTCGTGGTTGGAATTGTTGCGGGGCTGCTGATTCGCTCTGTCACACATCGCGAACATGCCCGGAGTCGCAGTGTGGTCGCCGTCGCGCCGCGGATGACAGCTGCGCAGATGCTCGACTCGAACATCGTCTTCTACGAAAGCGTCGCGCGTCGTGATCCGAGCGGCGGCATGGCGCTCGGCACTCTCGCGCTGTTCTACATGCGGCGCGCGCGTGCGACGGGAGACTATCAGGACATCCTTCGCTCCGAAGGCGCGGCGCGCAAGTCGCTCGCGAATCGCGGCATGCACAACACGAAGGCGCGACAGGCGCTCGCCGCATCGCTGCTCTCCGAGCATCGCTTTGGCGACGCGCTCGGCATCGCAAAGGATCTCTCCGATCGAGACGTCTCGAACGCCGCCTTCCTCGCATCGGTGGGCGAAATCGAAATGGAGCTCGGCCACTATGACGATGCTCGCGCGAGCTTCGCGGTTGTGGCCGGGAACACGAAAGATCTCTCGGTCGCGCCCAGGCTGGCGCGCTGGAGGGAGCTCGAGGGACATCCGGACGAGGCGTACGAGCTGCTCAACACGTCGCTACTCGCGGTGATCGATCGCCCCGAGGTGCCGGCCGAGCAGAAAGCGTGGTTCTGGCTGCGCACGGGCGATCTGCAGCTTCGGCGCGGGAAGATGGACGCGGCTGCGGCCGACTATCAGCGCGGACTCGCGGTGCACCCGGATGACTATCGCCTGCTGTCCGCGATGTCGAAGCTGGAAGCGGCGCGCCACGGGTGGCAGCGCGCGATCGACTACGGCGAGCGCGCGGTGGCGGTGAGCTTCGATCCGGCGACGCTCGGCGCAATCAGCGACGCGTACCTCGGGCTCGGCGACAGCGCGAAGGCCGACGAGTATGCGCACGCGATGGAGGTCGCGGTGTCGAAGCAGGCGACGGCGTATCATCGCGAGTGGAGCCTCTTCCTGTTGAATCATGGACGCCGCACGAGCGAAGTGCTCGCGAAAGCGCAGGACGAGCTTCGCACGCGCCAGGATATCTACGGTTACGACGTGCTCGCGTGGGCGCTGCACAAGAGTGGACGGAACGAGGAAGCGCGCGAGATGATGACGCACGCCCTCGCGCTTGGCACGCAGGACGCGATGCTGTTCTATCACGCATCGGTGATCGACAAGGCGCTCGGGAAGGCGGCGCTGGCCGCGAGTGAGCTCGACCACTCGCGCGCGCTCAACCCGTATCTCGCTGCTACGGTAGCCGAATGAGCGACCTCGCGACGTTCATCCAGCTTGGGTTCCGCCACATCGTCGACATCAGCGCGATGGACCACATCCTGTTTCTGCTGGCGCTCGCCGCGATCTACCGATTCCAGGATTGGCGCCAGACGCTGTGGGTGGTGACCGCGTTCACGGTTGGGCACTCGCTCACGCTCGCGCTCGCGGTAACCGGCATGCTGACGATCCCGCCGGCGCTCGTCGAGTTTCTGATCCCGCTGACGATCATGATCACGGCAATCGAGAATATCGTAGTGAAGGATCGAGGCGGCGCAATCTGGAATGGGCGCTATCGTCCGGTGTTCGCGGGCGTGTTCGGACTCGTGCACGGCGCGGGCTTCGCGAGCTATCTGAAGAGTCTGTTCGTCGACCATGTCGCGCTGCCTCTGTTCGGATTCAACGTGGGGATCGAGCTCGGGCAGATCGTGGTGCTGATCGCCGCGTTCACCGTTCTGTTCGGGATCGATCGAGCGATTGCGTGGGTGAAGCTGCCGGCGCGCGCGCCGACCGCGCTGCGAGTGCGGATAATTGCGGTGTCGTCGCTGGTGGCGGTGGTTGCAGCACATTGGGCGATCGAGCGGGCGCCGTGGTAGCTCGTCGCCGCGCGCGGGCGATACGTGCGATTGGACTTTCCGTCTGGTGTGCGACCATTTCGATCGGCGCCAGGCGCGCCCCCGCGCATCCGCTGCACACGACGCTCGTACAGCTGACGTACGACGTGCGCACGCATCAGCTGGAGGGAAGCATCCGGGTTTTTGCCGGAGACTTCGCGGCGGCAGTCGCGCGGCGGAACCACGTCGCCACGCCGAATGACGATCGCGTCGCGGACTCGACGGCATTCGCGTACGTCAATGGTACCTTCCGCTTCGTCGATGCGTCGGGACACACGGTTCCGCTCGCCTGGTGCGGGTCGCGTCGCGCGAACGACCTGCTCTGGCTCTGCGTACGTGCGACGAGTGCCGATCCGCTCGCGTCGATCAAGCTCGTCGACCAGATGTTGAGCGAGCTATTCGACGATCAGATCAACATCGTGCAAACGGTCGTCGGCGAGAAGCACTCGAGCATGCTGTTCACGAAGGGCGACGGAGCGAAGAGCATCCGCTGAGCGCTAGGCGCGAAAGACCACCGCGTCGGTAAGCATCGGGTCGCCGGTGTGCACGGGGTCGCCGACCTTCGCGCCCGGGATGAGATAGAGACGCGCGGAGAGCGGCTTCTTGAGCTTCACCGATTGCGCGGCCACGTCGAGCACGATGTTGGTGAGCGTGTCGATGGACGTGTCGCCGGCCAGCGGCACGACATCGAGCCCCGTGCCGCACACACTCGAAAAGAGCAGTAGGTCGCGAAGCCCGTAGCGCCCTTCGATCGCGCGCTTCGAGAGCACCGCATCCTCGAGTACCGGCAGCATCAACCCCGCGTAGCCACACTGCTGCACCGGGATGCTCTTCAGGACCTCCGTCACCACAGCGCACGCGTGCAGCGTCCCGGCCTCGCCGAACGGTACGTGGCTCAGCGACTCGAGCGCCGCGCCGATGCTCACCGCGGCCATCGGCGCCGGTGACGGATCGATGCCGCCGTAGCGCACCTTCTCGTCCTTCGCCATGGTAGATGCGATCTTCTCGACGCTCTGCAGCTCGGTCGTCATTCGTTCCGTGAGCTTGCGCCGCGCATCCTCGAGATCTGTGGCGTCAGCGAACGCCGCGCGAACCAAATCCGCGGACTCGAGTCCGATCGCGATCGAGCTCGTCCCCTCGTGCCACCCGACCGGGAAGAACGGCGTCCCCGCGGGAATGTTCGCCGCAGCCGCGAAGCGGAAGCTCCCCTTCCCATTCGGCACCGCCCCGGACACCGCGTGCATCACCTCGGCGGCAACCCGCGCCGCGTGCGCATGCACGCCACCGGCGGGCGACGCGACCATCACGCTGAACGACGTGTTCTTCGTCGCCTTCGCGACCTCGGCAGCCCAACCGGCCAGATCGTCGTCGGCGCGATCCGCGATGAGCACGGGACCAAGGCTGCACACCACGCCCTTCGAAGTCACCAACGTATCAATGTCGACTATGGCACTGATCGCCGCGCGGCGACCCTTGGCGTCGAGTGATGCGATGACCGGCGGCATCGTAATGCGCGTGGTCTGCACCTCGTACCCCACGGCCTCGAATCGCGTGCGGGCACGCGCGAGGAGGTCGAGGGCGTGCTCCACGGCGGCCCTATCATCGATGCGATCCATCGCGACGCCCGCGGTGATCGTGCGCACGCGGATGCCGCGGGAGGCGGGAGTATTCAAGGAGGCATTGCCTGTTGGAGAGTCGTCTTGCAGAAATGCACCATCGCCGCAAGGGAAGGCCAGATTGCCGCTGCTCCGAGCATCGAGAGGAATCGTCGCCGAGAGTCATTCTGCATTGGCGTGCTCCATTCCCATGAAACTACGATCGAGCCGCGAGTGCGCTAATACCAGCTTCGAGTGAGTAAGCTGTCAATGGACTCGGGACGGGAGTGCCGCGATACTCGACGAGCGACGCCGAGATTTTCCTGGCAAGCCGATGATCTTCGGCGAGATGCGCTCGCGCGGCGCCCGCCCCGATCGCCATTGCAAACCAGTCCATCCGCTCGATGGTCATCGAGCCGAGCGGCGGCGCCAGTGGTATCCCCAGCCGGCGTCCGAGGTACTCCTGCGAACTGTTCCAGCGTTTTCGGGGATTCGGTCGTCACGCCCTCCTGTTCGATGGGAACGTCACAAGGATGGCCAGGTAGAACACGACGACTGTGCTCGAAGACGAATCATCGTGCAAAGGCGATACGCCTCGCGGTCCTCGGGCGTCTACCATGCACATGCCGAATTCGAGCCGATTCAACACCCTGCACATGGCCAGCACGTTGACGCGACCCTACGACGCACCGGGAGACCTGTACGGCCTTCCCGGTCCTTCCGGCGATCAGCACGGACGCGTCCTCGTCACGGGCACCACGGGCTTCGCCGGTTCCGCGATGCTGCGCGCGCTGGTTGGTGGCGGACATCGCGTGCGGGCGCTCGTGCGCGACCGCTCGCACGCCCGCGCCCTCGAGCTCGCAGGCGTCGAGGTCGCCGTCGGCAACATGAAGGATTCGGCCTCGCTCACACGCGCGCTGCGTGACGTCTCCACCGTCTACCACTTCGCCTCGATCTTCCGCCAGGTCGGACTGCCGGACGAAGAATTCCGCATCGTCAACGTCGAAGGTCCGTCGCGGCTCATCATTGCCGCATCGGGTGCAGGCGTCGGACGCGTCGTCCACATCAGCACCGTCGGCGTGCACGGCGACATCGAGCATCCGCCCGCGAACGAGCAGTCGCCCTTTAATCCGGGTGACATCTATCAGCGCACCAAGCTCGAAGGTGAGCAGCAGGCCATCACCACCGCGGAGCGGCTCGGCGTTCCGCTCACCGTCGTCCGCCCGGCGCCGATGTACGGCCCGCGCGACCGCAGACTTCTCAAGATGTTCAAGGGCGTCGCCCACCGCCGCTTCCCAATTCTCGGTAAGGGCGATGCGCTCTTCAGCATGGTGCACATCGACGATCTCATCGAAGGCGTGCGGATGGCCGGCGAAGCCCCCTCGGCCATCGGACGCACGTACATCATCGGTAGCGATGAGTTCATGTCGCTCAATTCACTCGTGAATCTCATCGCCGAAGAGGCAGGGGTGAAGCCACTCGGCTTCCATCTGCCGGTGTGGCCGTTCTACGCCGCGGGCGCGGTCTGCGAGGCGATCTGCGAGCCACTCAACATCGAGCCGCCGATCTATCGTCGGCGTGTCGCGTTCTTCACGAAGAGCCGCGCCTTCGACATCACGCGCGCGCGCACGGAGCTCGGCTACGAGCCGAAGATCACGCTGCGTGACGGCGTTCGGTCGACACTGGAGTGGTACCGCGCAGCCGGGTGGATTTAGGGTCCCTGCGGGAACTGGGCTACATACCCCCTCACCCTATCGTCGCCCCCCGCTGCACATCCACGAATTAGATGACTCAGTCATCGATCTCGGAAACTCCCTGTTGACGTAGCATCTCATTACAGGTACCGTATCCCCTTGCACCGTAGCGCTCTACCTCTTCCGGGGAGGGAGTCTGTGGCGACTTGGATATTGGGGCTCGTGATCGTCATCGCGGGGAGCGCCGCCATTATCGCGCTTCGTACCCGCTCGCGACGGCCCGCTGCACGGCACGCGGGGGTCGATCTCGACCGACATCATGTCAACATCGAAGGCCACACGCTGCACGTGATCGACCACGGCGAGGGACGCCCGGTCGTCGTGCTTCAGGGCGACGACGGCGACGCCTCCGACTTCATGGCGCCCCTCCTCGCGCGCGTCGAGTACGACTTCCGCGCGCTCCTCATCGACCGCCCCGGATGCGGCGGCAGCGACCGCGCTCGCCACGACACGAGCCTCGACGCGCAGACGCGTGTCATCCGCCTCGCCCTCCGCGAGCTCGGCGTCGAGCAGCCACTGCTCGTCGCGCACTCGTGGAGCGCGATCGCGGCACTCGCCCTCGCCCTTCGCTATCCCTCCGATTTCTCCGGTCTCGTCCTCATCAACCCGCTCTGCTACGCGGACGCGACGATCCGTTCGACCGACCCGCACATTCGTGTCGTCAGTCGCATCGGCTCACTCGTCGCGCCGATGGTCGGCCGCCCCGCGCACGACGCCGCGCTCCGCGCGAAGTTCGCTCCCGAGCCGGTCCCCTTCGCCGACACGCTCGCGCCGCTGCGCGAGGCTGCTGCGATCCGCCGTCCCAGCGAGCGTCGGCGTCTCTCGCGCAACACCGCCGCCCTCCGCTCGGCCGCGGGGCTCGTCACGCGCTTCGCGGATCTCGAGATGCCACTCGTCATCGTCGCCGGCGAGGGCGATCGCGTCGCGTCACCCTCGCGTCACGCGTACCGGCTGCACAACCAGGTGCACCACTCGCATCTCGTCGTCCTCCCCCGCGCGGGGCACATGATCCAGCTCACCCGCCCGGACTCGGTGATGGAGACCATCCACCAGGGGTGGTCGCTGGCGCACGAACGCGCCGAGGCACGGCACTAGCGCGTGTGGGAACGAGTTATCTTTCCTCGATGCAGATAGACATCACGCCAGTCAAGACCGAGGGGCTCGAGCGCCTCCTCGAAGTGTCCGTGCCGCTCCCCGAGGTCGAGGAGGCGGAGGACCGTGCGGCCAAGCGCTACGCGAGCCAGGTGCGTCTCCCCGGCTTTCGCCCCGGCAAGGCGCCCGCAGGCATGGTGCGGAAGAAGTTCGCCGCGGCCATTCGCCAGGAAGCCATTGAAGGACTCGTCCAGGCGGCGTTCAAGGAAGTCATCGATCGCGAGAAGCTCGACCTCGCGACGCAGCCGCACATCCACGATCTCAAAGCCGAGGACGGACAGCCGCTGACTTTCCAGCTGCACCTCGAGATCCGCCCGTCGATCGAGCTCCCGCACACGTCGGGATTCAAGGTCACACGCACCGCCAGGGCGGTGAGCGACGAGCAGCTTCGGGAACAGGTCGACACACTGCGCGATCAGCGCGCGACGTGGGCGCCGGTGGCCGAGCGCGCGCTGCCGGGTGATCAGGTCGTCGTGCAGCTCGCGACGGCTGAAGACGACGGCTCCATGCCCGAGGGCAAGGAGTATCGACTCGTCCTCGGCGGCGGCCAGGCGATTCCGGGAATCGAGGAGCTCATCATGGAGACGACACCGGGCGAGTCGACGGAGCGCCCTGTGAAGTGGCCCGAGGACTTCCCCGACGAAGCGCAGCGTGGCAAAACGAAGAAGGTGCGCGTCTCTGTTACGGACGTAAAGCGGAAGTCGCTCCCCGAACTCGACGACGCGTTCGCGCGCGAGGTGGGCGATTTCGACTCACTCGACGCGCTGCACAGCACCGTGCGCGCGGATCTGTCGAAACACGCGGAACACGAGGCGGATTCGGAGGTGCGGCAGAAGCTCATCGACGAGCTCCTCGCGGCGAACCCGTTCGACGTTCCGCCGAGCTGGGTGAATCAGCTGGTGCAGTCGTACGGCGAGGCCTATCAGATTCCGGAGTCGGAGCGAGAGAAGTTTTCTTCCGAGTTTCGTCCCATGGCCGTGCGGCAGGTTCGTCGCGATCTCGTGATCGAGACGCTGGCCGCACGCGAAGGACTTGCGGCAACGGAAGCGGACATCGATGAGCGTGTCGCGGACGTGGCGGCGAAGCGCGGCGCAGAGCCCGGACAGGTCTACGCATCGCTGCAGAAGGCTGGGCGACTCAAGGAGCTCGAGCGGAGCATCACCGAGGATAAGGTGTTCGCCTGGCTGAGTGAGAAGAACCTGATAGAACACGCGTAGCTTCGGAGTATTCCGGACCCACGCACCCATTTCTCAAAGAACGGGAAACGCAGATGTCCATCTATCCCCCGTACGTCATCGAGCGGTCCAGCCGCGGCGAGCGCACGTACGACATCTTCTCGCGGCTCCTCATGGACCGCATCATTTTCCTCGGCACGCCGATCAACGATGATGTCGCCAACATTATCATTGCCCAGCTGCTCTTCCTCGATGCGGACAACCCCGAGCGCGACATCAACATCTACATCAACTCCCCGGGCGGCAGCGTGAGTGCGGGGATGGCGATCTACGACACGATGCAGTTCCTGAACGCGCCGATCCGCACGATCTGCATGGGGATGGCGGCGAGCATGGGCGCGTTTCTGCTCGCGGCGGGCGGCCCGGGCAAGCGCATGGCCCTTCCGCACGCGCGCATCATGATTCACCAGCCGTCCGGCGGCGCGCAGGGCACCGCGGCCGACATCGAGATTCAGGCGCGCGAGATTCTGTATCTGCGCGCGAAGATGAATGAGCTGATGGCCAAGCACACGGGCCGCGCGGTGGAGCAGATCGAACGGGACATCGATCGGGACCGCTTCATGAGTGCGGAGGAAGCGAAGGAATACGGGATCATCGACGCGGTGATCGCGCAGGAACGCGCACTTGTAGCCACGGAGAAGAAGGCTGTCTTGTGAAATGATTCACAAGGCTGTCAAGTGGATTGACCGGCCCGCGGGAGGCGTGTTAACTAATAGCGCCTCCCCGCGCCAAGCTCTTGCCCCGGCGCTCGCACACCCGCTCCCCCTCGCTTCAGCGGATGCCCATGAGTCACGATAAACACCTGCGTTGTTCTTTCTGCGGCAAGTCCAAGGACTCCGTGCGGAAGTTCATCTCGGGCCCTTCGGTCTACATCTGCAACGAGTGCATCTCCCTCTGCAACGAGATTCTCGCAGAGGATGAGGAGAGAGAGGTCGCGGAGGCGATCACGCAGGTCCCCACTCCGCAAGAGATCAAGGATGTGCTGGACCAGTACGTGATCGGGCAGGAGCGCGCGAAGAAGGCGCTTGCCGTCGCCGTCTACAATCATTACAAGCGCATCAACTGCACGACGGGCCGCGACGACGACGTCGAGCTCGACAAGTCGAACATCCTGCTCATGGGCCCCACGGGCGTGGGCAAGACACTGCTGGCCCAGACGCTCGCGCGCATCCTCGACGTCCCCTTCACGATCGCGGACGCCACCACGCTCACCGAAGCGGGTTACGTCGGGGAAGACGTCGAGAACATCCTCGTGCGCCTGCTCCAGGCGGGCGAGTTCAACGTCGCCGAATGCGAGCGCGGGATCGTCTACATCGACGAGATCGACAAGATCGCGCGCAAGAGCGAGAATCCGAGCATCACACGCGATGTCTCCGGCGAAGGGGTGCAGCAGGCGCTCCTCAAGATCCTCGAGGGCACCGTCGCCTCGGTTCCGCCGCAGGGTGGCCGCAAGCACCCGCAGCAGGAATACATCCAGATCAACACGAAGGATATTCTCTTCATCTGCGGCGGTGCCTTCGACGGCCTCGAGAAGATCATCGAAGCGCGCACGGGTCGCCGGCAGATCGGCTTCACCAAGGAAGAGCTGGCAAACGGCAAGGCGACGGATCTGGCAAAGAACCCATTCGCCGACGTCGAGCCGGATGATCTTCTCCGCTACGGGCTCATCCCGGAGCTGGTGGGCCGGCTGCCCGTCACCGTTGCCCTCGAGGCGCTCGATGCGGACTCGCTCGTGCGCATCCTCAAGGAGCCCAAGAATGCGCTCACGAAGCAGTACACGAAGCTCTTCGAGCTCGAAGAGGTGAAGATCACCTTCGACGAGGCGGCACTTCGCGGCGTCGCCCAGCGCGCGCTCAAGCGCGGCACGGGCGCTCGCGGTCTCCGCGCGATTCTCGAGGAGCTCATGACGGACGTCATGTTCGACCTCCCGAGCCGCGACGACATTACCGAGGTCAAGATCACGGAGTCGTGCGTGCTCAATGGCACACCTCCGCTTCTCGAGATCTCGCCCAAGCGACAGAAGAAGGAAGCCTGATTCAATTATCTCGAATTCAAGAGAAAACGGGGACGCCGAATCGGCGTCCCCGTTTTACATCCGGTGCGGAGAGCCGGCGCTACTGCACCATGTCGTGCGCCCCGACGCTCGCAATGTCGCGCTGCACATCGAGGCTCGTCGGATCCAGCTTCGGCCACTCGCCGACATCGTCCGGCATGAACGCCCCCGCCATCGACGCCATTCCGCCCTGCTTGAGCGTATGGCCAGTGGGATTGTAGTACACAGCCACGACGCGATACCGGTGGTGCGCGACGAGCGCCAGTCCTTCCTCGTGGAAGCCGAAGACGCGCTTGCCAAGCGCGATGAGATGGCCGTCTTCCGTCAGCTTCGTGTCGAGTTTCACGAGCACCTTTCCGTTCTCTGCATCCTCGAGCCGCACCGAGCGCGCGTAGTCGTGCACGTGACCGCCCAGCGCGAGGAGCGCACCACCCAATGGCATCGTGAACTCGGCACTCTTCTCCGAACGGCCCGGGCGAAGATCCCACGCGGAGGTGCCGCCGATCACGCAGTTCACGTCGGCGAAGAACGGCATGACGACGATCGGATTCGCATGCCCCGCGGGGATCCACGGAAGGGTGACGATGACGTACGCGCGCTCGACGGTCTGTCCATTCACATCGTGAAAGGCGGAGTAGAGCCCGAGCGTATCGCCGCTCGCGAGCGGTACGCCGACGTTGCCGGGGAGCGAGACGCGAGGCGTCTCCTTCCCTACCGCCATGAGGCGCTCGACCATCGGGTAGAGCAGCTCGCGGCGGCTGTAGTTCGCGAGGCCGACGTGATGCACCATCCCTTGCGCGAGCGCCTTGCCGCCAGCGGCATCGCCGTCGCACAGCTGCACGTTATAGCCGCGCACCCACCCGCTCACCGGCCACGCGACACGCAGCACCGGCGTATCCATCATCATCATCTCGTCTGATTCGTGCGCCATGGGCGCGATGCGAAAGGGACCTGCGACGATGCGGATCTCATGACGCACACTGTCGACCTGAACCGCCGAGGCCGACGTCGCCATCGACATTCCGGGCATCGCATCGGCGGCGTGCGGCACGCTCGCGGTGAGCGCGGCACCGGCCGGACAGGGCCGCGAATTCGATTGGGCAGCTGCACGCGATGCTGCGAGAACCAAGAGCGTTGCAACGAGTCGGCGCATGCACACCTTGGGGAACGAGGACACGACCATGTCGTGAAGGCCGGCCGACCCCCGCCCATGACGTTTGCGGAAACATGCATGTGGGCGCACGAAAATGTATCCACGCGTACGCAGGGGCGTGCATTGCCTTCTACGGGCTATATTACAAGGGTGCCGATTACCCTGACCCGCGACGAAGAGAGCTTCGAGCTCGATGAGCGCCTGCCGGTGCTCCCGCTTCGCGACGTCGTGATCTTCCCGTACATGGTGATGCCGCTCCTCGTCGGGCGCGCGGCATCGCTGGCGGCGGTGGAGGAAGCGCTTGCCGCGGACCGGTGGATTTTCCTGGTCGCACAGCACACCGCCGATACGCAGGACCCCGCGGCCGGCGATCTCTTTCGCGTGGGCGTCGCGGGACGCGTGCTGCAGATCGCCCGTCTCGCCAATGGCACGACGAAGGTGCTCATCGAAGGTGTCGCGCGCGCGAAGGTGACGCGCTACGCACCAACCGAGAAGGTGCTGCGCGCGGTCATCACTCCCTTCGTCTTCGAGGCGCCGTCCGGCGACGCCGACGATCGGGCGATGGCGCGCCGCGTCGTCACACTCTTCGAGGAATACGTCGCGCTGCACCGGAGGCTACCGGCCGAGGTCGTCGCCCTCGTGCAGGGAACCGAGGCGCGGGAGAAGCAGGCGTTCGCGATCGCCGCGCACATGCTCGTGCGCCTCGACCAGCGGCAGGAATATTTGCAGTCCGCGAATATCAGCTCGCTCTTCGCGCAGCTCATGGATACGCTCACCTCCGAGATCGAGATCCTGCGCCTGGAGCGCAAGATCGAAGGAGAAGTGCGCGGCTCGCTCTTCCAGAACCAGCGCGAGTTCTATCTGCAGGAGCAGCTCAAGGCGATCCACCGTGAGCTCGGGCAGGATGAGGGGGACGGCTTCGAGGAGCTCGCGACCGCGCTCGAAAAGAAGGAGCTGCCGCCGGCAGTGCGCGAGCGCGCCGATCGCGAAATGCGGAAGCTGCGCCGCACCGCGCCGCTCTCGCCGGAATCGACTGTCGCGCGCAACTATCTCGACTGGATCGTCGCGCTGCCGTGGACCGAACGCAGCGACGACGTCGTCGACGTCGCGCGGGCGCAGGCCGTGCTCGACGAGGATCACTTCGGACTCACCGATGTGAAAGACCGCATCCTCGATTACATCGCGGTACTCGCGCTCGTCGGAAAGCTCGAGGGGCCGATCCTTTGCCTCGTCGGCGCCCCCGGCGTCGGCAAGACCTCGCTCGGCCGCTCCATCGCGCGCGCGCTCGGCCGCACCTTCGTGCGCATGTCGCTCGGCGGCGTGCGCGACGAGGCGGAGATTCGCGGTCATCGCCGAACGTACATTGGCTCGCTGCCGGGGCGCGTGATTCAGGCGATGCGACGCGCCGGCGTCGTGAATCCGGTGATCCTGCTGGACGAAGTCGACAAGATGGGGCAGGACTGGCGCGGCGATCCGTCGAGCGCCCTGCTCGAGGTGCTCGACCCGGAGCAAAACACGGCCTTCAACGATCACTATCTCGAGGTCGATTACGATCTCTCGCAGGTGCTCTTCGTCACGACGGCCAACTCGCTGGCGAACATTCCCGAGCCGCTGCGCGACCGGATGGAGATCATTCGTCTCCCGGGCTACGTCGACCACGAGAAGCACGCGATCGCGCGGCAGTTCCTCGTGCCGCGCCAGCTCGCGGCGCACGGGCTCGACCCGAAGCTGGTATCGATCGATGCGGACGTGATCCCCGCGGTGACGCGGCTGTATACGCGCGAGGCCGGCGTGCGCGATCTCGAACGGCGGATCGCGCGCATCGCGCGGAAGCTCGCGCGGCGCGCGGCGGCCGCGAAGCAGATGATTCCGGAGGCGCAGCACGTGGGCGTTGCGGATATCAAGGAGATGCTCGGCGTTCCGCCGTACGAGGCGGAGGAACAGACGCTGGACGACAAGGTCGGCGTTGCGACGGGGCTCGCCTACACCTCGGTGGGCGGCGACCTCCTCGAGATCGAGGTCGCGGTCGTGCGCGGACGCGGACGACTGCAGCTCACCGGCACGCTCGGCGACGTGCTCAAGGAGTCGGCGAACGCCGCGATGACCTACGCGCGCTCGCGCGCGAGCATCCTCGGCATCGATCCGGAATTCCCGAAGACGCGCGACATCCACGTCCATCTGCCGGCAGGAGCGACACCGAAGGACGGGCCGAGTGCGGGGATCGCGATCGCGACGGCAGTCGTCAGCGCGCTCACCGGTGCGCCGGTGCGCGGGGACACCGCGATGACAGGGGAGATCACGCTGCGGGGTCGCGTGCTGCCCATCGGAGGGCTGAAGGAGAAGCTCGTCGCAGCGAGGCGCGCGGGGATTACGCACATCATCATCCCCGAGGGGAACGCGCGCGAGATCGAGGAGATCCCCGAGGACATCCGCGAAGGGCTGCTCTTCCACCCGGTGTCGACGATGGACCAGGTGCTCGCGCACGCGCTTCGTCCCGCGAGCGCCGCGGCGCAGGTGGAGATCGCGGCGATGGTCACGCATTGAGCGAAGTGGCGAAGGCCCTCGACCCATTGGTCATCCGCGACATCGAGTTCCTCGGTGGGATGGCCTCGCCCACCGGATGGCGCCCGCCCGATCTCACCCTTCCCGAGGTTGCGTTCAGCGGTCGATCGAACGTCGGGAAGTCGTCGCTGCTCAACGCGCTCGTGCGTCGCAAGGCGCTTGCACGCGTCAGCAAGACGCCGGGGAAGACACGCGAGATCAACTTCTTTCGCGTGAACCATCAGTTCGTGCTCGCGGATCTTCCGGGATATGGTTTCGCTCGCGTCGCGAAGACGACGCGCGAGCAATGGCGTCCGCTGATCGAGGGCTATCTGCGCATCAGCGCGCCGTTGCGCGGCGTGGTCCAGCTCATCGACTCGCGTCATCCGCCCACGCCCGATGATCTGCTGATGCTGGAGTTCCTCGCGGAGATCGGCGCGCCAACGGTGGTGGTGCTGACGAAGATCGACAAGTTGCGCACCACGGAGCTCAAACAGCGGATCATCTCGCTGACGAGCGCGCTGGGGCTCGAGGAGGCGCAGGTGATTCCGTTCAGCACCGTCGCCAAGGTAGGGCGCGACGAGCTGGCCGAGGCGGTGGTGGAGCTGGTTGGCGAGCCATCGTGGCGAGCGGCGACGCTCGTGGATCCGGCACCCGGCGACGCTCCCGAAGAGGCGGCCGGCTCCGAGGTGTAAGCGGGCGTTTTCGCTGGTAGCT
This sequence comes from Gemmatimonadales bacterium, assembly GCA_038237245.1. Classification (GTDB taxonomy): domain Bacteria; phylum Gemmatimonadota; class Gemmatimonadetes; order Gemmatimonadales; family Gemmatimonadaceae; genus FEN-1250. Next base: position 13,944 of record JBBRYY010000024.1, on the reverse strand, counting down.
TTGGAGTGACCGTCGTTCGGGCCACCATCAACTCCTCAGCCGTCCATGGCCATCTATCCGCTCCGCAAGCTTCCGACGCAGTCCGGGCTCCCGGTGATCGATGCCTGGGTCGAGCAGCTCCGTCACGAGCTGTCCGCTCCGAACGCGGACCGCTCGGAGATCTGCCGGCGCACGCTGTGCGCGCTCACCTTCCCCGCCTACGCCGATTCGTTGGAGACGGCGGTGAACGATGCCGCACTCCCGCTCGCCACGCGCGCCTCGCTCATGGCGCTCGATCCGCGCAGCGTGACGCTCGAGCCCGAGTACTACGCCGAGTGTGACGACGAGAAGTTCCAGCGCGTGAAGCCGTTGCTCTGGCTCTGGTACAGCTTCGATCGCACGGTGATGGGCGGGCAGAACGTGGAGGCGGGAGTGCGCCTTCGCCGCATGCTCGCGCAGCTGATCTTCAAGCGCTGCGGAGAGCGCTTCAAGGCATTCCAGAACGTCGAGTTCTCCTTCGGGTACAACATGGAGGTCGGTGACGACGTGGTCGTACACCGGAACGTGCTTCTCGACGATCGCGGCGGAGTCATTCTGGGGAACAACGTGTCGATCTCGGACTATGCGAACATCTATTCGCACACGCACAGCATCGTCGACCAGCGCGACGTGACCGCCGCGCAGACGCAGCTGGAGGACGGCGTCCGCGTGACGTACCACGCGACGATCCTCGCGGGCGTGCACGTCGGCTGTGATGCGATGGTCGGCGCGATGGCCGTCGCGACGCGCGACGTGCGCCCTCATCATGTGTACGTGGGCATTCCCGCGAAGAGCGTGCGCGTAAAGCCGACCGCACCGACGCAGAACGATTGCCTCCCGACGTCCCGCGAACGGCAGAACGCGCCGTGAGCTCCGCGTGAGCGTGATGCGTTGGCGCGCCGCGGCGCTGCTCGCACTCATCACATGCATCGCGTGCCGCCGCGGCAACGCACAGGAGACGCTGCAGCTGTCGATGTCGCGAGCATCGGTGGATCTCGCGGTCGGCGATACGACGACGTTGCGGGCGCTGGTGGTGGTGTCATCGCAGGAAACGCCGGTCACAGTGCTTTGGTCAAGTGACAACGAGTCGATCGCGCGCGTCGACAAAAAGGGATTCGTCACTGCACGCGCACCGGGCGTCACGGGCATCAATGCGCGCATCGGAATCGCGTTCGCCAGCACGCGGGTGAGCGTCTTTCGCGCGGCCGAAGGCAGTGTGGTCGCCTCGCGCACGCTTGTCGCGCCGGCTCCTCCAACGACGGCGGCTCTCGCGCAATCGCCGACTGCGCAACGGGCCGCGCCCGCCTCCGCTCCGCAGCGGGTTCAAGCCGTGGCGCCCGCACCGAAATTTCAACCTGCGCGCGCGAGCGGGAAGCGCGCGGCGCACTCGCCGCACTTCTCGCACATCAGCCTCTTCTACACCGACTTCTATTCGCGCTACGCCTCACCCTCGGACCAGCGCGCCACCATCGACTTTCTCGGCGCGCGCCTCGATGGCGTGATGAGCGGTCCGCGCGACGTCTGGAAGGCCGTCGATCCGACGATTCTCCACTTCCCCTACGCGCTGCAGTTCACGGTGCAGATGCCGGGACAGAAGGGATCGAGCGACAACATTGCCAGCGGCTACTTCACGGATATGCAACAGTGGTACGCATCGCACCGGCAATTCGACATCGAGAACGCCTTCCTCCATCGTGGCGGACACGACGCCGCCCATCGCGTGCAGGTGAAGATCTGGGATTCCATGCGCTACGCGATCAACCCCGGCGATGCCGGTCAGCGAGCATATCAGATCGACCGCTTGCGGCGCGTGGCGCAGAACGAAGACGGCGTCTTCCTCGACGAGTTCGGCGGCGGCATGAGCGGCGTATCGAAGGCGACCGACGAGTTTGCGACGCCGGCGGCGTACATGACGTCGGAGACGGAGCTCATCGCGAAGGTGCACGAGGCGATCAAACCGCGCTTCCTGCTCATCAACATCGGCGAGTACTGGACGCCCGCGGATTCCGCAATCGTCGTTGCCGGGGGCGGCGTGCATCTCGAGCGCACGAACTTTCCATTCAACGACGGCCTCGCGACGAGATGGACGCAGATCGACAATCTCCTTGCGCAGGGAGTCTACACCGAGTTCGTCACGCTCTGGACGTACACCGACTGGGTGCGGCCGCGAAGCGCGAACTTCAAGTCGTTTGGCAACGGGATGTATTCGTCGCAGCTCGAGCGCGGTCAGATCGTGCAACTGGCGAGCTACTACATGGCCGTGCCGGCCGATCCGTCGCGCCTCTCGCTCGATCAGCAGAACATGTGGAACGTGCGCCCGGACACCGTGTGGATGGCCGCGGTCGAGGCGGATGTTGGGCATCCGCGTGAGAAGCGGCACGCGATCGCAAGCGGGACGGACGCGGCCGGACAGAAATACCGAATCTACGCCCGCGATTTCGATCACGCGTATGTCGTGATTCGCCCGCAGGTCGACTGGCGGCCACAAACTTATGCCGATTCCACCGGCATCGTCGTGCCGCTTCCGGCTCTCATGCGCCCCCTGCACCGCGATGGCTCGTTCGGGCCCGCCGTCAGCAGCGTGACGCTGCGCAATGTCGAGGCGGCCATCATGTTCAAGTGACCGTTGGGCATTACCTTCTTTCCCAGCAGCCCGGTGGCAGAAATGCGCCCTTCATGTCTTCCTTCAATATCGAGCACAACATGATCCGTACGCTCTCCGCTCTCGCCTCACTCTCCGGCATCGTGCTGCTCGCGGCGTGCGGCGGCTTCAAGTCGACGTGGCCCACCGTCACCGGCGTCTCCGATCAGACGGTCGCCGTCACGGTGAACTGCATGGCCGAGCAGGCGAAGACGCTCGGCTACGATGTTCGCGTGGTCGACCATAAGCGCGGCATCGAGGCGACCCGCAACGACACCAGTGACGTGCGCTACGTCGACGAGTTCCGCCGCTTCGACGTGATCTCGGCGACGACGAAGGCCGAGAAGGGGAGCACGAAGATCGATGTGCGCGCGGGAACGACGTCCCACTACCAGACGCGCCGCGGCACGACGCCCACGCAGGAACCGGCTTCGGATGCAGCGAAGAAGGACGCGCAGACGATCGTCACCGCATGCGGCGGCGGCTCAAGCTGAGCTACAAAATCGGCCAGAGGTCGCGCGTCACGTCGAGCGAGAACGTCCACCGTCCGCGTCGCAGTCCGCGCGCGACGTCGACGCGGATGATGTCGAAGAGCACGAGCGCGCCGATTCCCACCGACGGATACCATCCCGCCGGCATGCGCGCGAAAGCAGGCGAATCGGCGGAATAGATCACCGTCGCGAACGGCGCGAGTGTCGCGCTCGCCGGCGCGCGACCGTACGGACCAAGCGATAATCCGAAGAACGGGACGCGCGTGCGCCATTCGATACGAGCGCTACCGCCCTCGCGCCCTGCGAACTGATGGTAGCCGTACCCGGGGCCGGTGACGTCGCCGCCGAGGTACACGAGCTCCTGCGGCGGCGCGTTCGGTGGCGCGAGGAGCCCCGCCACCGTACTCTCGAGCACGAGTCGACCGCCGCCCAGCGCGCGCTCGCCGTGCGCGGTGAGCATCGCGCGCGCGAACTGGCTATCGTCTTGATCACCGCTGCGCGTCTGCGTGATGCCTGCGCGAAGCTGACCGGAGAATCGAGTCTCGAAGCCGCCGAACATCACCGACGGCTGCCTGATGAAGCCGAGGGTAAATCGCTCCTCGTCGAGAGCGCGCGCAGGAATCGTCGGCTCGTATCGCCCCCACGCCGGCGTCGCGTGCACGCGCAGCGAGTCCTGGCGCTCCCATGCGCCCTCGATCCGCCACCGGATCCCCGCGTGTACGCCGAGTTCCGCAGCGATCCCCGCTCCGCGCACATCGTAAGGATCCGTCGCATCGCTCCCGAACTCCTGCGAAGCCAGACTGTTCACCGCCGTCGACCGCTCGGCGACGTCGCCCACATCGCGATAGTCGCGAACGACAAAGAGCTCGAGCCCCGATCCCCCGCCGCGGGGAAGACCGATGCCGAATCGACCCTTGAGCTCGTGGTCGGAAATACCATAGCGCCCGCGCAGCGACGTCACGATCCCCGCACCCGCGCGCACGCTCGCGCCGGCGCCGAGTGCGAGCCCTTCGACGCGATTCACGCGCACGAAGTCCGACGCTCTCCGAGCGGACAGTGAGGCGCCCGCCGCGCGCGCCAGCGACTGCTGCTGCACCAGCGCGCGCGCCTCTTCCTGCACCTTCCGCACGTCGTCATCGCTCGCGGCGCGGACATCCTGCGGAAGCGAATCGAGAATGCGGCCATGCCATTGATGCTGCGCGAGCTCGCGCGCCGGCGCGAGCGTGATCTCCGGCCCCGAGAACAGCGCCAGCGGCAGCCCCCCATTCGTCTGGTAATCCGAGATCTCCCAGCGTCCGCGAATGATTCCCCGCGCCGGGAAGTCGAGCCATTTCCCCGTGCGGCGGATCTCGACCTCCTGATGCAGCGGAAGCCAGAAGCGCCCCTGCACCAGCGCATTCTCGAGGACGATCGAGATGTCCTCGAGCTCCTTGTCGAGATACGCCGGTCGCGTGAAGGTGAACGCCATGCGCACGACGTCGCCGGACGTACGATCGATGTAGAGCGCGCCGACGAGTCGCGGCTGCGAGGCGTCCTTCGGGCGAACGCGGAGCTCGTAGACCTGCACCGTATGATCCGGCAGACGGATGCTCAGCGAGTCCGCGATCGCGAAGTCGTAGTCGTTCATCCCTTCGGCAGACAGCGGATGCGGCACGTCGCGCACCTCGTCGCCGTCGCCGAGGCGGATGATGCGAGGGAAGTTGTTCTGGACGATCCCGAGGTGGTCCTGGTGGTACGCGATGTTGGTAGGGAGTGCGAGCGTGTCGCGCCGGCCGACGATGCGCTGCTTGCTGAGGTTGGGCGCCCGCCAGTACACTTCCAGCGCGAGCTCGTCGGAGCGAACGACCTTGGGAGGATCGGGGTAGTTTTCGCCGACCTGCGCGAGGAAGGTGAGGTAGCCGTGCGCCGTCGCGTGATAGTCACGCAGTGCGGTGTCGGCCAGCTGTTGCGCGCGACGCTCGGTCGCACGCTCCACCAGCTCACTCGCGCGCGCGTCGTTCCACGCCTGCGCATGCACCGGCTGCGCGAGCGCGCAGCACAGCGCAACCCAGCACGCGGCCCGTAACACCGCGAGGACTCTGCTCATGATTGGAAAATGTCATGGTACGTCTCACGCGCGGCAAGCGTGTGAGGTCGAACGCGCGGCGATGCGCACGCGATGACGACGTACGATCGCTTCAAGGCGCTCGCGGTGCGCGGTGGTCTCATTCCGGTCTGGCGTGATTGCCTGCTCGACGGCGAGACGCCGGTGTCCGCATTCGCGAAGCTCCGGCGCGGACCGTTCGCCTTTCTTCTCGAGTCGGCGCCCGCAGGCGGCGAGACGTGGGCGCGCTACACCTTCATGGGCACCGAGCCGCGCGGCGCGTGGCGCCTCACCGACGGTATCGCTGAAGACTGGACGCCCGAGAAGGGATGGCACGGGGCGCGAACGCCCGCGGATCCGTTGGCTGATTTGCAGCGTCTCGTCGCTGAGCACGAGCCCGTCGACGTGCCCGAGCTCGGCGCCTTCTGGAGTGGCGCCGTCGGCTTCTTCTCGTACGACATCGCGCGCCACATCGAGAATCTCCCACACGCCCCTCCGCGCGGAATCGCCGCGCCCGATGCGCTCTTCGTGTTCACGAATGCGCTCGTGATCATCGACGCGCTGCGCTCGCAGGCGCGCGTCGTGGTCGGCGTGCCGGTGAGCGCGGGGGCGAGCGAGACCGAGCTCCATCGCCTGCACGACGCCGCGCTGCTCGACATCGATGCGACGATCGCGCGACTGCGCGCACCCGGGAGCCTCGCTCCGCTGGATCTCGACAAGGGCGCGCCGCCCGCCAGGGGTACCTTCGCGTACTCGCGCGCGAAGTTCGAGCAGGATGTCGAACGCATCCGCGAGTACATCTTTGCCGGCGACTGTTTCCAGGCGCTGCTCGCGCGCCGCATTCAGGTGCCGCTCGATTTCGACCCCGCCGCGCTCTACCGCGCGCTGCGCGCGCTGAATCCGTCGCCGTACATGTACCATCTCGTGCTCGATGGGCTCGAGCTCGTCGGCAGCTCCCCCGAGCTTCTCGTGCGCGTTGCCGGCGGACGCGTCACCGTGCGCCCGATCGCCGGCACGCGGCCGCGCGGCCTCACCCCAGAAGACGACGAGCGCCTCGCTGCCGAGCTCCTCGTCGATGAGAAGGAGCGCGCCGAGCATGTAATGCTCGTCGACCTCGGACGCAACGACGTCGGGCGCATCGCGAAGTACGGCACGGTCGAGGTCACCGACCTCATGGTCGTCGAGCGCTACAGCCACGTCTTCCACATCGTCAGTCAGGTAGAGGGGCAGCTGCACGACGATGCCTCGGCCATCGATGTCTTCCGCGCGACTTTCCCCGCGGGCACGATGACGGGGGCGCCCAAGGTGCGCGCAATGCAGATCATCGATGAGCTCGAGCCCGAGCGCCGCGGCCCGTACGCGGGCGCCATCGGCTACATCGCGGCGGGCGACCGGCGGATGGATCTCGCAATCACGATCCGCACCTGTGTGATCGCGGAGGGCGTCGCGTCGATCCAGGCGGGCGCGGGGATCGTGGCGGACTCGATCCCCGCGAACGAGTGGGAGGAGACCGAAAACAAGGCGCGCGCGATGCTCACGGCTATCGGGCAGGTGCGAAAGCGCTAGATGGCACGCCCGGCCCCCTCGCCGCGCGGCCCGGGGGCCCCGCATATTGAGGGCATGCCCTTTCGGATCGTCTCCACCAGCGGTGCGCAGTCATTCGAGCTTCGAGAGGGCTCAACGCTCATGGTGGGGCGCGCGTCGAGCAGCGATATCCCGATCTTCGATCCGACGATCTCGCGCCGCCACGCGAGGCTGAGCTCCACCGCCACCGGGGTGGAGGTCTCCGATCTCGGCTCGAGCAACGGGACCTTCGTCAACGGCGAGCGAGTGGAGAGCGCGACCGTGGTCGTGGGCGACGAGCTGACCTTCGGGAAGGTGCCGTTCCGCTTGATCGTCCAGGAGGCTGCGCCTCGCCCGCAGGACGAGCGCACGCGCGCCGTCACTCCGCCTACCGGCGCCACGGTGCTCAAGCAGCGCGCCTACGACAGCCCCGATGGGCTACTCTCCTCCGTCTTTCGCGCCGCGAGTCTCGCGGACGCGAAGGGCGATCGCTCGGGACTCGATGGTGCGGCGCGAACGGAAAAGAAGCTCGCGCTGCTCCTCGAAGTGTCGAAGGGGCTCTCGCGCGCCGCCGATGTGAATGCCCTGCTCGACAAGGTGACCGAGCTCGTCTTCCAGATCCTCGACGTCGACCGCGTCGCGATCGAGCTCGTCGATGCGGAGGGCGGACGCGTGCCGACCATCTCGCGCGACCGGCAGGGAGTGATCACCGGGAAGGCGATTCCGCAGTCGATCGCGCGCATGGTGGTGGACGAGAAGGTCGCCGTGCTCTCCGACAACGCGCCGCAGGACCAGCGCTTCGGCGGGCAGTCGATCCTCATGCAGAGCGTCCGCTCAGCCATGTGCGCACCGCTGATCGGCACGGAGGATGTTGTGCAGGGGGTGCTCTACGTCGACAACATCACCACCACGCATCGCTTCAACGAGGAAGACCTCGAGTTTCTCACCGCATTCTCGAACATCGCGGCGGTGGCGCTCGAGAACAGCCGCTTCGCAGAGCGGATCCGGCACGAGACGATGGTGCGCGGAAACTTCGAGCGCTTCTTCGCGCCTCGTCTCGCGGCGCAGATTGCGGGCTCCGCGCACCAGCTCAAGCTCGGCGGCGATAAGAGCACGGTCGCCGTGCTGTTCAGCGACATTCGCGGTTTCACTGCGCTCTCGGAGTCGATGATGCCGGACGAGGTGGCGCGGCTGCTGAGCGAGTATTTCACCGTGATGGTCGAGATCGTGTTCAGACACGGCGGCACGCTCGACAAGTTCATTGGCGACGCCGTCATGGCGCAGTGGGGCGCGCCAATCGGTGCAGCGGACGACGCGGACCGCGCCATGGATGCAGCGCTCGACATGATGCGCGAGCTCGAGACGCTCAACGCGCAGTGGGCAAGCGAGGGGCGCACGTGCCTGCAGATCGGAATCGGCTTGAGCTACGGCGAGAGCTTCGCCGGCTACATCGGCTCCGAGCGACGCCTCGAGTACACGGTGATCGGCGACGTCGTGAACATCGCGAGCCGGCTCTGCTCCGAAGCCGGCGCGGGCGAGATTCTCATCACCAACGCGATGCGCGCGGCGCTTACCGATGCTCCACCCATGCTCGAGCGCGGGACGATGGATCTCAAGGGGAAGAGCCAGGCGATCCCGGTCTACAGCGTGAGCACGTGAAGGGGTTCGCCGTGCCGACGGGATACGTCGCGCTCAGCGGCCCCGGTGTCGAGGGCGCAGCGCTCGCGACGCTCGAAGGCCCGCTGCGCGAGGCGCTCGCCGACGGCACCTTCTACGAATACGCCGAGCATCATCCAGAGGCGAAACCCTTCACCGGCCGCGGACTCGTATATGCGGTGCCGCTGTCGAGCGGAGACCGCGTGGTCGTTCGCCGCTCGCGACACGGCGGCCTGCTCCGCGCCCTTCGGGATGACAAGTTCGTTGGCGCAACGCGCGCGCCGCGCGAGCTCGAGCTCTCGCTCAAGCTGCGTCATCTCCGCGTGTCGACGCCCGAGGTAGTGGCGTACGCGACCTATCCCGCAGGGCCCATGTTTCGTCGCGCCGATGTCGTCACGCGCGAGGTGCCGAAGAGCCGCGATCTCGCGGCGGCGCTGGGCACGTTGTCGCACTCCGATTCGAAGCGCTCGCTGATCATTGCGACGGGGAAGCTGCTCGCATCGCTCAGCATGGCAGGTGCGCGCCACCCCGACCTCAACCTCAAAAACGTCCTCATCGCCGACAACGACTTCGGCGGAGTCGAAGCCTATGCCCTGGATGTCGATCGCGTGTGGCTCGACAAGCCCGGCGCGCAGCACGTGCTGGATGCGAATCTGCGGCGGCTCTCGAGATCCGCGCTCAGGTGGCGCCGGCGGCACGGGCTTCCCATCGAGGAGGCTGACCTGCTCGCGATCGAGAGCAGCGCGCAGGAGCTGATAGAGCTCTCGCGATGACCACGGGCAGCGGTGGCGGCCGCCGCATCTGCATCGTGATGATGAGCGCGATCGGCGATGCGGTGCACGTCCTGCCGATCGTCACGGCGCTCAAACGCCAGGAGCCCGGCGCGACGATCACCTGGATCCTCGAGCCTGGCCCCGCATCGCTGGTGCGCGGGCATCCGGACGTCGATGAGATTCTCATCTTCGAGAAATCGCGCGGTTGGCACGGGATGCTCGCACTTCGGCGGCAGCTCCTGACGCGTGCCTTCGATCTCGTCATCGACCTTCAGGTCTACCTCAAGGCAGGCCTCGTCACCTCGTTCGTGCGTGCACCGGTGAAGCTCGGCTTCGACAAGGCGCGTGCACGCGATCTCAACTGGCTGTTCACCACGCAGCGCATTCCGCCGCACGCGCCGCAGCACGTGGAGGACCAGTACCTCGAGTTCCTGGCTGCCCTCGGCGTATCGGCTGAGCCGCTCCATTGGAAGCTCGGCCCATGGCCGTCGGAGCTCGCGCGCGCGGAGGAGTTGCGCGTGACGCTCCCACGCCCCTTCGCGACGCTCGTCATCGGCGCCACGCATCACGAGAAGGAGTGGATCGCCGAACGATGGGCCGAGGTGGCGACTGCGTTGCGGAGTGACTTCGGACTCGAGCCATCGCTCGCCGGCGGGCGCACGCCGCGCGAGATCGCGGCGGCCGCGCGCATCTCGTCGCTGATGCGAGTGCCGCCGCACGACACGCTCGGCGTTTCACTGCGCGACCTCGTGACGATCATCGACGCATCGGAGCTCGTGATCTCCCTCGACACCGCGCCCCTGCACATGTCGGTCGCGCTCGAGCGGCCGGTGATCAGCCTGATGGGCTACAACAACCCCAAACGCGTCGGACCGTATCGGCGGTATCACGATCTCATCGTCGACGCGTATGGCGATCCCGGCGAGGACTACTCCATCTCGTACGCGCACCGGCTTGGCCGCATGCCGCGCATCACCGTGCGCGATGTGCTCGACAAGGTGGAGCGGTGGCGCTCGGCCTATCGCGACCGCGACGAGAGCATGCGCTCGTAGACCCCGAGCGTCCGCTCCACGGTATTGTCGATCGAGAACAGCGGTGCGCGCCGAATGCCGTTGGTCCCCATGCGCTGTGCAAGCTCCTTGTCGGTAAGGAGCCGCACGATGGCCGCGCCGAGTGCGTCCGCATCGCCGATTGGCACGAGCAGTCCGGTCTCACCGTTCACGACGGCCTCGGGGATTCCGCCCGCGTCCGTCGCCGCGACCGGCTTTCCGAACGACATCGCGTCGATCACGACGCCGCCGATGCCGTCGTCGCTCGAGCTGAGCGCGACGACGTCCGCCACCGACATGAGCGAGTCAGCATCGGTGCGATAGCCGGCGAGATGCACGGTGTCGCACAAGCTGAGGAGCGATCGCTCGAGCTCCACATCGGAGCGCAGATCGCCCTCGCCTACCATCAGCGCCTGAACGGCGGGCACCGTCCGTCGCGCGACGTCCATGGCGCGCACGAAGGTGAGTGGATCCTTGTGGCCGACCAGCGCCGCCACCATCACCACGAGCGGCGCGCCGGGCTTCACGCCGAGCTTTGCGAGCGTCTCCGCCGATGCAGGCGCAATGACCCGCGAAAGATCGACCCCGCTGTAGACGACCGTGATGCGCGCCGATTCGATCCCGCTCTTCACGAGCGCATCGGCTGTGGCCTGACAGACCGCGATCATCGCGCTCGCCCGCGAGTACTTCCACAGCGATGCCGGATTGCGCTTGAGCGGAAAGCTGACGCGGCGCGTGAGCACCATGCGGGCGCCCGTGCCGAGCGTCGCCATCGCCGCCAGTGCGACCGCGTGCCCAGTGTGCGCATGCACGATGTCCGCCTTTTCGCGCACGATCGCGCGGCGCAGCGAGAGCGCTGCGAAAATATCGAACTCGGACAACGGCGACAGCGCCATCACGGGGATTCCCGCCGCCGTCCCACGCTCCGCTAGCGGCTCTCCCGGCCGCGCGACGAGCACCGAGCGATGCCCCAGCCGCGCCAGACGCTCGGCCAGCCAGAACGCCTGCCGCTCGCCGCCACGCCATCCGCGCTCGGTGTCGACGTGCAGCACCCGCAGCGCGCGTGTGCTCATCGCCCCCGCTCGAGTGCGTGCGCATCCGCGATCACGCGCAGATCTCGCGCGACGCGCTGCCAACTGTATTTGCGCTCCGCCACCCGCCGTCCCTCGGCTCCGAGACGCGCGCCAAGCTCGGGAGATCGCAATATTCGCTGAATCGATTCCGCGATCGAGGCGGGATCGTATGGGTCGGCGAGGAGTCCGGTCACTCCGTCCACGACGGCTTCCGGCATTCCCCCCTCCCGGCCGGCAACGACGGGCAGCGCCGTGGCGGCCGCTTCGACGAGCGAAATGCCGAATCCTTCGACGTGATTGACCGCGACTCGTGATGCGCCCAGATACAGCTCGGGAACATTGTACAGTGCGGGAAGGTCCTCCTCCGGGACGAATCCGAGAAACCGCACGCGATCTCCAAGACCGAGCTTCGCGGCAAGTGCGCGGAGCTCCGGTTCGTAGTCGCCCGTGCCGGCCATGGCGTACCCCAGGTCGGGCTCGCTGTCGCGCAGAATGTGCAGCGCGCGCATGCCATTGTCCTGTCCCTTGTGCTCGAACAGACGCGCGACCGTCAATAACCACCGCCCCGTATTCAGCCCATACTTTTCGCGCACCCCCGCCGTCGCGAGCCCCGGACGGAATCGTTCGAGATCGGCGCCGAGCGGCACGGCATATACACGATTTGCGCGATCCGGGATGCCCAGATCGTCGAGCACTTCCAGCGTTCGCTCACGCGTCCATTCGCTATTCGTCACGAGTACGGCGGCAGACCCGAGCAGAAGTCGCGCAGCCATGTGCTTGCCGAACCCGCGTCCTTTTGCGCGCAGCAGTAGCAGCTCGGTGCCGTGCAGAAAGATCCCGTAGGGGATTCCCATCCTCACGCGCAGCGTCAACGCGACGTACGATGCGGGCTTCAGATTGCCGCACCAGGTGAAGGACACTTCGTGCGTCCGCGCGAGAGATGCCGCGCGCTTCGACCACGCGATCAGCCCCGGAAAATTGCGAAGCCGTTCCCGCGCGATGGGCATTCTGTCCAGACGAATCGTCTGGCGCGCATCGCTCTGTTCGTCTCCCGGCTCTCTGCCGACCGACACGAGCATCGTGTCACCACCGTAGTGAATCGCCAATTGAGACATCCAGCTGGCGATGCCGTCGTATTGCGGCGGAAAGTTCGAGGTCAGCAGCAGGTGGGTCGTCATTGAGCGCCCGGAAGCTCGGAAAGCAGCTCGCGGTAGATCTCCATCGTACGATCCACCGTCTTCTCGATCGTGAACATGGGCGCGCGCGCCCGGGCACCAGCTGAGAGTTTCATTGAAAGGTCGGCATCCAGCAGCACGCGAGCGATTGCCCGGCCGAGCTGTTGCGTGTCGCCGATCGGCACGAGCAGTCCCGAACGTTCGTGTTCGACGACCTCGGACACTCCGCCCACGTTCGTGGCGACGATAGGCTTGCCGAGCGCGAGCGCATCGAGCAAGACACCGGGCGTCCCCTCCTGGCTTCGACTCGAGAGCACTACTACGCTCGCCGCAGACTCGAGCGATTCGGGATCCGAGCGAAAGCCGGTGAGATGCACGAACGCCGTCAGCCCAAGGGACGCGATCTCGTGCGAGAGCGCGCTGCGTAGCGGTCCGTCACCAACGATCAGCGCGTGCAGCTGCGGCACCTCGCGCCGAGCGACTTCAATCGCTCGCACGAAGGAAATCGGATCCTTGCCCACGGTGAGTGCCGCGACCATGACCGCGAGAGGAGCGCCTGCGGGAACGCCGAACGACCACAAAAGCGCAGGAGTCGCAGGTACGATCGACTGCTCGAGCGGAACCCCGCTCGGTACTACGCGCACCCGCGCCGGATTGACCCCCACTCGCAGCAGCCCTTCTACCCCTGCGCGACTCACTGAAATGAGCCGCTCCGCTCGAGCGTACTTCCAGCGGGTCGGCGAGTGCTTGCCCAGCGGCGTCGTCACCCGGCGAGCAAATACGATTCTCGCAGACGTTCCCGCAGCCGCGAGTGCCGCCAGCGCCATGGTGTGACCCGACTGCGCGTGCACAATCGATACGCGCTCTCGGCGAATGACGCGACGGAGGCGCAGCACGGTCCAGGGTCCCCCTCCCGGAATGAGGGGGTCGATCGGAATCACCTCGATTCCTGCCGCATGCGCGCGCGCGGCCAGCGGAACGCCGGTGCGAAGCGCGAAGATCGGGCGGCCGCCGTGGCGGCGAAGCCCCTCGCCCATCCAGAGCAGCTGTCGCTGTCCGCCCCGCCACTCGGTGTTGATGTCCAGATAGAGAATCGTGAGCGGAGCGGGTGCTCGCGTCACGCCTTCCCCTCTCCGCCCTGCTCGCGCGCGACGCGATAGGCGGGGTCGTTGTACATCTTGAACTGACGGTAGACGCGCGGCACCACCCGCCCCGACGCGATGTCCGCGAGCAGCGCCGCCAGCTCCTCGGCAAGATCGTCGCGCTGGCGCGTGAGCACCTCGAGCTTGTCGCGGCACTGGTCGCGAAACGCCGGCGCCGCATCGGTGCGCTCCATCTGCTCCCGCATGTGGTAGCGCTTGAGCTCGACGATGCTGAGCTTGTCCGCAAGCCAGCCGACCGTCTCAGCCACCTGTGGCATCT
>JBBRYY010000023.1:0-36379 GCA_038237245.1 Gemmatimonadales bacterium | reverse complement strand
GAGCGACCGACTCTCATGCCAATCGTCGCGCGACACGCTTTGATGTAAATGTCGAAACAGCGTCGCACTCCCTCTCGTAGATGTCTTTCATGCGACACGAATACACGATGGTGCTCTTCTCGAGCGCTACGATCTGCGTTCCGGCTCGCGCACAAGGCTCTGACTGTGTTCGCGTCTCGGCATCCACGGCACCGGTGGCGAGCGCCGCGAGCCGAGTGGGCGCGATCGTTATAGATGGAAGTCTAGACGATTCGGAGTGTCGAGCCGAAACGACGATCACCGGGCTGCGTCAGTATCAGCCTGATGAGGGAGCGCCCGCGTCGGTGCCCACGGAGATTCGTCTACTATATGATGATCAGGCGCTCTACATCGGCGCGCGCATGTCCGAGCCGCAGGGCGCGCGCGGGGTGCGTGCGCCACTCGCGCGCCGCGATCAGCTGCTCGATGCGAATGGGAACAACGGATCGTTCAATTCGCTGACGACGGATAAGCTCATCGTCGTGCTCGATCCGTATCACAATCACCGCGACGAGGTTCTGTTCGAGGTGAATCCGGCGGGAGTGCGCGGCGATCAGCTCAACGGCGATCAGGGGTGGGATCCCATCTGGACCGCGGCAACGAAGATCGATTCACTCGGCTGGACCGCCGAGATGGGCATTCCGTATTCGCAGCTCCGCTTCTCGCGCGACTCGGTGCAGCTGTGGGGGATGCAGATCTGGCGGTACGAGGACAGGCTCAACGAGCGCGACATGTGGTCCTTCTGGAAGCGCAGCGACGCGGGTGGGCCGGCGTACTACGGTACCGTAGAGGGCATTCGCATCGGCGCGCGCCCGCGCCAGCTCGAGCTTCTGCCGTACGTTCTCACCGGCGAGCAGCTGCAGACCTCCGATGCGAATGATCCCTTTCACGGAAGCCATGAGACGCGCATTCGTGCGGGCGGCGACGTCAAGTATCTGCTGACGTCGAATCTCACGCTCGACGCGACTTTCTATCCGGACTTCGGACAGGTGGAGGTCGATCCCGCGACGCTCAACCTCTCGCCGTTCGAGACGTTCTACGATGAGAAGCGACCGTTCTTCATCGCAGGGTCGAGTGCGTTTAGCTTCGGCGGGTTGAGCTGTCAGTTCTGCGACAACGTGAGTGGCCTCAGCGTGTTCTACTCGCGACGGATTGGACGGCTGCCGCAGCTTTCGGACTTGGTGCAGTCGCAATCAACCTTCGCGGAAACGCCCGGCTACACGCCGATCATCGGCGCCGCGAAGATCACGGGGCGAACAAACAGTGGCTACACCGTGGGGCTACTCGACGCGGTGACGAGTCCGCAGACGGAGCGCTATCTCACCGCGTCTTCGCCGACGCCGCTGAAGCAGGAGGTCGAGCCGCTCACGAACTACTTCGTCGGTCGCGTGCAGAAAGAGCTCAACAACGGCAACTCTGCCATCGGCATCGCGCTCACGTCAACCGTGCGCCGGCTCGACGACTCAGTGCTCACGGATCATCTGCGCAATCGCGCTGAGGCGGCCGGGCTCGACTGGTCGCACACGTGGCACAATCACACCTATTCGTGGACGGGGAGCGCGGTACTGTCGAGCGTCGAAGGATCGGCGGCATCGATCACCGCCACCGAGCGCTCGAGCGCGCACTATTTTCAACGTCCGGATCGCGATGAGCGCGGCGGCGGCTTCTTCGATGAGCGATACGACACGCTGGCGACCGCGCTGCGAGGATACGGGTTCTACACGCGCGTTGCGAAGGACAACGGGAATTGGCTGTGGGAGTTCTTGACAAATTGGCGGAGCCCGGGTTTCGAGGTGAACGACCTCGCGTATCTCGACCGTGCCGACTACAAGTGGATGGACGCAAACATCGGCAGGCAGTGGACGGTGCCGACGAAGTGGTATCGGAGCATCAACACGATCGCCGGCGTTCAGCAGCAGTTCACGTATGATGGTCTCAAGAACAACAAAGATTGGCACGCGTTCTACGGCATGCAGTTCACGAACTAC
Source organism: Gemmatimonadales bacterium (assembly GCA_038237245.1). Lineage (GTDB taxonomy): Bacteria > Gemmatimonadota > Gemmatimonadetes > Gemmatimonadales > Gemmatimonadaceae > FEN-1250. The sequence goes on along the minus strand of JBBRYY010000023.1, from coordinate 34,373 downwards.
TGGAATTTGCGCTCTATCTGGATCTTCAGTCCCACCGTCGAAGATGATCGGCTGACTCGTGGCGGTCCGGCGGTGATGCACACCGGTTACAACCTCGGTCAAATCGAGATTTCCACTGACGCGCGCAAGCGTGCGGTGCTCGACATGCTCGTGGGAGTAGCGCACGGGGTGGATGCACCGACGCGCACACTCACGCTCAAGCCAGGCATCGCGTTCAAGCCGATGGCGAGCGTGTTCGTGCAGCTCTCGCCGACGTACCAGACCGATGAGGATGCGGCGCAATATGTGACGACAGTTCCAGATTCGACCGACGTGGCGTTTTTCGGAAATCGCTACGTGTTCGGATACATCAAGACGCGCACGATCTCGCTCGACACGCGCATCAACTGGACGTTCTCGCCGAATCTCACGCTGCAGCTCTTCGTGCAACCGTTCATCGCGAGTGGCGCGTACTCATCGTTCCGCGAGTTCGAGAAGCCGCGGACGGCGAAGAAGCTGGTGTATGGGGAGGACATCGGGACGATTTCGCGGACGCCGGCGGAGGGGGGAGCAGGGGCGTCGTACACGGTGGATCCGGATGGTGCGGGTCCGGCGGCGGCGTTCAGTTTTGGGGATCCCAATTTTACGACGCGGGCACTGCGCGGGAGTGCGGTGCTGCGGTGGGAGTATCGGCCGGGATCGACGGTGTACTTCGTGTGGACGCAGCAGCGGGCTGGGTTCGACTCGGAGGGGACGTTTGGGTTTGGGAGTGCGGCGGCGGCGGTGTTTCGGGATAAGCCGGTGAATCTGTTTCAGGTGAAGGTGAATTATTGGATTGGACGGTGAGCAGCGCGTAACGCGAGCGGGGTATTGGATTGGCGGGTGCGATGCAGCTTTCGAGTCGGCTACTATGGTATAAAGTTCGCGGAGCCGATGGCTTCGAAGGGCATAATGCTGTCCCCCGTCGCTCGAAGCAGATGCACGGTGTAGGGAGTTCCGACCTGAAGAGGAGGCGTACCGAGCGCTGCGGGATCGGGCGGGTGACCGTACCGAATTCCTGGCCGTAGCGTGTTGCTGCTGTCGGTGCCTGTCGCGAGCCAGAATGTCGCGAATCCGCTGCTGAGGGTCACGATGATCTGCCCCGCACGACATTGCGGCGTCCACGAAAAGGTCGGCGTCGTACCCGCGCTCACGGAAAGCTCGACGGGACCTTCGCACTGCGGCAAGTTGTTGGCGTCGTCAACGCTCGAGCATCCGCATGCGAACGCGATCAGAATGGCGTATGTCGCGACTCTTCGTGTGTTCATCAGTTGGACTCCCATGGCCGGATTCTCACAAATGGCCGTAGCTCACTTAAGGGGGTTCGATGGACACGAGGTGCCCGCTGCCTCGATGCGTACTGGCATGCTGCGCATGGTGGAAGATGGAATAAAGCGCCATGCCTCGCCATGGTGAACCTGACGTGCTCTTTGTGCGCGAGCGTCCCACCTGGATCAGTTTCAGCGACTCGTCAACCAAAATATCCGCCGATCATAGACGAGTTCGACCCGCGCGAGCTCTGATCACGACATCGAACGATCTGGCGGTTGGGCCGTTGCGTTCGCCGAACCGAGCTATCCATTTTAGCTCTCTGCTCTACGTAGTGGACTTGTCTCCGTGCCCGGATCGTCAGCGCGGTGGACCGTAGGGAGCATATGTCCGCCTGGTACCTCCCACTAACATCGGCGAAGCGTCCTTTTAAGCGCCCCCGTTCAGTACTAAAATTCTAGTCATGACCGGGGTGCCCGGCTCACCCCCGAGCCGCGGCTGAGAGAGTCCCGTTGAACCTGATCCGGTTTGCCCCGGCGTAGGGAGTCGAATATGCCCGCATCATCCAGCACCACCCGCAGTGCGGCCCGCACCCAAATGGCCTACGCCCGCGCCGGCGAGATCACCCCGCCGATGCACTTCGTCGCCCAACGCGAATCCCTCGACCCCGAGCTGATCCGCGCCGAGGTCGCCCGCGGCCGCCTAGTCATCCCCGCCAACACCCGCCACCTCGCCGGCGCCCTCCAGCCGATGGGCATCGGCAAAGTCGCGTCGGTCAAAGTCAACGCGAACATCGGGAACTCCGCCGTCTCCTCTTCCCTCGATGAGGAAGTCGGCAAGCTCTTCCTCGCGGTGAAGTACGGCGCCGACACGGTCATGGACCTCTCCACCGGCCAGGACATCGACATCACGCGCGAAGCGATCATCCGCGCGTCGACGGTGCCGATCGGAACGGTGCCGATCTACCAGGCGGTGCTGCAGGGCAAGGAGATCGAAGAGCTCACGATCAACGACTTCCTCGAAGTCATCGAGCATCAAGCTCGGCAAGGCGTCGACTACATGACGCTGCACGCGGGGATTCTCTTGCAGCATCTTCCGCTCGTCTACGGTCGCGTCACCGGCATCGTCAGCCGCGGCGGGTCGCTGCACGCCGTCTGGATGATGCACCATCGCAAACAGAATCCGCTGTACGAGCACTATGATGATGTCCTCGACATCCTCCGCCAGTACGACGTCACGATCTCGCTCGGCGATTCGCTTCGCCCGGGCTGCCTCCACGACGCGAGCGACAAGGCGCAATTCGCCGAGCTCGACACACTCGGCGAGCTCACGAAGCGCGCGTGGGAGTTCGACGTGCAGGTGATGGTCGAAGGGCCCGGGCACATTCCGATGGACCAGATCGAGATGAACGTCCGTCGTCAGAAGGAAGTCTGTCACGAGGCGCCCTTCTATACTCTTGGGCCGCTCGTCACGGACATCTCGCCGGGCTACGATCACATCTCGAGCGCGATCGGCGCCGCGATGATCGGCTGGTATGGCGCGGACATGCTCTGCTATGTCACGCCGAAGGAGCATCTCGGGCTGCCGAACGCCAACGATGTGCGCGAGGGTGTGATCGCGTACAAGATCGCGGCGCACGCGGCGGACGTCGCGCGCGGTCGTCCGCACGCACGCGATCGCGACGACGCGCTCTCACGCGCGCGCTACGCCTTCGACTGGAACGAGCAGTTCCGTCTCTCGCTCGATCCGGAGCGCGCGCGCGAATATCACGACGAGACGCTGCCGGCGGAGTACTTCAAGAGCGCGGAGTTCTGCGCGATGTGCGGGCCGAAGTTCTGCTCGATGCATCACTCGCGCACGATCGACGAGGGGATCGCGCAGCTCGCGAAGGAGCTGGCGGAGAAGGAGCCAGCGCTTACAGGCTCCGAAGCCACCGCTGAAATCGACCGCGTGATCGCGTCCGTCGGCGGGGACGACTGAGCGCACAATGTCGATGACCGGGAAGGAGCGCGCGGCATTCCGCGCGCACGCGCACCATCTGTCCGCCTCGGTACACGTCGGCCAGCACGGCCTCACCCGCGCGCTCGTCAACTCGCTCGACGACGCGCTCCGCACGCACGAGCTGGTGAAGGTGCAGCTCGTGAAGAACGCGGACGTCACGGCCCGCGATGCCGCGAACGAGCTGGCGGAGGCGGTGAAGGCGGAGGTCATCCAGGTGATCGGGCGAACGACCACGCTTTACCGTCGCAATCCGGAGCTGGACCACGGCGCGGGCAAGGCGCCGGCCTGGAGCAAGTAGGCAACCGATTCGGCTGGCGAGCTTCCCTGTCGGAGGCTCGATTTTCGCCTTACTTTCCAATGTAGTACGCAAGTCGAAAGGTCAACGTCGAGGGCTTAAATGCCGTACGTAATTACCGAAGCATGTATCAACATCAAGGACAAGGCGTGTGTCGACGTCTGTCCTGTCGATTGCATATATGAGGGGCCGGACCAGCTGTTCATCAAACCGGATGAGTGCATCGACTGCGGCGCCTGCGAGCCAGAGTGCCCGGTCACCGCGATCTTTCCGGAAGAAGACGTTCCCGCGGATCAGAAAAAGTACATCGCGCTGAACAAGGAAGTCTTCGAGGGACCGAACCCGCCGGGACGGCCGACGCGGTAGGCATCTTCCGGAGGGGCTATGCGCCTTCTTCGTGCGTCCGCACTTTTGCTGGCGATCGCTACGATCGCTACGCTCGCTGCGTGCAGCGACGGAACCGCTCCGAGGTCGACGAGCGTCAATCGCCAGTACGTGCTCGAGAGCTTCAACGGCCATGCGCTGCCCGCAACGACGGAAATGCTCGACCTTCCGTTGGTCATCGCGTCGGGTTCACTCACACTTGACTTGACGGGCAACTCCATTACACGGACGAGCACTCAGGAACCGACGACCCCTGCCGGACACGGCGACAGCTCGCAGGAAGATTCCGCGACGTACCGGATTTCCGGAGACAGCATCTACTTCGGCGATCCCAAGCTTTGCGGTGACTCATGCGATGCGCTTCGCAGGGGGAGCTTTTCGGATTCGATCGTGACGATCTTCGATCCGAGCTTTACGCTCGATGGTGGTCTGTTCGGGTATCGAATCGTGGCCAACTGACTTCCGCCGCGCGCACCCTCGGACAGATGCAACGAGTCGGTCGACTCATCGTTGCTATTATTGCCACGTGTTCGACGGTTGCGTGCTTGGGCCGTGAGCGGCCGCCGCTGCCAGTTGTCTCCGGCCCCGAGGCCAAGGATCTCCTCGCGGCGGCCCGCGGCTACGTGGTGATGAGCAGTCGCACAACCGACGGCTGGATGTCCGAGTTGGCTCTCACAGCTGTGCCTAGCCTCGCCGCGCACGTAATTCGGCCGCCGCAGAATGGATCCTACAAATTCGTGCGCCTGTTCAGCGGACCGGACGACCGCGGGCGCGTCGCGTACATTCAGGAGAACGGATGGGGCGACAGTGCGCAGCTGAGCATCATCGACGCCGACGGCAGGAACAACGAGGTGATCGCTACAGAGAATCGTCGGCTGGATCAGGCGCTGGGAGAGCATCTCGCACTCGCTCCGGTCGGTGGCGCGATCGCTTTTATGAGCAAGGTGAAAAAAAGCTGGCCGAATGGCGAATACATCTCGACCGCTACACTCACCGTCTGGTTCCCCGATAGGAAACCCGTCGCAGTAATCGCGATCGATGCGAACGACGAGGGAATTTCGTGGTTTCCCGACGGCGCCCATCTCGCCTACGTCACCCGCGTGCAGCGGCACGTGCTCACTGACTCGTCCACGATACAGCTCACTCGTGGCACGCCCGAATGCGAAGGCGAAGCGACGGGTCAAGAGACTATCCCCGTCATCTACATTGTCGATGTGGCGTCCGGCGCACGGCGCGCTCTTCACGCCGGAACGCATCCCGTCGTATCGACGGACGGTGCTTCGGTGCTGCTCGAGTGTGGATCGGCGATACTCGTGGATAACGCTGGTCGGAATCCACGACCAGTGCCGGTGCCAGGCGACTTGCAGCGGCCGCTCGCGCTTCTCGACGGACATCTCGTCGTTTACTGGGGATTGCCGACCGAAGGCGCACCCGTAGTGCGCAGTCCGTACGGTAGCTTCGGTGCGGGCACGCAGCTGGTCACCATCAAGGTCGCAGATATCGCCACAGGGCGCTTTCAAACGATCATCCCATTGATTGACCCACGGGAAAACGCAAGCTTTGGGCAGCTCAGAGACACTGTCGGCGTCACACGTGAGCTGCACAGCTCCGCGCCAGCATTGCACTGAATTGAAAACGTCAGCCGCTGCCTGAGACGGTCGTCGAATGAACGTTCTGCCAGCAGCACCCGTAGATCTCGACGCGATTCGCTCGGCCTACGCCCACGGTCGCGCACTCCAGCGCGAGACAGGCTCGCCCCTCTGGCCCGAGTTCACGGACGCCGCGATCCTCGCCGAGATAAGCTTCGGCGCCCTGCATCGCGTGAACGACGGCGACGCGCTCGTCGGAGTCTTCTCCGCGGTGTACGCCGACGAGCCGATCTGGGCCGAGCTCGAACGCGGCGCTCACATCTACCTGCACCGCATCGCCCGCGCGGAATCGTATCCCGGCCGCGGCCTCATCGACGCCGTCATCGCATGGGCGCTCGAGCGCGCCGCCGCACTCGGCCGCGAGGGACTTCGCATGGACACGTGGGCGAGCAACGACGCGCTGATCGCGTACTACGGCAAGCGCGGATTCGCGCTACGCGGCACGCGGCGAATTCCGAACGACTCGCCGCTGTCTGAGCACTACCGCGGCATCGAGCTCGCGTTGCTGGAGCGTCCGATCGCGTCCTTGACGTAGATCACAGTTATTCCCGCGACGTTCGGATCTTCGCGGAAGATGCGAACACGTTCATCGAAGTGAACCGTCAGCTCACGCGGCGACGTCCACTCCATCCCGATCGCCGGTCCGCCACGCCCCAGCGCTATCGCCTTCCCATGATCGTCGTCGATGGAGAGCGCATTGCCGGAAGAGGTTCCAAGTGCTGCGCTACCCTCCACAATCGACAGCTGTGAGCTGAACCCTGTCGTCGCGCCGCACGCACGCGTGAATGCAATCGCTCGGAAGCGACCGTCCGGAGACTTGACCTCGCGCAAGACAGAATTCGCAAATCATGGCGAGCACGTGGCTGTCGTCGCGGTCAGAAGCAATACGAAAAGGAGTGGCTTGAGCATTTGGAGAATTCTAAACGCACCACCCTACGGCGTCGCCCCCGCCGTCGTCGGCAGCTTTCGCTTCATCCAGTCTTCGTACGATCCGTCATACAACCTCGCCGGCAGCCCGAGCGCGCGCGCAGCGAAATACGTCGTACTCGCGCGATACCCCACCCAACAGTACGTGACGACAGTATCGCCCGGCTGCATGCGATCCGCAAACAGCTTGCGCAGCGTAGCGCGATCCTTCAGCGGCGCACCACTCTGCGAGCCGCTATCGCCCTGAAATAACTGCTCCCATTGCAACTGGCGCGCAGCAGCCAAGTGCCCTTCGCTCGGCATACCGTGACGCCCCGCCGTTCCGAGATACTCGCCGTCGGCGCGCGTGTCGATGAGCGCGAGCCCCGGCTTGCCGATTCGCGCCTCGATCCACGGTGCGTCCACAATCACGTTCGCGCGCACGTGCGGATGCATCGAGCCGCGCGTGACCGTCGGCACCTTCGCGGAGAGCGCGCGCTTCTCGGCGCGCCACTTCGGCAAGCCACCGTCGACAAACGAAACGCGATCATGACCGAGGTAGTCGAGCACCATCACGACACGCGCGGCAACAGGCGCCTCGCGGGAATATGCGACGACCACGCGCGATGAGTCCGACACGCCAAGGCCTTCGAACGTCGCGCGCAACTGCTCGACCGGCGGCATCTCGGAGTCCAAGCCGCCGCTCGCCACCTCGATCTCCGTGTACGACAGCATCCGCGCGCCAGGAATGTGCTCGGCCGCGAATGGGGTCTCGCCGCGTCTGTTCATGTCCATGTCGACCTGCAGCACGACCACTCGCGGATCGTGCAGATGCGCCGCGAGCCACGCGGTCGACACGATGAGCGAGTCCGGCGACTCTTGCGCCGAAGCCGGCGTCAGCGCGCCGGCGGCCATCACGGTTGCGATCAGAATCAGCGGTGAGCGGCGCATCAATTCTCCAGAAGACGATGAAGCGGGAATGATGCGGGGCCATCGTGCGCTCTGAGCCGGCGATTGCGAAAACACGCAGTAGGCGGGCGCATCGCGCAGTGAGCGGTAGCTCTACGGCCGCTGGTGCTGTCTCCGCTCCCGCCCCAGCACGAACCACCCGAGCCCCCCGAGCACCGGCACGAACACCACGATCACCGTCCACACCAGCTTCGCCGGCCTTCCGTGACGCCTTCCCATCCAGATCGAGATCAGCGCGCTCACTCCCAGCACGATCCACGCGCACGCGAACCAGAGCGGCCAACTCGTTCCGCCGGCCAACAGCGATTTGTCCGGCGGTACCTGCATCATTTGCGAGCGAGCACCCGCTCCGCCGCGCTCACGATGTCCTTCGCCCGCATGCCGTACTTATCGAGCAGATCGTCGGGCTTGCCGCTCTCCGCATACCGGTCGCCGAGGTCGACATACTCCACCGGCGCCGGCGTCCCCGCCACGAGCGCCTGCGCCACGGCGCTCCCCAATCCGCCATGATGCATGTGCTCCTCGGCCACCACGAACGCGCCCGTCTCGTGACTCGCCCGCTCGAGTGCCGCCGTATCCAACGGCTTGATCGTGTGCATGTCCAGCACCCGCGCCTCCACTCCCTTCTTCGCCAGCGTCTCCGCCGCCATCAGCGCCTGCGCAACGAGCAATCCGTTCGCCACGATGGTCAACGACTTCCCATCGCGCAGCTGAATCGACCGGCCGAACTCGAAGTGCACACCTTTCTCGTGAACGATGTGCGTCTTGGGACGACCGAGCCGCAGATATACCGGCCCGTCGTGCTCCGCCGCCGCTCGCACCGCCGCCCGCATCGAATGCTCATCGCTCGGCACACATACCACGAATCCCGGCAGCGCACACGCGAGCGCGACATCCTCCACGCTCTGCTGACTCACACCATCCTCGCCGATCGAGATCCCGCCGTGCGATCCCGCGACCTTCACGTTCAGCATCGGATACGCCGCACCCATACGCAGCTGATCGAAGCCCTTGCAGAGAATGAAGGCCGCGAAGCTCGAGATGAACGGAATCTTCCCGCTGCTCGCGAGCCCGCTCGCGATCCCGACCATGTTCGCTTCCTGAATCCCGATATTGAAGAATCGCTCGGGAAACACCTTCCCGAACGTCCAGCTGAACGTCGACTTCGCGAGATCCGCGTCAATGACGATGATGTTCTTGTTCTCGGTGCCAACCTCGAGCAGCGCCTCACCATACGCCTCGCGCGTGGCGCGGCCGAGCACGAGCGGTTGCGTCGTCGTCATCGATCAGTCCGTGAGCTGCGAGAGGGCGACCTGCAGCTGGTCCGCGCTTGGCGATTTGCCGTGGAAGTCGTTGTTGTTCTCCATGTACGTCACACCCTTTCCCTTCACGGTGTGCGCGATGATGCATACGGGCACGTCGTGCGACTCGCGCGCCTGATGCAGCGCGACACGGACGGCGCCCACATCGTGTCCATCCACCTGCATCACGCGCCATCCGAATGCCTCGAACTTCGCGTCGATCGGCGTCAGCGAGTTGATGTCCTCCACCGCGCCATCGAGCTGATATCTGTTCGAGTCCACGATCGCGGTGAGCGAGCCGAGCTCGTAGTTCCCAGCGGTCATCGCCGCCTCCCACACCTGCCCCTCCTGACACTCACCGTCACCGAGCAACACATAGGTACGAAACGCCTTTCCATCGAGCCGCGCCGCGAGCGCATGACCCACGCCCACCGACAGCCCCTGGCCGAGCGAGCCCGTGCTCGCCTCGATCCCCGGCGTCAGACCCTGCACGGGATGACCCTGCATCCGCGAGTTCACCTGTCGAAGCGTCATCAGCTCGCTCACCGGAAAATATCCGGCCTCCGCGAGCGCCGCGTACAACGCCGGCACTCCATGTCCCTTGGACAGGATGAACCTGTCGCGATCGGGCCAGTCGGGATTTTTCGGATCGTGCTTGAGTACGCGGCCGAAATACAGTGCCGTGATGATGTCGACGGCGGAGAGCGATCCACCGGGATGTCCGCTATTCGCGGCTGCGATCATCTTGACGACATGCAGGCGCAGCGTGCGCGCAATGTGCGCGAGCTCGGCGGTAGAAATCGTGGGGGACGCGGCGACCATCGTGCTCCGGGCGGGGAAGGGAGAGCACGAAAGATAGACGCCTGGAGCCGCGTTCCCAATTTTGCCCGTGTGCGCGAAGCGCAAGGGCACGTTGCGGTAGTTACGCGGTGCGTCTGAGCGTCAACGTGAAGGTCGCGCCATTGTCCGGAGTGCTCTTGACCGAGAGCTCACCGCCCATCGCGCGCGCCAGATTGCGGCTGATCGCGAGGCCGAGCCCGGTCCCCTCGGTCTTGCGCGTAAAGCCCTCGTCCACGCGCACGAACGGCTCGAAAATTCCGTCCTGCTTCTCATGCGGGATCCCGCGCCCCGTGTCGCTCACCGAGATCGCCACGGTCGTCTCCGTCGATTCGCACGACATCGCAATCGAGCCATCCGCCGGCGTGAACTTGATCGCGTTCGACAACAGGTTGAGCAGAATCTGCTCGAGCTTCTCCGGATCCGCAGTCGCGCGCAGCTCGTCAGAGCACGAATCGGTGTCGAAGTGCAGCCCCTTCGCCATCAACTGTGGCAGCACCAGCGGCTCGATCGCCGCGAGCGCCGTACTGACGTCGACCTCCTTCACCCTCACGTCGACGTGGCCGCTCTCGAGCTTCGCAAGATTGAGCACGTCGTTCACGAGACGGAGCAGCAGCTTCTGACTCACCTTGATGCGCGCGAGATCCTCGCGCTGCATTGGCGTGATCGGTCCGCGAAGCTCCATGTCGAGCAGCTCCACATATCCCGCGATCGCGTTCAGCGGCGTGCGCAGCTCGTGACTCATGTTCGCGAGGAATTCGCTCTTCGCCCGATTCGCGTTCTCCGCCTCGATCCTCGCCGCCTCGGCCTCCTTCCTCGCCGCCTTCTCCGCCTCGTACAGCCGCGCATTCTCGACGAGCAGCTGCGAGCGGCCGAGCGCCTCATTCAGCTGCGCATTCTCGACGGGCGCCGCGGTCTGGTCCGCGAGCGCGGAGAGCAGCCACTCGTCGTCGGCGAAGCCATTGAGGTCGTCTGCTTCACCGTCGGCGCGCTTCGGGCGCACGACCGCGAGCAGTCCCGTCACTTTGCCACCGACCACCAGCGGCACGCCGATGAATCCCTCGGGCGATCCTGCGCCGAGCAACCCGGTGAGACGCGTGATCAACGACTCGTCGAACGACTCGCGGAAGCGCTCGACGACGTCCGCGCCTACCCCGTACGCCGCACGCACGCGAAGGAGTCCTTCGTCGTCCGTCAACATCAGAATCGCCTTCTGCGCGCCGAGCATCTCGGCCGCCTGATCCGTCGCAAGGTGGAGGATGTCCTTGAGCGACGACGCGTACGTGAAGGCGCGACTGACCTCGGTGAGGCGTCTCGCGCGCACATCGCGCGTGCTCTGGGCGTGCGGCTGCGTCACGAGACCTGCGCCCCGAGCGAGGTGATGTCGAGCTGCCGGACCACGGGATCGTGGGCGCTGTTCCGCGTCTTGACCACGCGGATCGTGCGGCGCGTGCGCTCTTCGCCGCCAAGCGCGATCGAGAGCACGTTGTCCGACATGTAGCTGAAGCGCTCCTGCGCATTTGCGTCGCCGAGCGACGAGATTCCCGACTCGAAGGTAAGCAGGCTCGTGACGCCGTTCGCCGCGAAGTGCTGCACGAGTGAATAGAGGTAGTTGTGCAGCCGCTGCGGGTCGCTCGCGGCGCTCGCGAGATCGCCCACGGCATCGACGACGAGGCGTCGGATCGTGCCGGTTCGAATGCGCTCGAAGATGTCGACGATGATGCTGTCGATCTGCAGCTCGACGGGCGAAACGTAGAGGAACTCGACTCCCGCATCGCGCATCGCCTTCTGGTCCGCGCCGAGATTCGCGAACGAGCGCGCAAGCTGCGAAGGGTTCTCCTGGAAGTTCACGTAGAGCGTCGGCTCCTTGCGCGCGACGCCTTCGAGCGCGAAGTGCATCGCGACCGTCGTTTTTCCAGACCCGGTGGGGCCGACGAGGAGCGTCGTCGAGCCCTCCCACACCCCGCCGTCGAGCATCGCATCGAGACCCGCGACGCCCGTGGACGTGCGGTCGGCACGCGGCGTATACGTCGCGGCAACTCGCGGAGAGACGAGCCGCGGGAAGAGCCGAATTCCGGCATCCGTGATCCGGAATGCGTGCTGCCCTTCCCGATACGACGAGCCGCGCAGCTTGATCACGCGCAGGTAGCGCTCGTCGCGCGTGCCGAGCGGCTGGCGCGCGAGCTGAATGATCGAGTCGCTGACGGCGAACTCCGGGTAGCGCTGGATGTCGTCCGACGTATACTCGCCGAGGAGAAAGGCAGTGGTGTCGTACGCAGAGAGGAGGCCGGCGAGCTCGGAGATCATGCGGCGCGTCTCGGGGACCGAGGTCGCGAGATCGTGCAGCGCGCGAAAGGAGTCGATGACGATAATCTTCGGCGACGAACGCTTGATCATCTCCGTGAGCCAGGGGACGAGCGACTCGAGCCCGTCGCTGGAGAGCATCGGGCCGATGTCCTCGTACTGGATCTGGGTGCCGAGCGTCTCGGCGTCGAAGTACGAGAAGCGCTGCACGTAGCTCACCATCTTCGACATCGGCTCGGACAGTGTGCTGACATACACGATCGGCCTCTCAGCCGATGCATTGTGAAAGAGCAACTGCTCGGCGAACACCGTCTTGCCGGTGCCGGGCAACCCCATGACGATGTTGATGGAGTTCGAAGGGAAGCCGCCGCCGAGCACGCTGTCGGTCTGCGAGTTGCCGGTGCTGATGCGCGAGAAGGAGGCAGTGGAGCCGGTGTCGGGCTCACTCACGAGATGTTTGCCGTGGGCTGTGCGTCGCGCGTGGTAAGGAGGTCGCGCACCGTCTGGACGAGGCGCTGTTCGGCGAGCGGCTTCATGAGGAATGCATCGGCGCCGGCCTCGCGCGCGCGCGCGGCGGCCGCGAGAATGCTGAAAACGAGAATGACCGTGCCCTTCAGCTCCGTCTCCTGCCGTACTGCGCGACAGAGCGCCAATCCGTCCAGCTTCGGCACAAGGACCTCGGTGATGATGATGTCGGGCTTCATCCTGCGGGCCAGCTCGAGCGCCGCTACACCATCAGCGGCAAACTCCACGCCGAAACCTGCTTCGTTGAGGAAGAAGGCTTCGAGCTCGCGGATGTGCGGATCGCGCTCGACCACGAGGATGATCGCGCTGCGAGCGTCGGCGGCGGGCTTGCTACTCAACGGATACGATGCGCGGTTTGCGCGAGAAGAAGTCGAATCTCAATCGAGCTCCGGCTGATAGATATCGACCACAATCCCGTGGTGGCGGGACACGGTGGAGTGAGGAAACTATGGGCGCCCCAAGCAAAAACGACGCCTGTTTATTCAATGTAATAGGGCTGTCATGTTAACCGTATAAGACCATACAGAACCGCGTTTTATGCTGGGTCGCGTCCCTCGTACAATCACGGCGTGCGTCCGTCGAACGTCAACCAGAAGAGCGTGGTTCCCCGCGCGCTTCGAGCGAGCGCATGCGCGGCCGAAAAGGCCTTGGCGCTGTACGTACCGTCGAGGCGCACCCCAGTTGCCCGTGCCAGCAGCGCCGCGGATGCATCCGCCGCGGGAAGTGCACGACCGTAGGCGCCAGCGTAGACGGAATGGATCACCGTCACCCTCGCTGGATCGATGACGGCAATCCGCTCGCCTGTGCGCCGCGACAGATAGCGCCGCTCGCGATCGGCGAGCGAGAGCACGCGCTGCCGGCCCGCCGCGATGCGCGGCGCCACGCGCGCACCGACCACCGCGATGTCGAGCCCCGCGATCGCGAAGCCGAGCGCGAGTCCCGCGGCGGTGCCCCCACTGCCAACGGGGAGCACGACGCGGGCGGGCATCGGGATCTCGCCGCGCGCGATCTGCTCCGCGAGCTCGAGCGCCGCGTTCACGTGGCCGAGTATCCCAAGCGGCGACGTGCCGCCGGGCGGGATCCATCTCGTGTTGGAGCGGCGGGCGAGCTGCGCGCGGAGAAGGCCGCGAATCGGGCCGCCTGCGGTGTCGATGCGCGCGCAGATCGCGCGCGCGCGGGCGGCGATGTCGAGCGCCGAGGGATTCATCTCGTGCTTCCAGCGCACGGCGCGCGTGGTTCCGCCCAGCGCGCGGACGCACGTCGCGGTGGTGAGCACGTGCGTGGACCCTTCGCCGCCGGCGGTGAGGACGTGATCACCGGGCTCGAGCCCACCGAGCAGAAATTCGAGTGCGCGGACCTTGTTGCCGCCGAGGGGCGAGGCGGTGAGATCGTCGCGCTTGATCCAGAGCTCGCCCGCAAGTGTGTCGTCAGCAAGCTCGACTCGCTGAACGGGCGTCGGGAAGTCGCCGAGCGCGATGCGCGGGATGCGCGCGAGGGCGGGGAAGCGGAGGAGGAGGGGAAGCGTGGTCAGCTAATCGTCGCGGACCGGCGCGTCGTCGAGATCATCGTCCACCCCGATATCGTCCCCCAGCGCATCCTCGACGTACAACATCTTGATCGGCACCATCACCGCCGCGAGCAGCGGCACCGCAATCATCAGCCCGAGGAATCCGAACAGAAGCGCCATCAGCCCCTGCGTTACGATCGTGAGCACCGGCGGGAGGTCCATGCCGCCCTTCATCAGGAGTGGAATCAGGATGTGATTTTCGAGCTGCTGGATCGCGATGTACGCGAGGCCGACGTACAGCGCCTTCTCGGGTGAATCGAGGAAGCCCATCGCGATCGCGGGTACCGCACTGAGAACCGGTCCGATGGTCGGCACGAATTCGAGCAGCCCCGCGATGATGCCGAGCGCGAAGGGAGCCTTCACCCCGAGCACGAGCAGCGCGATCGTCGACACGACGCCGATCACGACCATCGCGATCAGCTGCGTCACGAGCCACTTCCGCAGCATCACCGCCATCGCGGTGAGGACCTCGCCAATCCGCTCGCGCCTGCGCTTCGGGAAGAGATGGAGAATACCGTTGCGATAGGTGAACGGATCGGCACCGATGTACACCGACATCATCAGGATCAACACGAGTCCCGCGATCACCTCGAAGGTCGACGTGATGAACGGGAACAGGTAGCGCGCCGCGCTCCCCATGTGCTTCGAGAGGTTGGCGCCAAGGGCTGACTTGGGCGCGCGCCCCTGTGCACTGTCGCCGGGCACCGCCTTCCCGGGCGCCGCCTTCCCGGGCGCGCCCTTCGCGCCGCTCGTGTCGGGGCGCGTGCTGTCCGCGGCCGCTACCTGCGTGCTGTCGGTGGCGCCCACCTGCGCGCTGTCGGAGGCGCCCAGGATCGATGACATGATCGCCGGGTTTCGCTTGTTCAGCCATCCCTCGGCCCTTCCGATCGCCTCGGGGAGCTGGAGCCGCAGCTCGTGCGCCTGCTGCGTGATCGTCGGCGCGACGAAGGAGCCGAGCGCGTACATGATGGCGAGAAACGAGAGCACGACGAAGGCTGCGCCGACTCCGCGCGGCACCTTGAAGCGCTCGAGCTTGTCGACGCCAGCGGCGACGGCGATGCCGAAGAGCGTGCCGAGGAACACGACGATGACGATCTCGTTCGCGACCCAGAGCAGCTTCAGGATTATGAAGAGGCCGGCGACGATCGCGGCGGCGCGGAGGATGTCCGCGCTGCGCCATCTGGCGCCCGACGCACGGTTGTGCGTCGCCGGCTTCCGTTTCGTGTCTTTCGGTGGGGTCATGGGCGCTGGTCAACGCAAAGGAGAGGCCGGACACTTCGGGGCCAACGCGGGGCGTGCGGAGAGCCGCGCAACCCCTCGCGTTCGGTGAGACACGATGAGAGCTTACGACAACTGCCTTCGTAGAGCGAGGAACCAGACGTGGTAGCAGGGCTGACCGTGCACGAACCGTCGTACATCGATACCGCCACGGCGGCCGATAAATTCCTGGGCGCCCTGGAACAGAGCGGCACCGTTGCCGTCGACACGGAAGGCGCCAGCTTCCATCGCTTCGTCGATCGAATCTACCTGCTGCAGTTGAGCACGCGAGAGCTCACCTCCGTGCTCGACCCGCTCGCCATCGGCAAGCCCGCTGCGCTCGGCCGCATCCTCGAGAGCGACAAGATCGAGAAGGTCTTCCACGATGCCGACTACGACTTGCGTCTCCTGCATCAGGACTACGGCTGGAACACGCGGAAGCTGTTTGACACACGCGTCGCCGCGCAACTGCTCGGCATTCGCGCGTTCGGACTCGCGGCGCTGCTCGAGCGCAGCTTCGGACTGAAGCTCGACAAGAAGCACCAGCGGGCGGACTGGTCGATGCGTCCGCTGCCCAAGGACATGCTCGACTACGCGTCGCAGGACACGATGTATCTGCTCGAGCTGCGCGACCGTCTCGCGGGCGAGCTCGAGACGGCAGGGCGATGGAGCTGGGCGCAGGAGGAGTTCGCGCGCAGCGAGGGAACACACTGGGACGCGCCGGACGGCGAGGACAACGGATACATGCGCATCAAGGGCGCGCGCGACCTCGGTCGCCGCGAGCTCGGGCTGTTCCGGGAGCTCGTGCGTTTCCGCGACGGAATCGCGCGCGAGCTCGATCGCGCGACCTTCCGCGTGGCAGGAAATGAGGCGCTGTTCGCGGTCGCGAAGGAGGCGCCGCGGACGATGGAGGCGCTCACCGCGATCAAGGGAGTGCCGCGCGGGATCGCGGAGCGTCGCGGAACGGAGATGCTCGCCGCGGTCACGCGCGGACTCGCGGTGCCGGAGGATCAGCTCCCGAAGTTTCCGCGCGCGCCGAGGTGGGATCGCGACGCGGATTTCGACGCGAAGGTCAATGCGCTGCGCACGGTGCGGGAAGAGGCGGCGCAGCGGCTCGGACTCGATCCGGGATTTCTGTGTGCGCGCGAGAAGCTCGAGATGATCGCGCGAAAGAAGCCGAAGACGCTCGAGGAGCTCGCGGAAATTCCGGATTTGCGGAAGTGGCAGATCGAGGTGATGGGGTCGGCGTTTTTGAAGGCGTTGGCGTAGAGGCTCCTCCACACGGAACGAGCGCGAAGGACGCATCGGCTCGGATCGCTCTCACCGGCGGCATCGCGTTGCGTCACTGTCTGCGACAGCATCGAATGACCCTGTTCGAAAAGATAACTCACACAACCTACGCGTACACGACGCAGCTCACGCACACCGAAGTGCTGGTTCGCTTCTCGGCATTGGTGCGAACCGAGGGCATGCGCGCGACAGGGCTCGTCAATCTTTCGGCGAGCGCGTTCGACGAAGGTCTTGGCATCAAGCCGTACATGAAGAGATACGGGCGTTTTCTCGGGATCAACCCGTTCACGCACGTGTCCGAGTTGTACGTGCAGACTACGCCGCACGACGGAATCGCAACGCTCGTGCTCGTCGAAGTAAACCAACTGCGCGCGTGGCGCTGGGTTCCTTACGTCGCGCTGCTCGTCTGGATCCTCTTCCGCGGGCAACCTGTCTGGCTTATGTCCGTTTCGGTCGCCAGTGCGGCGGTCATTGCATGGAGAGTCTCAGTGACTTTTCTTGGCGGTTACTTGATTGAGAAGCAAGTCGGCGAAGCGCTCGCGGTCGTCGCACCTCCTGAGCGCGAATCGTGAACGCGCGGTCTACGGAGGGCGTCACTCGCTCAGCGCACCATCGCCCGCCTGAACGCCGCCGGTGTCCACCCCGTCGCATCGCGAAAGACCCGCGTCAGATGCGCTTGGTCCGCGAAGCCCAACTCCGCCGCAATCGCGCTCACGGTTTTCCGCGTTTCCACCAGCGCGCGCTTCGCCGTCTCCACCGGGACGCAACTCCGCACGGCATCGCCGATGCACGCTTTCTGCGCGGGCTTCTCGACTGGATGGCGAAACAGAAGCTGGGGGAGAGCGACCAGCCGCTGGTGCTCAGGATTCCCGAGTTGAGCGACGCGCAGATTCGCGCCGCCGCACGCTCGCTCGATCCGTTCGCGGTTTCCGACGGCTCGGCGACGCGGCCAGCGCCCTAGAATCCCATGTACGCCCGAATCCTCGGCTCGATCCGCTCCGGACTCCACATCGGATCCCAGACGAGGTTCACAGCGACGTCCTCCACGCCATCCAGCGCGCGGATCTGCTGCTCGGCCGCCGTCATGATCTCGGGGCCCGACGGGCAGCCGGGCGACGTGAGACTCATGTCGATCGAGACCTTGGGGCCGGCCACGGCGATCGCGTAGACGAGGCCGAGATCGACGATGTTGAGGTTGAGCTCCGGATCCTTTACGCGGCGCAGCGCGGCGCGGACCGTGTCCTCGTCGAGCGTTGGGGCGAACGATGTTGGGACTTCGGCTGCGGGCGCCGGAGCGGCTACGCTCTCGGGCTCGGCGTTGGGTAGATCACTCATCAGGACTCCTTGTTGCGTCCCGAAAGCTCGCCCGACGAGGAGCGCGGGACAAGCGTGGAGCGCTCAGGTCAACAGCGATGGAAAGGCGATTTAACGGATAACAGCACGGATTGAACGGATGACTGCGAGACGCGTGATCCGTTTGATCCGTGCCCCTCATCCGTTCGATCGTTTTTCCAGGTTGTTGTCGTTGGCTCTTCGCCCCTGCAGGCTCAGCGGACCAGCGAGCTACGCGGCCTTCTTTTTGTGCGTCTTGGACTTCGACGCAGTGGCGTGCGTGCTCTTCGACTTCGACTTGCTCGCCGATACCGCGGACTTCGCCTTCGCCTTCGAGTGCGACGAGCTCGTGGCGCGCGAGTGGCGAGTGCCGTGACGGGAGGTGTGGCGGCTGCGGTCGCGGCGGTTCCACCCCTTCGCGGCATCCGCGCGGAACGACGCCGGCATCGCGATGGTCTGCGACGGATCGTCGATCACCGCGATCGCGGCGGCATCGGTGAGATCGGCGCGGACATCGGCGATCACCTTGGCCGGCTGGCGGGCCCGCGCGGCGTGCACGCGGTTGGTCAGCAGAATCACGAACATCTCGCGGTCGGGGTCGATCCAGAGCGACGTGCCTGTGTAGCCGACGTGGCCGAACGAGCCTTCGCTCATGAAGCGGCCGGAGCCCCACTGGCCGTCGGCCATTGCCCAGCCGAGCGCGCGACTGCCGGCCGCGCGCGTGGTGAAGAGCTTGACCGCGGAGTCACTCACGATGCGGACGCCCTTATACTCGCCGCCCTCGAGGATCATCTGCGCGAAGATCGACAGATCACTCGCCGTGCTGAACAGCCCCGCGTGTCCGGCGACGCCGCCGAGCGCGTAGGCGTTCTCGTCGTGTACCTCGCCCTGCAGCGGATAGCCGCGCGGTGGGGAAACTTCAGTTGGCGCGACGCGGGCTTTCACCGAGTCTGCCGGCTTGAAGAACGTGTTGACCATTCCGAGCGGCGCAAACACGCGCTCGTGCAGGAAGACGTCGAGCCCCTGACCCGTGACGCGCTCGACCATCATGCCGAGGGTGATGGCGCCGAGGTCGGAGTAGATGTAGCACTGGCCGGGCTTGCATTCGAGCGGCGCTTCGAGCACCGCCTGCCGCGCTTCCGCGGGAGAGTGCGCGATGCGCCAGAGGTCGCGATCGGCCGGAAGCCCCGAGCGATGCTCGAGCAGCTGGCGAACGGTGACCGAGTCCTTATACCCGCCCGTGAACTCCGGGAGGTAGGTGACGACGGGTGCGTCGAGCTTGATGCGCCCTTCGTCGTAGAGGATCATGACGGCGGTGGTGGTGCCGATGACTTTCGTGAGCGAGGCGAGATCGTAGATGGTCTCGGTGGCGGACACGCGGCTGCTCGACGTTGCCCAGTCGATGCGGCCGAACCCTTTCTCCCAGACGGCGCTGCCCTTGCGGCCAACGACGACAGCGGCGCCGGGAAAGCCACCGGCCTTGATGCCACGGGTGACCACGCGGTCGATCGTTTCGAGTCGCTTCGCGGACATGCCGACGGCGGCGGGCGCCGCAACCGGGAGCCCTCCGTCAGCTGCTGCGATCATTGCGACTGCGGCGATCAGCGTGGTGAGCACCAGGAAACCCCTTGGAAAAAACGAAGGTGACCGGCAGCTCTGGAGGAGCGGCAGGGACACTTGATCAACGTACTGCGATTCGGGGCGAGATGTTCCAGCGTATCGCTGCGAACCGGCACATAATAGTCCAATCCTCTCTATTGGCAAGACGAGGACCGGGGGGTGCCGTCACTCTATAGTGCTGTAATGTTTTGGGGCAGTGGCGTGATGATCAATTCAGGGGCTAACAGCGAGTGGTGGATCGCGATAGCGGCCTTTGCGCCCCCCGCCGCGGCGGCCAGCGCGATCTGCGTTCCGGGCACCAAATCGCCCGCCGCGTAGACGTGCTCCACGCTCGTGTGGTGGTGCTCGTCGATCACGATGCTCCCTTCGCCGTTGCGCTCGCACCCCAGTCGTTGCGCGAGGTCGTCGGCGGGGTAGTGGCCCATCTGGAAGAAGAGCCGTTCGCAGTCGAGGATCATCCCGTCTTCGAGGTCGAGCGCGTGAAGGATGCGGTCCGTGTGCCGCGCGCAGGTGATGCGCGAGGTGATGACGGGGATGTTGAGCGTGTCGAGCTGCGCGAGGAGGGGCGCTGTGAGCTCGGGATCCGCGCCGTTGGTGCAGACGACCAGCTCGCGCGTCCACGTCGCCAGCGCGAGCGCCAGCCCGACCGCGCGACGCCCGACCCCGATGACGACGGTCTTCTTCCCGCGCGTTTCGTGGCCGTCGCAGTCGGGGCAGTGGTATGCCGTCGCGCCGAAGATGTGCTCGAGTCCGGGGATCTCGGGCCACACGTCGCGCACGCCGAAGGCGAGGAGGACGCGCTTCGCTTCGTAGCTGTCGCTATTTTCGAGTGTGACGCGGAAGTCGCCGGCAGATGATCGGGTGATTTTGTCTACGCAGCCGTCGATGAGCTTCGCGCCCTGGCGCCGCGCCTCGTCCCGACCGGAGCCTCGCAGAGCTGCGGGGGTCACGTTGGGGAGGCCGAGGTAGCCGTTGACGCCTCGCGTCTGCCAGTTGCGGGGATCGCCGGAGTCGACGAGGACGACGCGGTGCAGATAGCGTCCAAGCCACATCGCGGCGGTGAGTCCCGCGGGTCCGCCACCGACTATAGCCACGTCATCGAGCGACATGGCGGAAATCTTACAACGAATTGTGTGGGTGGAGCGGAATTACTTGACCGAGCCCGGCGGAAGCGAGTAGAGCAGCTTCATCGTCGCACGATCAGCCTCGCTCAGATCACGGACGCGCACGCGCGCCGTCATGATGTTGGCGGTGTCTGCCGTGTGATCGAGGCCGAGCAGGTGTCCAACTTCGTGGAGCGCGATCGCGCGGACGGCCTTCGCGTCGAGCAGCTCACCGGCGTTGTGGTGCAGCGCGAGCGTAATGTTCGCCGTGACGATCCACCACTTTCCGTCGCGCGCCCAGATCGTCTTGCCGCTGATCGGCGAGTCGAAGTGGTCGATCCAGCTGACGTGGACGTCGGCGTCGGTCGAGTCGCGAACGTAGGTGAACTTGACGGGGATGCCGAGATTCGCCCACTGCTCGAATGCGTCGCGCACACGCTCGGGATAGGACGGGTCCCATCCCTCGATCGCCGGTCCGCTGCCGACCCACACGCGCACGGGCGTCGTCACCCGCTCGGGCCAGCGAGCGAGCGCTGAGTCGCGCTCGCCGAGGATCTCGCCGATGTACGTGCCACTCTCGCCGAGCTGGATGCGACGGCGAATGTCGAGCACGTCGCGCGTCTTCGTGTCGACGTCGGCGCCCATTGCCGCGTTCGCATCATCGCCGTCGACGATCGACGCTGCGCTTTCCGTCGTCCGCGTAATTCCGCGATGTTTGTGCGCACGCGATGCGGGAGCGAGCGATGCTGCCTGACTCGTGGCAGTGATCGTGCGCATGTGCATCGCCTGCACGCCGACGAAGGCGAGCACAGGCATCAGGAGAAGGACGGGGATGAGATCGGTGCGCTTCATCGCGTGACGACCTTACGAAAGAGCAGAGAATGTATGCGGCATCGAGGGTAAGACGAGCCGATTATTGCAAAGGGAACGGCTGCATCGAACTGTTACACCCAGTAGTGGCCAAGAAGCCCGAAGTCGTTGTCACATAGTTAGTTAGTTCTTTATGTTTCGAGCCGATAACCACCTCAGCAGCACCGTAACTCACAGGAGTGACGAGATGGGAAAAGCGCGTGACGTCGTGGTTCTGGTGGGCAGCCTGCGGAAGGAATCATTGACGCGGAAGATCGCGATGGCGATGAAGAAGATCGCGCCTGCATCGCTGGCGCTCGAGATCGTCGAGATCCGTGATTTGCAGATGTACGACTCCGATCTCGAAACTGATTCACCGCCGAAGGCGTGGACGACCTTTCGCGAGCGTGTCGTGCGCAGCGACGCGATTCTGTTTGCGACGCCGGAATACAATCGCTCGGTGCCGGGGTGTCTCAAGAACGCTGTGGACGTCGGGTCGCGTCCGGGCGGGTACGGCGTGTTTACGGGGAAGCCGGGCGCGGTCGTGAGCGTCACTCCCTACGGGCTCGGCGCGTTCGGCGCCAATCATCATCTGCGCCAGGCGCTGGTATACGTGAACGTGCTCGCGATGGCGCAGCCGGAGGCGTACGTGTCGAAGGCGGGGGAGCTCCTGGATGCGGACTTTAACTTCATCAAGGAAGAAAGCAGAAAATTCTTCGGCGATTTCCTGGGCGCGTTCGCGAAGTGGATCGACATGGTGAACGCTGGAAACGGCGAGGCGTAGCGGCTTTGCGCCGTGATTCCGCGTAGCGATCAGGGGCGCGTGGCGCGCCCCTCGAGCTTGTCGCTCTCGCTGCGCAACTCGAGCGATGTCGCGCGTCCGTTCGTGCGCTTGAACTCGATGGTGAGATCGGGGCGAAGCACCTCGTAGATGGCACCCTTCTCGTCGTACAGCCCCGGCGCGAACGTGTCGGGGCCGATGCGAATGAGCGCGAACGTCTTCATGTAGTCGTCGGCGGGATCGAAGGCGCCTTTCATCGTGCCACGGTCGTAGGTAATGACGAAGTGGTCCTGCTCCTTCTTGGCGGAGTCTTCCTTCGACATCGCATCGAAGACGTAGCGGCCGAGGTAAGGTGCGGCGTCGGCGGCGGGGAGCTCGACGACGAGCGACGGCGCGACGCCGATGTGCATCGAGAGGCGCGTCCTGATCCACGACATGTCGAGCGTCGTGCCGGAAGCGCTGATGTCGCGAAAGGACCAGGTGAGAACGTCGGTGAACGGGGCGTTCTGCGCGGTGATTGGAAATCGGATCTGGTTTGCGGCGGAGTCCGGGTGCGTCATGTGAAAGAGATGCGCGCGCGGGTCGAGCACGAGCGTCCACGGCCCGGATTTCCGGACGACCATCCAGAGCGAGTACTTCCCTTTGGGTATCGCGTGGCCGTCGAGCGTGATGTCGTTGCTGACGTCGAGTGTGGTGGCGAAGTTGGCGCCGGGGGTCCAGACCTCGTCCCAACTCATATCTCTCGTGCCGAAGATTTCCTTTCGCCCGCGGGCGCGGGGGCGCGAGTACTCGAGGGTGATCCTCGTGCCGTCGACGGTCTGGGAGACGGAGGCGAGCTCGCTCGCGCGGATCTGCGCGGCCGCGCTCGGTGCGAGAGCGATGGCCAACGCGCACGAAGCAAGCGCGAAGGCGCATGCCGAAGCGACACGCATCGTCGTCACGAGAACTTCGCGTCGATCGCCGCGCGAATCTCGTCGAGCGACTTGCCTTCCTTCTTCAGTCGCGCCGCAAGCCGCGCCTGCCCCTGACAGGTGTGACACTCGCGAGCCATTGCGTCCGCGCCCTCGTAGCACGAGAGGAGCGAGCGAAATCCCGGCGTGTCGCCACAGCCGCAGTGGCAGCGGATGCCATCGACGATCTCGGGCATCGCGCGCACATCGTCGAAAAGCGGAATGAGCGTGGCCGCATCCGCGAGTTGCTCCTTCGTCGAGACCTTGGCGCCTGTGATGCCCGGGCGGGGCTCGGGGTGCTGAGGGCCGCGCGATGCGAGTCGAGTGCGCGCGTGCGCCTCATGCGCCGAGAGCGCGGTGATGGCGAGCGCGCCGAAGAAGGCGCGACGGGAGATTTGTGTCATGCCGCCAAGGTATAGAGAGATCGAGCGGGCGAGCAATAGTGCATCCGACCGATGCACTATCATCCAATGTCGGAGCCCTCGGCCTCGACTAGGCCTCTCAGCTGATTCGTGCCCTCGGCGAGACATCGGTGCTTCCGATCGCGCGGAGGCGCTCTTCCTGAGCGCGCCGTTCGAGCGTCTCGAGGGGGAGCGCGAGCAGCAAGTCGATTCGGCGCGCCAGAAGGAGAGCGGTCAGTCGAAAGGCCTCCCGCTTCTTCGAATCCTCTCCATCGACTTCCGCCGGATCGGCCATGTCCCAGTGTGCAAACACCGGCTGGCCGGGAAAGATCGGACAACTTTCCTTCGCATTATCGCACACGGTGATCACGAGATCCCAGCGCTCGTGCCCAATGGCATCGACCGTCTTCGGCACGTGGCCTGTCCAGTCGATGCCGCGTTCCCGCAGCGTTTCCACGGCGAATGGATTCACACCCGTAGCGGGGCGAACTCCGGCGCTTCCTACTCGGAACCGCCCCTTGCTACGTGCAGCGAGCAATGCCTCGGCGATCTGGCTACGCGCCGAGTTGCCGGTGCAGAGAAAGAGAACGCTCAGTGGTCGAAGTGCCAGTCGCATCACCGTCGCGGATGCCGGGCACGCGCTCACGAACTCCGTTGTTTCGCGTATCCCTTGCGGGACCTCCTCGCGAGCGATGCGAACGAAGCCAAAGCTCGGGAAGTACCGCTCGGCGGTCATCGTCAGCAGGTAGAGCGCGTTGATGCCGCGCGACTCGGCGTCCGCGATGATTCGCTCGACCAGTCGACGGCCGAGTCCCTGGCCGGAGTATTCGGGCGCGACCGCGGTCGAGCGTAGCAGGCCATGATCGCCACAAGCCTCCAGCCCGATGACGCCGACGATGCGAGTGCCGCTTTCTGCCACGACGAAGTTGTGGAAGGCTTTCTTGACACCGTCGATCGGAAGGCCAGCTGAAGCGAGCAGCTCCTCGACCGCAGGCAGATCCGCATCGATCGCTGGCCGAAGGGTAATCGCGGCTGTCTCGACGTTGTTGGGCATGGCGTAACTCGGGGCGGTTGGCGAAAACGAAGGGGTCGAGCTCACGCGCAGCAGTCGGGGCCGCAGCAACCAGCGGCGGCGCGCGCGTCGTTCGACTTCGGCTTCGTCGCACGAACGAACGCGCTCATGAACTTTCCGTCGATTTCGTCCGCGAGCCCGTTCGTATCGAGGCCAGACGATGCCAGAAAAGTCGTTGCATCTGCGGCGGAGTAGAATCGCGTCGGCTCGATGCTGGCGTCGATGAATCCCGCGCCGGCGAGCATGTGCTCGAACTCGGACTCCTCGAGCGCGCCGGCCACGCAGCCCACCCAGAGCTCCATGCTCTTTCGAATGTTCTCGGGCACGGCGCCGCGCACGACGACGTCGCTCACGGCAAAGCGGCCGCCGGGCTTCAGCACGCGGAATGCCTCTGCGAGGACACGGCGCTTGTCGCCGGAGAGGTTGATGACGCAATTGCTGATGATGACGTCGACCGAATCGTCAGGGAGCGGAATCGCCTCGATCGCTCCCTTGAGGAATTCGACGTTCTCGACGCCGGCATCGCGTTGATTGCGACGCGCCAGCTCGAGCATGTCGTCGGTCATGTCGAGACCGTAGGCTTTCCCGGTTGGGCCCACGCGACGGGCGGAGAGCAAGACGTCGATTCCACCGCCAGAGCCCAAATCGAGGACGATTTCACCCGGCTTCAGCTCCGCGAGAAAGGTCGGATTCCCGCAGCCGAGCGAGGCGAGGAGTGCGGCCTCCGGCAGCTGGTCGCTCTCGCCGTTGATGTACAGGTTCGATGTGATCGGGTCGACTTGCCCATCGAAGGCGGCACCGCCACAGCACGAGTTGATGGTGCCGGGCGCCGGCGTGCAGCAGGAGCCGACATTTGCGTCGGACTGCTTCACCGTGTCGAGAACCCGACGGGCGGCTTCGCCGTACTTCTCGCGCACGATCTGCGTCATCTCCGAATCGTTGGTCATTTGTATGTCCTCGGTTCAATCAAGAAAGGTTGATGTGTTGTGCACGCAGCAACTCTGTGTGAAGCTGTGTCAGCAGCAGCGGCCAGTGGAGCGCAGCTCGCGGCGCTTTGCGGAGGATTGTAGCGAGACGACGATGTCGTGGAGCTCGACGAGCGCGTCCGGGGCGAGCGCGTAGTAGGACCAGCGGCCTTCCTTTCGATCGGTGACGAGCCCGGCTTCCTTCAGGACGCGCAGGTGAAAGGAGAGACGGGACTGCGCGGCCTCCAGCGCGTCGGTCAACTCACAGACGCAGCGCTCGCCTCCGCGCAGCTTCTCGATGATCTCCAGACGGGTGACGTCCGACAGCGCATGAAAGAGTGAAGCGGCGTACGCGGGATTGGCTGTCAGCGTCGAAGGGCTCATACTCGAATATTACATCAACGGATATTGATTTGTCAACAGTCACCCGTCGCGGGGGCGCCGAACCCATGAAAGCAGGCACCCCGCGCTCCGGCTGCCGAAGTCACGGATTGGCGCCAATACCACCCGCGTGGTGCCCCATTCGCTGCGCTCCCATGAAACTATGGATGGCCATGAGCGCCACAGTGTCTCCAGTGCTCATCACCACTTCCCCGCCACGCGGCAAATCATGGTACGCGTAAGTGATGACGTCGCGTTTCTGAGCCATGATCGCCGTTCCCGGCATGGTTTGCATGTGCACGAATTGCGGCGTCGAGAAGTCTCCGGATTGAAACGCGTGCTGGATGAGATGCAGATGCGCGCGGATCCGGGCGACGTCGAGCGAGTCGTTCGTATCGCGTTGAAGCTCGATTCTGCCACCGTCCGGAAGCGCGTCGAACCGATGCGTCGATGTCGATTGATCGACACCCATCGCCATCCGGCCTCGCTGCTGCATCGCGGCGAAGGTGGTGTCCGCTGCAGTCGACCCCGGATCTCGCGTCGCGCGCGAGCGTGAGCACGCGGCGCACAGCGCGATCATTAGCGCACCTTGGACGAGCGGTTTGAGACTCGACATGGCGGATGCTCCAGTCTTGCGAAGGGGGGTTCGTTTGGGGGCAGAGCCTGAAGAGTGTCGCGGCCCGCGCAACCTGTCTGGAACTTTCGTCTCCCTGGGCGGAGCTGCGCGAATATCTCACTAGTAGCGGGAAGCCAACCGGCGCAGCGCATGCACGTCGAGAACTTCGATGCGCCCCTTTCCGGCAGAGCGAAGAATTCGCTCTGCGCGCATCGCACGCAGCGCGCGCATCACCACTTCTCGTACGGTGCCAAGCTCCTCGGCGAGCTCCCTCTGCGTCATCGTCACGACCGGCCCGTCCGCAATCGCCAGCTGCTCCAGCAGGAAGCCGCTTAGGCGCGCGCGAACGTCCGCGGTCGCGAGCCCATCCAGACGATCGGCGAATTCGCGAATCCGCTTCGCCAATCTTCCCAGGAAGAACAGTGCGACCTCGGGCGAGCTCCGCATCGCGTCGGCTATCGCGATGCGGTCCAGATATGCCGCGTCGACGATCGAATGCGCTATCGCCGTCGCCGGATAGGGATGGCGGTCGAAGAAGGGTACCTCTCCGAGCGTTCCGCCCGTTCGCTCCACGTGCAAGACATGCTGTCTGCCGCGCGAGATGCGAACGACGCGCACCTCCCCATCGAGGATGACGAAGATTCCATGTGATTCGTCGCCCTCCCGAAAGAGCGCCTCTCCGGCCGCGAAACGCCGAAGTCGCGCGCGCGAGGCAAAGGCCGCCGCCGCGGGAGCGGGAAGCGAACGGAAGCCGTCGAGGTCGGCAAGTCGAGCCGTCATTCTCGTTGTCGCCAGGGGAGAAGGCCTCAAAAGCTTCGCCCGTGCGCTCGCGAAGTCCAGTCGCGCCTTTGCCGACAACGCAGTACGATTCTTCCACCCTCGACCAACCCGGCCCGTGAACATTTCCCTCAAGCGATCTCTCGCCGCCGGCGCCCTCTTCGCTGCCGCGTGTTCCCCGCGCACCACGACGCCCGCGCCGGCTCCCGCGCCCGCCGCAGTCGCGCAAACCGTCGCCATTTACGCCGACACGCCGGTCACCGACGTAGCGACGCTCGTCTCGCGTCTCGACCTCGAGAAGTACAAGGCGACGATCAAGGGGCTCACGCACTTCGGCGACCGACGACAGGGCACGGCGCGCAACGCGCAGGCCGTCGACTGGATCCAGGCGCAGCTCGAGAGCTACGGGTGCAAGACGGCGCGCCTCGTGTACGACTTCCAGCCCCCGCCGCGCCGCGTGCGCACGCCAATGGATTCCGCCGCGCGCGCGCGCGCCGCGCGAAATGCCATCGGCGGGGGACGGAATCGCGGCACGCAGATGCCCACCGGCGTCAACACCGATTCCGCCCGCCAGCCCGACGCGACGCTTCGTGCGCTCGACACGCCGCAGAGTATCGCCGGCGAGCGGCAGGAGGTCTACTGCACGAAGGTCGGCACCACGCATCCGAACGAGATGTACATCGTCGGCGGGCACATGGATGGCATCGGCTGGGGGGAGGCCGCGAACGATGATGGCTCCGGCACTGCGCTCGTGACGGAGCTCGCGCGCGTGTTCTCGTCGCCCGACGTGCGTACCGATCGCACGATTCGCTTCGCGCTCTGGAACAACGAGGAGACGGGGCTCGACGGCGCGAAGGCGTACGTCGCGCAGCGGCAGGCGCTGCAGGGGATCGAGTCGCCGAAGGGTTCGGGGCAATATCCCGAGCCGAAATGGCTCGGCATGGTGCAGCACGACATGATGATGTTCGACCACGGGATGCCGAAGCCCGACGGTACGATGGCGAAGGAGCAGCGCCCTGAAGCCGACGTCAACATCGAATTTCAGTCGCGCTCGAAGTACGCGGCCGATGCAGAGAAGCTCGCGTGGGCGTTCGCCGATGCGAATGAGCAGTACGCCACCGACTATCCGGCGCAGGTGGGGCGGCACATGACGAACACGGATTCGTCGCCGTTCATGGACATCGTCCCGGCGATCAGCATGCGCGAGAACGAGCGCGGCGCGCAGATCGGCGATGGGTGGGACCCGCAGTGGCATCAGCCCACCGACGTCTTTTCCTTCTACACCGACGCCGACT
Source organism: Gemmatimonadales bacterium (assembly GCA_038237245.1). Lineage (GTDB taxonomy): Bacteria > Gemmatimonadota > Gemmatimonadetes > Gemmatimonadales > Gemmatimonadaceae > FEN-1250. Next base: position 5,659 of record JBBRYY010000023.1, on the reverse strand, counting down.
TCCGCCTGGGGCTCAACGCGGCGCAGACGACGCTCGGCGCCATCGCGACGCTCGCGGGGGCGCGCGTGGGTCAGGGGGCGGCGACTCCGGCGCCGTAGCGCCCGGAGGGCGGCGCCCAGGTTGAAAGTATCTGTCATGACAGGTATCTTTCAGGCATGAACAGTCACCTGCAGCGCGAGATCAAGCAGACCAAACCCTTCGCGAGCCCCAGCGATGAGGCGCTGCTTTCGATCCTCCGTACGGCCACGATACTGGAGCATGGCACGAACGAGCTGCTCCGCCCCTATGGGATCACGATGACGCAGTACAACGTGCTGCGCATTCTACGGGGCGCGGGGGCGCGGGGGCTGTGCGGCAGGGAGATCGGCGAACGGCTCATCTCGAGCGTGCCGGACGTTTCACGTCTGCTCGACCGCATGGAGGTCATGGGGCTGCTGACCAAGGAGCGCGACTCCGGGGATCGGCGGCACGTGACGGCGCGGATCACGCCGAAGGGGCGGCGGGTGCTGACCCAGGCGACGAGCCCCGAGCTCGAGGCGTTCGGCCGCGAGCGGATCGAGCGGCTCGCTCCGCGGGCGGTTGAGGCCCTCACGGAGGCCTTAGCGGTGATTCGCAGGGATGTGTGAACTTTTTTCTCGATCTAATAGTTGTTATAACAGGTAGTTTTATTTCTCTTTCTCGTGATTGACCCATGCATAACTCTCTTCTCGATCTCGGAACGATCAGCGCCGGGCTTCTCGTCACTCGGCTCGCAGTCGGACTTCTGATGGCCGCCCACGGCTCGCAGAAGCTCTTCGGCTGGTTCGGCGGACACGGCATCGCCGGTACCGCGAGCTTCTTCGAAACGATCGGCTTTCGACCGGGCCGCCTCTTCGCGATCGTCGCCTCGGCAACCGAGATCGTGAGCGGCATCCTCGTTGCGCTCGGATTGCTCGGACCAATCGGTCCTGCGCTCATGCTGTCGGTGATGATCGTGGCGGCGGTGAGCGTCCACTGGAAGAACGGCCTCTTCGCCGCGAACGGCGGGATCGAGGTCGCGCTGTTCTATGGTGCCGCAGCAGTGGCGCTGGCTCTGACTGGCTTCGGGAGCTACTCGCTCGACTCGCTGCTCAGTCTGCAGTCGCTCTACACGAAGGCGTTCGCCCTCCTCGTGCTCGCCATCGGATTCCTCGGCGGCGTGGGCAACCTGCTCGCGCGTCGTCAGCCCGTCGTCGCAGCGTAAGCACGAGACTCCGTATGGAAATCGGGATCTATACATTCGCCGAGCGTACGCCGGATGCCAGTGGGCATCTGGTGAGCGCGGAGCAGCGGCTCGCGGATCTGCTCGAGGAGATTGAGCTCGCGGACCAGCTAGGCCTCGACGTCTTCGGAGTGGGCGAGCATCATCGTCCCGACTACGTCGTATCGTCGCCGGCGGTGGTGCTCGCCGCCGGTGCGGCGCGCACAAAGCGCATCCGTCTCACGAGCGCCGTGACGGTGCTCAGCTCCGACGATCCCGTACGCGTCTTCCAGGACTTCGCGACGCTCGACCTCCTTTCGAATTGAAGAGCCGAGATCATGGCGGGACGCGGCTCGTTCATCGAGTCGTTCCCGCTCTTTGGTTACGATCTCGACGACTACGACGAGCTGTTCTCCGAGAAACTCGAGCTGCTGCTGAAGCTGCGCGTGAGCGAGAAGGTGGAGTGGAGGGGAGAGCATCGCGCGCCGATCCACGGACTGTCCGTCTTCCCGCGCCCCGTGCAGAATCCGCTGCCCGTGTGGGTCGCGGTCGGCGGCACGCCGCAGTCCGTGGTGCGTGCGGCAACGCTCGGCCTCCCGATGGCGCTCGCGATCATCGGCGGGGAGCCAGAGCGCTTCAAGCCGATGGTCGATCTCTATCGCGAGGCTGCGAAGCGCGCGGGACACGATCCGGCCACGCTGCCGGTGAGCATCAACTCGCACGGCTACATCGCGGACACGTCGATGCAGGCATCGGACGAGGCCTATCCGCCGTACTTCGACGTGATGGGACGCATCGGGCGCGAGCGAGGGTGGTCACCGCCGACGCGCGCGAAGTTCGAGGCCGAGCGGTCGAAGCGGGGCGCGCTGCTGGTTGGTGATCCGCAGGAGGTAATCGACAAGGTGCTGTGGGAGCACGAGCTCTTCGCGCACGACCGCTTCCTGATGCAGATGAGCGTCGGCACGATGCCGCACGCGCAGATCATGCATTCGATCGAGCTACTCGGTGATGTCGTTGCGCCGGGGGTACGGAAGGCGCTCGGCGCGCCCGCGACGCTGGCGGTCTCGAATTCCTGATCGCTAGATTCGGGCGTCGACTCGACCCGAATCCGGAGCGCGCGAATGGCAGAGTTAAAGACGGGGCTTACGGGAGCGAGCGTGAGTGCGTTCATCAAGGCGATCCCCGACGCAACGGTGAGCAAGGACGCCGCGGTGCTCACGAAGATGCTGCGCGAGGCGACGGGCGCGAAGGCGGAGATGTGGGGGAGGGCCATCGTCGGCTTCGGCAGGACGCCGTACGTGGGCTCGGACAAGAAGGAGAACGACTGGATGACGATGGGCTTCGCGCCCAGAGCATCCGGACTCGTGATCTACATGATGGGTGCGCTGGCGCGCGATCCGTCGACGCTCAAGAAGCTGGGGAAGGCGAAGCTCAAGGGCGGCTGTCTGCACATCAAGAAGCTCGAGGACGTCGATCTACCGACGCTCAAGAGGGTGCTCGCGAGGGCGTACAAGGCGAGGAGGGCGAGCTAGACCCTGTAGATCGTCACCATCGTATCGTCGAAGGCGCGCGAGCTGGCGCCGCGCGGGAGCTCGTGGGTGATCGAGTGCTCGACGATGAGAATCCGCGAGAAGTGGCTGACGTGCCAGCTCGAAATCACGCGATCCAGCTGCCGCGAGCCGTAGGGCGGATCGGCGAACGTGATGTCGTAGCTCGCGGGGCCGAGCATGGCGGCGTAGGGGATGGCGTCGCGCTTGAAAATTCGCGTAGATTCGCGCAGGCGGAACGCGGCGATGTTGGCGCGCAGCGCGTGGAGGCTGTCGGGGCGGAACTCGACGAAGTCGGCGCTCTTCGCCCCGCGCGAGATGGCCTCGATGCCGATGGCGCCGGTGCCGGCGAAGAGCTCGAGCACGCGTGCGTCGGGGAGCTCGTCGCGCACGAGGTCGAGCATGGCGGCGCGCACGTGCTCGGCTGTGGGGCGGACGCGACGGTCCTGCGGGGAGACGAGATCGCGGCCGGCGTGCTTTCCCGCTACGATTCTCACGAGGTTGGGTCGAGCGGCATGGCGCAAATCTAGCGGATGCTCTTCCTTGGCCCCGCGAGAGAGGATCGGGCACGCGGAATGCCTGCCTCGATAGCGGCAGTTCTTTCCCGGAGCCGAAGTCGTTTCCGCACCTGGTTCTCGCGGCAGGCAATGGCCGTTTTTGTACCGAACACCTCGTGATCCCCCTGGCCGACAACGCAGCCGCCCGCCCATCCGCCGCCTCGGCCCCCGCCTCGCGCACTCCAGACGCGGTCACGGCCGCGGCCGCGACCATGGACGGCATGAGGATGTACAAGCTGATCGTCGACCGGGTGCGCGACTACGCCATCTTTGCGCTCGACACCACGGGACACATACTCAGCTGGAACGACGGCGCCCACCGACTCAAGGGCTATTTCGCCAGCGACATCATCGGTCGCCACTTCTCCACCTTCTATCCGCCCGAAGACATCGCGAGCGGGAAGCCGACGTCCGAGTTGGAAGTCGCGCTCCGCGAAGGTCGCCTCGAGGATGAAGGGTGGCGCATCCGGAAGGACGGAACACGATTTTGGGCCAACGTCGTGATCACCGCGCTGCACGACCACTCCGGCACGCACGTCGGCTTCGCGAAGGTCACGCGCGATCTAACGGAGCGGCGCGAGGCCGAGGAGATTCTGCGCGATAGTGAGGAGCGATTCCGGCTTCTCGTTCAGGGGGTGAAGGACTACGCCATCTTCATGCTCGATCCCAACGGCATCATCGTGAGCTGGAACGAGGGCGCCGAGAGCATCAAGGGCTACCGCGCCAGTGAGATCATTGGACGGCACTTCTCGACGTTCTATTCCTCCGAAGACAACGCGAACGGGAAGCCCGCGTGGGAGCTCCGGGTCGCGCGCGCACAGGGGAGCTTCGAGGACGAAGGGTGGCGCATTCGGAAGGACGGAACGCAGCTGTGGGCGAACGTCGTCATCACCGCGCTTTACAACGAGCCGGGTGAGCTCATCGGCTTCGCGAAGGTCACGCGCGATCTCACCGAGCGGCGCGCGTCGCAGGAGCGCGCGATTGCCGACGCGCGACGCATCGCCGAGGCCGAGGTCGCCAATCGGACGAAGAGCGAGTTTCTCGCTGCGATGTCGCACGAGCTGCGCACGCCGCTCAACGCGATCGGTGGCTACGCCGAGCTTCTCGAGATGGAGATCGGCGGCCCCGTCACCGAGCAGCAGAAGAGCTATCTCGCGCGCATCCGTGGGAGCCAGCAACATCTACTCGGCATCATCACCGATCTGCTCAACTACAGCAAGATCGAGGCGGGGCAAATGACGTACGAGGTCGCCACCGTACCCGTACACGAGATTCTCGATACCGTGCTGCCGCTCGTCGAGCCGCAGGCGATCGCGAAGAACATCATCTTCAGGAGCGAAGAGTGTCCCACTGATCTCGTGCTGCGCGCGGATCAGCTGAAAGTGGAGCAGGTCGTGCTCAACCTCGTCTCCAATGCGGTGAAGTTCACACAGGCGGGTGGCAGCGTGACGGTCCGCTGCTCGCGCGATGGCGATCGCGCTGTGATCGCGGTGGAGGACACGGGGCCCGGGATTCCGCTCGCGAAGCATGACGCCATTTTCGAGCCCTTCGTGCAGCTCGGCCGCACGCGTACGAGCCAGCATGAGGGCACGGGACTCGGCCTCGCGATCAGCCGCGACCTCGCGCGCGCGATGCACGGGGACATTACCCTCAAGAGCACGGTGGATGTGGGGAGCACCTTCACGCTCACACTTCCGCGCGAGCCCATGTGACGACACCGAACGACGCCGACGAGGCGGGTTAGCGCTTCGTCAGCGTGGCGTCGTGGTGAAATCGAGCGCCAGATCGAGCGCCGGCACCGAGTGCGTGAGCGCACCCACCGAGATCCAGTCCACCCCCGATTCCGCGACCGCGCGCACCGTGGTGAGCGTGATGCCTCCCGACGCTTCGACGATCGCGGCACCGTGCACGAGATCGACGCACGCCCGCATCTCGGCAGGCGTCATGTTGTCGAGCAGGATCACGTCGGCCCCCGCGGCAACTGCGCGCGCCACCTGGTCCCGATGGTCGCACTCCACCTCGACCTGAATGCCAGCCGGCGCTTCGTTCCGCGCGCGGCGCACCGCGAGCGCGATGTCGCCGCCGAGCGTAGCGAGATGATTGTCCTTGATCAGCACCGCGGCAGCGAGGTCCGCGCGATGGTTGGTTCCTCCGCCGCATCGCACCGCGTACTTCTCCAGTGCGCGAAAGCCGGGCGTCGTCTTCCGCGTGTCGAGAATCTTCGCGCGTGTGCCGCGCACCGCGCTGACGTAGCGCGCGGTGAGTGTCGCGACGCCCGACAGCCGCTGCGCGAAGTTGAGTGCGACGCGCTCCGCCGACAACAATGCGCGCGCGCT
>JBBRYY010000022.1:0-37590 GCA_038237245.1 Gemmatimonadales bacterium | reverse complement strand
GGAACGCGGGGTTGCTCGCGGGAATTCCAGTGGGAAGATTATGAGCGAAGTCGACAGACAATCTCGAGGGCGCTGGATCGTCGTCGGCGCTATCGTGGTGGTCGCAGCGATCTATGCGCTGACGCAGTACGCGTTGAATCGAGACCCGTCCAGGCTCCGTCAGCACGTCGAAGTCTGTGCCCAGGGCTATGGCAACTCGCGAAGTGCGAGTGACACCGCGCACGTCGATTCGATGACTCCGCCGGAAGTCACCTACGTACGCCACTCGCAAATGCGGACATGCGGGTGGTTTCGCGCGCGCGGCGCGACGAAGTCCTCGTTGAAGTGATCCTGTCGCAATCCCCGGCTCGCCGCCCTACTCGTACCGCAGCGCCTCCACCGGATCCAACCGCGACGCCCGATACGCGGGCAGCAGTCCGAACACGATCCCCGTCAGCGCACTCGTCACCAGCGCGGCAACGATCGCCAGCGGCGGGATCGTCGCATCGATCGGCGTCGACTTGCGGATGAGCCACGCGAGCGCGCCGCCGATGAGCAGCCCCGTGGACGAGCCGATCATCGTCAGCGTCGCCGCCTCGACGAGGAACTGCCATAGAATCACGCCCTTGGTCGCGCCCAGCGCCTTGCGCACGCCGATCTCGCGGGTCCGCTCCGTCACCGAGATCATCATGATCGCCACCACGCCGACGCCACCCACCAGCAGCCCGATCGCCGACAGCGAGATGAGGACGATGAAGAAGACCTGCACCGTGCTGTTGTACAGCTCCATGAGCTTTTCCTGTCCGTAGAGAAACCACGTGTCCTCGTTCGCAGGCCGCAGTCTCCGCTCCGTCCGCAGCGACGCGGTGACCTCATCCATCGCGACGTCCTGTGCAACGCCGTCCCTCGGCTTCACCGTGAGGTCGAGCCACTTCACCCCCATCTGCAGCTTGCGCCGCGCGGTCTCGAACGGAACGATTGCGCCGGGCGAGCTCGAGCCCGCGAAGAAATTCGCGAGCGGATGATAGAGCCCGATCACAATGAACGGTTTTCCATCCACGGCGACGACCTTCCCGACGGCATCTCCATTCTCGAACAGCGACGCCGCCATCACGTCGTTCACGATGATGACCTGCTCGGCGTTCTCGTTCTCGCGCTCGGTGAAGCTGCGCCCGGGATTGATGTCACCGCCGTCGACCTCGGTCCAACCCGGCGTGTACGCGTCCACGTTCACCGATGCGAGATCGCGATCGTGGTACTTCACCTCGGCGCCGGTGCCGACGTGCGCAATCACTCCCTTGATCGACGGGAGCTGCGCGATCATGTCCGCCTCAGCGATCGTCAACGACTTGTGGTGGCGCCATGGGCAGCTGTCCGCCGATCCGTCGCAGCCGTTGATGCCGACGGGCCAGCGCGTCACATAGAAAGTCGTGGGACCAGCGGCGGCCATCGACTTCTCGACGCCCGCGTTGATCCCGTGCACGCCTGCCGCCATCGCCGTCACGACGAAGACCCCCACCGCAATGCCGAGGATCGTCAGCCCGGCGCGAACCTTGTTCGTGCGGATGGCGTCGAGCGCGATGAGCACGCCCTCGCCCAACGCGTGCAGCTTGTTGGGAATCGACATCACTCCGACCTGAGTGCGAGAATGGGATCGAGGCGCGATGCGCGACTCGCCGGGTAGATGCCGGCGATGATCCCGACGCCGGCACCCAGCACTACCGATACGAGGACCGACCACAACGCGACGCTCGATGGCAGCGGCGTGACCGACTTGATGAGCAGCGAAAGTCCAAAGCCCAGCGCGATTCCGAGGATCGCGCCGAAGACGCTCAGCGTCGCCGACTCGACCAGAAATTGCCACATGATGTCACGGCGCCGTGCGCCGAGTGCCTTGCGTATTCCGATCTCGCGCGTGCGATCTGCGACCGCGACGAGCATGATGTTCATGATCACGATGGCACCCACGACGAGCCCGATCAACGGGAGCACGATGCCGCCGATCACCAGGAACTGCTTGATCGTCTGCCATGCACCGAGTGCGGAGTCCGACGTTTCCATCATGAAGTTGTCGGGATCGGACGGGCGCAAATGGTGCCGCCTCCGCATCACCTCGCGCGTGGACTCCTGCGCGTCCTGGAGGTTGCCGACGTCGCTGCCCTGAACGAGCACGCCATCCAGTCCCATGCGCGCGTGCGTCACGCGGCGAAGATCCGAATGAAAGGGGCCAATCGCCTGGCGGTCGAGCGAGATGCCAAAGGTGCTCCCCTGCTTCTTGAGCACTCCGATCACGCGGAAGGGAAGTCCCTCGAGGCGCAGATCCTTGCCCAGCGGATCGACGTTCGGGAAGTACGTCTCGGCAGTCTCGCTGCCGAGCACGATCACCGGCGCGCCAATCTGCTCTTCCTGTTCCGTGAAGACACGCCCGCGCTCGAGGTCGAGATTCTTGATGAGGAAATAGTCGGCCGAGACGGCCGAAACCCTCGCTTGCGGTCCGCTATTGCGATACGACGACGACGGCGTGGCATAGCGACTGTCCTGAATCGCCCAATGCGTGCCGGTCGGCAGCGCGGCGCGCACGGCCTCCGCATCCTCGGAAGTGATCTGCGGACGACGCTGCCACTCCCGCCACGTCGCCTCGGTGACGTTCCCGTTCTGGAAGTTCGGGAAGCGGCGCAGCGTGAAGGTGTTGACGCCGAGAAATTTCGCCGCGAAGTCCTCCTCGACGTACTTCGACATCCCGTTCACGATCGACACCACGGCGATGAGGAACATCACGCCGATGGTCACGCCAAGCAGCGTGAAGAAGCTTTTGAGCTTCTGCACCCTGATCTGCGTGAGGGCGAGGCGGACGGCGTCGAGAAGTGACATCTGCGTTCCTTATGCGCGCGCGCTGTTGAGCGTGGCGAGGAAGGTCTCGCGCGTCTCATCGGACGAGATTCTTCCGTCGCGCAGGACGACGACCCGGCGCGCGTGCTGCGCGATATCCGGCTCGTGCGTTACCATGATCACCGTCTGTCCCGAGGACGCGAGCTCCTCGAAGACGCGCATGATCTCTTCCGACGTCGTCGAGTCGAGATTTCCCGTCGGCTCGTCGGCGAGGAGGATCGCGGGGCGGTTCACCAGCGCACGTGCAATCGCAACGCGCTGGCGCTGTCCGCCGGAGAGCTCGTTCGGCCGGTGATCCATGCGATCTTCGAGCTGCACGCGCGTCAGCGCCTCCCGCGCGCGCTCCTTGCGCTCCGCCGCACTGACGCCGGCGTACACGAGCGGAAGCTCGACGTTGTGCAGCGCAGTTGCGCGGGGCAGCAGGTTGAACGTCTGGAAGACGAAGCCGATCTCACGGTTGCGCACGCGCGCGAGCTCGTCGTCTGCCATCCGCGACACGAGCACGCCATTCAGCCAATACTCTCCGGCCGAAGGCGTATCCAGACAGCCGATCAGATTCATCAACGTGGACTTTCCGGAGCCAGATGGACCCATGATCGCGACGTACTCGTTGCGCCGAACCGCGAGCTCCACGCCACGCAACGCATGGACGACTTCGCCGCCCATGTCGTAGTCGCGCGTGATCCCGCGCGTCACGATCACCCAGTCGGACGATGGCGCAATACCCGGAGCGGCCGTCACGACCTTGCGCTCCGCAGTCGTGCTCATCGCGACGTCCTGCTCGACGGGACTCACGCCTTTGCCTCCTTCTTCTTGTCGTCCTTCTTGATCTCCTTCACGGCCGTGCTGTCGTGCAACGTCCGGATCGCCTGGTAGCTGCCGGCGACCACTGTCTCGCCCTCCTGCAGCCCGCTGATTACCTCGAAATACTCCTCGCCGGGGATGCCGACCCTCACGGGACGGAACATCACGTGCGAGTCCTTCCCGACGACGAACACACCTTCGACATCCTTCTGTGCGATGTCCTTCGTCGCCTTCTTCCCGAGCGCGACCGCAGCCGAGTCGCGATTCTCGTTCGCCTCGTGCTCGCGAACGGTCAACGCGATGATCGGAATGCTCAGCACTGCCTTTCGCGTATCCCAGACGATCTTCGCCGTCGCGGAGAAGTCGGGGCGGGTGTCGATCGGCGGGTCGATCAGCTGCACGCGCACTTCATAGTCCACCGCCTGGTCCGAAGCTCCAGCGGCCGTCGTTCCCGCACTCACCGAGCTATGCGCAATTTCCGTCACCTTCCCGCGAAAGGTCGTGTCGGGGAAGGCGTCGATCAACACCTGTGCGGTGTCGCCCACGTGCAGCCGCGCGACATCGGTCTCGTCGACCTTCACCTTGGTCTCGAGCACGCTCATGTCGCTGATCGTCAGCAGCAGCGCCTGGTCCTTGCTGAACGTGCCCGGCACCGCGGTTTCACCCTGCTGCACCGCGAGCTTGGTGATGCGACCGCTCATCGGCGCCTGGATCGTCGTCTTCGCCAGCAGGGAGTTCGAGTTCCGCAGCGCGGCGTTCGTCTGATCGACGTTGTGCTGCGCGGCCTGATAGAGCGCGTTGTTCACATCCATCGTGGTCTTTAGCTGCTCGATTTCCGAGGCAGAAATGAGTGCCGGATTGTCCTTCACGATCTCCGAGGAGCGGCGATAGGAGTTCTGCGACTGCTCGAGATTCGCCTTCGCGCGCGCGAGATCAGCGCGCGCCGACGCGACGCCGGCAGCCTCGCGCTGCACGTCCGCTTCATACGTCGCCGGATCGATCTGCAGGAGAAACTGTCCCTTCGTCACCATATCGCCCTCCTTCACGGAGAGCTTCACGATGCGCCCGCTCACGTCCGAGGCGACATCGACCTTGGTGTGCGGCTCGACCTGGCCACTCGCGGTGACGTAGGCAACGAGATCGCGCTTCTGCACCTTCTCGAGGCGCACCTCGACCGCCTTGTCGCCGCGCTTGAACGCCGCCAGCACTACCACCCCGGCAACGAGGACAACCACTACTACTGCGGTAATCGCCTTTCCACGTTTGGTCATTCGTTGCTCCGATTATCGCAGAGGACGGCCAACCGCGGATTCCAGCGCGGCAAAGGCCTTATGGAAGTCATAGACAGCATTGATGCGATCGCTTTCGGCCTGCTCGAACTGCGAGCGGGCATCACTTACATCAAGAAACGGCGCCAGCCCGACGCGGTAGCGCTCCTCGGCCAGCCGAAGCGCTTCACGCGCCTGCTGTGCAGTACGCTCCTGCAGCGCCACCTGCTGCGCCTGTGCCTGCAACGTGAGATAGCTGCTCGTTACGGTGGCCGTCGTCTTCAGCTCCTGCGCGCGAATTGCGTACTGCGCATTGTTGCGCGCGGCGCTCGCCTCTTCCACGCGCTGCTCGCGCTGAAAGTTGTCGAAGATCGGCAGCGACAGCGTCGCCGTGATCTGGAATGGCTGCTTGGTGAAGCCAAAGGGAAATGCATTGTTGGCCTTTCGAATGGCAGCCTGCTGCGCCGAGCTGAGCGTGCCATCCGGGTTAAGCGTGCCGCACGCAGCGGCGTTGCTCCCTAATCCTGCGCCAACGCGCACGGAGTCCTGCGACAGGCAATTCTGAACTCCCGCCGCTGCCTGTCCGAAGAGAAAGCTGGGGTTGGTATAGGAATTGGTGTAACCGCCGAGTCCGGTAGAAACCTGGAGTGTGGGCAGATAGCTGCCGCGCGCCGCCTTCACGCTCAACGCCGCCGATTGGTCGCGCGTGCGCGCCGCCTCGAGCGCGGGGTTGTCCGCGCGAGCGAGCGCAAGCACGGAGTCGACCGTGAACGTCGGCGCCTTCACTTCAAAAGTGGTCGTGAGACGCGAGTTCTGCGGCTGTTGAACGCCCATATGCTGGAATAGCGTCAGCCGATCGATCGCGACCTGATTCTTCGCCTTGATCGCCGCAACCTCCTGCGTGCCAAGATTGACCGCGGCCTTCGACACGTCCAGCGAGATCCCCGATCCCACCGAAAGCTTCGCCTTGGCCAGCTGCAGCGCCGTCTGCGCATTCGCGATCAGCGAGTCCTCGAGCTGCGCCTTCGCCTGGTCGCCGAGCACGGTGAAGTAGTCCTGGGCGATCTGCGAGCGCGTGACGGAGCTCGAATTGACGACATCGGCGTCGGCCGCGCGCACATTCGCCTGTTCGATCTTCGGATTCAGGAAGGTGCTCGTGGCGATGTTGTAGGTCAGCCCAATGAAGTAGGAAGACTGCTCCGAGTTCGACCCGTTGCCGAAGGCGAAGCCGTTGCTGGCCAGCGTGTTTCCCTGCGCGAGGTAGAGCCCCTGGAGCTGGGCATCGGCGCGAGGGAGCAAGGCACCGTATGCGGAGCGCCGTTTGGCGACGGCGGTGCGTCGTGCCTCGACGATCTGAAGGTGGTCGGGGTTGTTCTTCTGCGCGATCGTCATCGCCTGGTCGAGCGACAGCTGGGGCCCTCCGGTGGTGTCCACCACGTGGGCGCGGATGGTGTCGGCCGCTTGGGGGCGTACCGTATCGGCCGTCTGGGCGCGGGCGTTCGAGAATGGCAGTAGTACAGCCACGACGCCGATGGCGACCGTGACGGCTGGCAAGCACCGCATCGTTTCCTGTCCTCGAGTTCGAAGTCACGCCCAATACGGCGGGGACTGGTATGAGGTTTCAGGAAGCTGGCGAGCTCACCGTGCGTGAGGTCAAGCCCGGTGCGGAGGCGACGAAGCTAGCGCGGGAGCTCGTCGCGGGTGGCGGTGATGTTCGTGGCGTCCAGCTGCACCTTGAGGATGCGCCCCTGCGGGTCCGCCCAGACCTGGCGGGTAGCGCCCGAGGGCTCCTGTATCGTGTAATGGCGGGCCTCGACCGAACCGGTACCGACGCGCACCTGCTCGTTGGCGCCCGTCTGGATGCGCATGGTCTCCTGCGTGTTGCGGCGCGGGATCACGACGGGGATGGTCGCCGAGCCGCCGCGAGCGCGCTGCACGAGGAAGTAGTACTGATGGAAGATGTCGTCGTCCAGAATGAGCGCACCGTCGGAGACGATGTACTCCTTCGACGACTCGCCCTTCGCGTTCTTGAGCTGCGCGCTGAAGCGCCCGCCGCCGATGCGTCCGCGCAGCCGCTCGACGTCCGTGCCGGTGCGCACCTCCACCTGGTACGCGAGCGGCGAGAACGACGTGTCCGTCCGCAGCGCGGGCGCGATGTGCTCGGTGTCGAAGGTCACGGTCGCGTTGGCGACGACGACGTCTCCGCCCGGACCTTTCGTGCGACGGATGGTGAACGACTCCTGTCCGATGCGGTCGCTGGGCTTCGTGCCGCCTCGCGAGATCGTGAAGGTGCCCTCGTCCACGGTCGTGACCTGGGCGACGGTACCGCTCGAGACCGCGAGCGAGAGTGCGAGAGCATACGAGAGAGTGCGCATGTCAGGAATATGATACACCCGGCGCAAGGAAGTGTTCAGGTATCGAGGGCGGGAGAAAGGAAGATCCGCTCGCTCACACGCTGCCGAATCCGCTCGTACATCGCCTTGCCCTTCTCGGCGGTGGCGAGCGAGGGGCGGCCGATCGACCCCGCGCTCTCCTTCGGGACGCGCAAATATCCGCGCCGGTAACGACGCAGCTGCTCGCGGCTCATCATGTAGTCCTGCGCCCACTCCATGCGCACGAGCTCGGGCGCGAGGTAGAGCATAATCGAGGTGTCGGCCTCGCCGCCGTGCATGTGCTCCGACTGTCCCTCGAGGAGATCGCTGAGGGAGATCGCGTAGAGATCGACCACGCGCACGCGCGCCTCGCGTGTGATGACGGTCGACAGCGCATCCTGATGCGGATCGTGATCGTGCGCCGTGATCAGGATAAATTCCCGGAAGCCGCAGTTCTCCCACGAGGCGAGGATGTCGTTGAGGAGACGATGCAGCGTCTTGCGCCGCATCGACGAATTGCCGACCGCCTCGCGCGCGGACTCGACGTTCACGCCATATTCGATGGTGGGCGCGCGCAGCACGCCGTAGGTCGCCGAGAGATCGTCGCAGAGCTTCTCGGCGATGATGGTGGCGACGCCGAGGGGGAGGTGGGGGCCGTGCTGCTCGCAGGTGCCCACCGGTATGATGAGTCGCGGATCGCGGGCGATGATCTCGGCCACTGCGCCGGGAGCGGTGTATTTGAGCAGCCGCGCCTCGGTTGGAGGCGCATGGAGGGGAACCGTCATCTCGGACCAGAATGAAGTGGACGTGACGCCGCGAGCGGCGCCCGGCACCGGTGTCACGACACGTCTCTGGACGCTCGTCGCGGGCGTGACGCTCGTGGCGGGGAGCTGGTGGCTGCGCACCCCGAGCGTAGGCTACCTCGCTTTCACGATCGCCGCCACGGTGGCGACGATCGGAATTGCGATCGTGCAGCCGCGCGGCGCGCGCCGGCGGGCGCTTGCTGCCGCCGCCGCGCTGGCCGCGTTCTGCGCGGTCGCGTTCGTGTCACAGCGCGATCTCACGCGCATCGACGCCGACTGGCCGGCGTATCGGGCGCTCGTGGTCGAGCGCGGCGGGCGCGAGCTGCAGCGCGCGATCACGGCGTCGATGCAGGCGCTGCACGAGGAGGCGACGCAGGCCCTCGGTGCGCCGGCCGATGCGCAGTCGGCGTTCGATGCGCTCGACAAGCTGACGTCGGGCACTCCCGAGCGCGGCGTCGTGCTGTACGAGAACGGGGCGCCGTTTGCGTGGGGCGGGAAGCTCGTCGTTCCGCCGGATTCGATTGGCCGCGCGGCGGGCGCACTGCATACGCCATTCTATACGGTGCTCTACGATGTGGAATCGCGCGGTGCACGGCGCGCGGTGGCGATGGCGGTGGCGTACGCTGAGCCGCCGGCGGACCAGCTCGTGTCGGCGATCGGCAATCGCGTCGCGCGCGAGCAGGGGCTCCACGCCTTCGACGTGACGCCGAGCAGCGCGGGGGTCGGCGAAGGATCGTTCGTGCTCACGGAGGGAAGCGATACACTGCTCGTCGCGCATGCCGTGGCTCCGGGCGAGGAGGAGGCGCGTCTGAGCGCGCTCGTGCGCGTGCGACTCACGGGCGTGCTGCTGCTCGTGCTCGCCTTCGCGTGCGTCCTCGTGGTGTCGTGGAGGCGGCAGCGATCACTGATGTGGCGGCTCTTTCCAATCGCCGTCGCGCTCGGGATGCTCGCGCTGGTGCCGCTCAACGCGTTTTCGGGGAGCGGGGTGCCCTTCGACCCGACGGTCTACTACTCGCAGGTTGGCGGGCCGTTCACCGCGTCGGTCGGGGCGCTGGGGGCGACGGCGGTCATTGCGCTGCTGTCGCTGCTGCTGTTGCTGCGCCGCGGGCTGCGCCTGCCAAGGCGCTGGATGGCGGTGCCGATCGCGCTGGCGATCTTCGCGATTTCGCCGGCGCTTCTGCGCACGCTCGGAGGCGGCGTCTCGCCGCCGCTGGGCGGTGTGGCCGTGGAGCTGTGGCTCGGGTGGGAGATCGCGCTCTTCCTCGCGACCGCCACGCTGTTCATCGCTCTCGCGGCGATCGGCAGCGAGGGGCTTGGCGTGCGGCGCGGACTTCCGCCGTGGGTCGCGCCGCTGCTGGCGACCATCGTCGCGACGATGGCGCCGCTGGCGCTGCACGCGCCAGGGGTGTTCCCGACATGGTACCGGGTGGTGTGGACGGTCGTGATTGCGACGCTCGCGCTCACGCGATCGCATCGGCGGGTGGTGCTCGTTGCGGGGGCCGTGGCGGCAATGGTCGCGACGACGTTGACGTGGGGCGCAAGCGTGCGCGGGCGCGCGACGTTGGCCGATCGCGATGTCGGCGGGCTCGCAACGGTCGATCCGGACATCGTGAGCGTGCTGCAGCGGCTTGGCAGCGATCTGTACGCGGCGCCGGTCGCGCGGACGGAAGCCGAGCTCGCGAAGCGCTACATGCGCTCGGATCTCGTCGGGAGCGGATACCCGGCGGACCTCATGAGTTGGGGACC
The DNA here is from genome assembly GCA_038237245.1 of Gemmatimonadales bacterium. Taxonomy (GTDB): domain Bacteria; phylum Gemmatimonadota; class Gemmatimonadetes; order Gemmatimonadales; family Gemmatimonadaceae; genus FEN-1250. Next base: position 27,729 of record JBBRYY010000022.1, on the reverse strand, counting down.
CGAGGGCTTGCCGACGGCGGAGGTGACGCTCGACCAGTTGACGCCGCCGGTGCGCAGCGTTGGCGAGGTGGCGGCGGACGCGCGCGCGAGCGGCGCGATGCAGCTGCGGTCGGTGCTCGGAGTGCCGGGGATGTTCGTGGTGCTCGCGGTGCCGCATCCCGACAGCTCGGTAACGACGGTGGTCGTCGCGCCGCGTACCAGGCTCATCGCGACGGATCCGTTCGCGCCGCTGCTCGGCCTCGAGGACCGCGAGACGGGGGAGCCGCCGTACAGCGTGGCGCTCGTGGAGGCGCGTGCGGGGGACAACCTCCCGGTGCGCGGGACGCGTTGGTATCGCGACGAGAACGAGATGCACGGCGACCACGTGGTGCTGACGTCGCGCGGTCCGATGCGTGCGCACATCGAGATCGAGCTGCGATCGCTCGGCATTCTGCTGCAGCGCGGCGCGCTCGCGGTGATGCTCGACCTCGTGCTGCTCTTCGCGCTCTGGATGTTCGCGGCGCTCCCCGATGGGCGAGTGCTGCGCCGGCTGCGCGTGCAGCTGCGGCGATGGGGGACGAGCTATCGATCTCGGCTGACCGTCGTGCTCTTCGCCTTCTTCGTGATCCCCGCGCTCATCTTTGCAGTGTGGAGCTACGAGCGACTGCGCACGGAAGACCGGCAGTCTCGCGATCTCGTCTTGCGCGAGGCACTGCGTGGCATCTCGATGGACGAGGAAGCGCGGCGCGGCGCATCGCTCGTCGGACATACCGACATCCCGCTCCTGCTCTACCGCAACGGGGAGCTCGGCGGCGCGAGCCAGCCACTGTTCGATGCGCTCGCGCCGATGGGTGCGTTTCTCCCGCCGTCGGCATACGCCAGTCTCGCTGCGGGGCGCGAGGTGTACGCGAGCCTGATGGAGGAGGTCAACTCGGGGCCCGCGCTTTTCGGCTTTCGCGTTTCGATGAGCGGGAGCGGGCAGACGTACGTCATCGGCGCGCCTGCGCGTGGAACGGAGGCGATTCTCGACCAGCGCCGTCGCGATCTGGCCGTGCTCGTCGCCTGCGCGACGGTGCTCGGCGCGCTCGCGGCGCTGGCGCTGAGCCGGATCGCCTCACGCTCGCTCGCAGAGCCGATTGGCGCGCTGCGCGTCGCCGCGCTCGCGATCGCGCGTGGGGATCGCGAGCCGCCGCTCGCGTCGCGCGCACCGGATGAGTTCCAACCGGTGTTCTCCGCATTTCGGCGCATGGCGGCAGATCTCGGCGAGAGCCGCGCCGCGCTCGAGTCTGCGCAGCGGCGTACCGCGGCGACGCTGCGGAACGTCGCGAGTGGCGTGGTCGCATTCGACGCGGACGACGTGATCACGCTCGCGAATCCGCGCGCGGAGGCGATGCTCGATCGCGCGCTGCCGCCGGGGGTGACGGCGGTCGGCCTCGGCGACGAGACCGCGCGGCGGCTGCGCGCATTCGCCGACGGGAAGGTGGAGGAGGAGGAGTTCGAGCTGACGATGCATGGAAGAACGCTGCAGGCGCGGTTGACACGCCTCTCGAGTGGGAGGGGAGGCTCCGTGCTCACGCTCGACGACATCACCGACCTCGCGCGCGCGCAGCGCGTGCTCGCGTGGGGCGAGATGGCGCGGCAGGTGGCGCACGAGATCAAGAATCCGCTCACGCCGATCCGGCTTGGGGTGCAGCATCTCAAGCGTGCGCACGCGGACAAGCGCGCGGACTTCGACACGATCCTCGAGAGCAATGCGGAGCGCATCCTCGCGGAGATCGACAGGCTGGATGAGATCGCGCGCGGATTCAGCCGATATGGTATGGGACCATCGGAGCTGCAGACCGCGGCGCCCCTCGATGTGAGCGTGATCGTGCGCGACGTGGTGGAGCTCGAGAAGCTCGGCGCGGGGAGCATCGATTGGCGAACGACGGGGACCGAGTCGGCGGTGGTGGCGTACGCGCGTGACGATGAGTTGCGTGAGGTGATGCTCAACCTGCTCGAGAATGCGCGTTTCGCGGGCGCCACGCGGGTGGAGGTGCGCGTGGATGGCGGCGCGGAGCGAGTGGCGATCGCGGTGCGCGATGATGGGAGCGGGATTCCGGCGAGCGTGCAGGCGCGGCTGTTCGAGCCTCACTTTTCGACGCGCACGCGGGGGAGTGGCCTGGGGCTCGCGATCAGCCGGCGGTTGGTGGAGAGCTGGGGCGGGGAAATCGCGGTGGCGAGCGTGGAGGGGGAGGGGGCGACGGTGCGCATCGTCCTGCGTGCGGGGCTCGCGTAGCTTTCAGATTATCTTCCATTTCATGAGCGATTCGCAATGAGTGGTTCCCAGACCGCAACGCCCCTTCCCGCCGATATCGGCGATGAGATCAATGCGCGCATCCTCGCGATCTCGGAGGACCGCATCGCCGGGTTCCTCGAGGATCCTTTCGCCGAGATCGCGCGACTTTCGGGGGTGAGCGAGGAGGTCGTGCACGCGCGCATCCGCGCGATGCTGAGCGCCGGCACCATTCGCCGCGTGCGGCAGACGCTGATGGCGACGAATCTCGCGCCGGGCGCGCTCGTCGCATGGCGGGTGCCCGAGGACAAGCTCGATGCGGCGTTCGAGTACTTCGTGAAGGACGATCCGTTTTCGGGGCACGTGGTGATTCGATCGACGGACGGCGCGATACAGGGCTCGAGCTACCGGCTGTGGACGACGCTGAAGGTGCCGCAGGGATATTCGCGCGCGAAGCACTGCACGCTCGTCGCGGCGCGTGTGGGCGCAGACGCGTTCCGTGTGATGCCGGCGAAGCGGCTGTTCGCGCTCGGCGTGGGGCACGTGCGGCGGAAGGGAATGGAGCCGGGTTCGCGGAGCGAGGAGCCGGGGCGCGTGATGGACACGAACGTCGTCGAGCTGTCGGAGCTCGAGTGGCGCGTGCTGGAACCGCTCAAGCGCGAGCTCGAGGTCGGAGAGATCGGGGCGATGCCGTGGCGCACGCGTGCGGAGGAGGCGGGGGTGCCATATGTAGAATTTCTACATGTGGCGCGCGGGCTGGCCGATCGCGGGGTGATCGGGCGCTTCTCCACGTTCCTCGAGCACGTGAAGCCGGGGGCCGACGGTATTCGCGTGACGCGGTACAACGCGCTCTTCCACTGGCGTGTGCCGGAGGGGCGCGAGATCGAGACGGGGAAGGAAGTCGGGCGCCATCACATCCTCACGCACGCGTACTGGCGCGAGGGTGGAGACGAGTTCGCGAACGTGAACATCATGGCGGTGGCGCATGGCACCGACAAGCAGCTCGTGCTCGCGCACAAGGCGGCGATCGATGCGCATCTCGCCGAGGTGGGGATTCCGGTGAGCTATACGAACGTGTTCTGGGGCGGGCGCAGCGAGATCAAGCCGAGTGAGATTGCGCCGGGAGCGTACGTGGCGTGGTTGCGGGCTGCGGGAATAGCGCCGGAGTCGATGCGCGCGAGTGCGGATGAGGAGCCGGGCGCGGCGTGATGAGATTTGGAATGCGCGCGATGGTAGTGGGCGTCGCGATGATCGTGGCGTGCCAGGATGCGCGGGATGCGAGGGCGTCGAGGGCGGACTCGGCTCGGGTTGTTGCGGAGGGAGTGGCGGCGGCGCGCGTAGCAGCGGCGAGGGACTCGACGGGGTTCACTGTGCCCGCCGTGTGCGCGCAGGGCGGGCTGCCGGTGCCGCGGAAGGCAGCGCGGGTGGTGACGGCGCCGAAGACACATGCGGATAGCGTGAAGCGCGCGAAGGACGACTCGATGCACATGGCGGCGCTCAGCCTGCATCCGGGTGCGGAGCCTGCACACCTGATTGGCGGGTGGCGCGATTCGAGTGGCGCTCGGGACAGCTCGACGGCGACGCGCGCAGACACGATGCGCGCAGATGCGAAGCGAGTTGCACGCGCTGCGAGCAACGACAGCGTTTCAGGCGCGCCGAAGTCGCCGCGCGCGGCGCACGCGGACTCGCTCGCGCGCGCACGCGCGAAGGTGCACGCCGATTCGCTGAAAGTGATCGCGCAGCAGACCGACTCGGCGGCGACGCGCCGCCTCCCGGGATCGCTCTTCCCTGGATGCCGAGTGGTGGCCTACTATGGCAATCCCATGTCCAAGCGCATGGGGATTCTCGGCGAGATCAACCCCGACTCGATGCTCGCGCGGCTTGCGAAGCAGGCCGCGGCGTATGCGGCAGTCGATAGCGGGCGCCCCGCGCTGCCGGCGCTCGAGCTCATCGCCACGGTGGCGCAGGCGGGGCCGGGGAAGAGCGGACTCTATCGCGCGCGGATGCCCGACACGCTGATCGCTCGCGTGATGGGGTGGGCGGAGAAGCACCACTATCTGGTCATCCTCGACATCCAGACGGGGCGCAGCACGATGGCAGTGGAGATGGCGCCGCTCATGAAATATCTCGCGAAGCCGTACGTGCATCTCGCGCTCGATCCCGAATTCTCGATCGGCACGAAGAAGATTCCCGGGAAGGTGATCGGACGCATCGATGCGGCGGACGTCAACGCGGTGTCGACGGTGCTTGCGGCGCTGGTGGACTCGCTCAAGCTGCCGCCGAAGATGCTGATCGTGCATCGCTTCACGACGCCGATGCTGTCGAACCATCAGAAGATCAAGCTCGATCCCCGCGTGCAGATCGTGATCGACATGGATGGCTTCGGTCCGCCGAGGCTCAAGTACGGATCGTACAAGGCGTACGTGCACGACCGGCCGGTGCAGTTCGCGGGGTTCAAGCTGTTCTACAAGAACGACAAGCCGATCCTGACGCCGGCGCAGGTGATGGAGATGGACCCGGTGCCGCTGTTCATCATGTATCAGTAGCGGGCGAGCACGGGAGGTAGCGGGCGTACGCGAGACGGCTTCCTCAGTCGACGATCGCGGTCAGCGTCCCGCGTGCGCCCACGCGCGCATCACCGAGTCGCGCGGAAGCGGGTAGAAGCGCGGTGACTCACCGATGCGTGTCGACGCGGGGCGGAGCAGATAGACCGGGCGGTCGGGATGCGCGCGAATGAGCACCGAATCACGCTCGCCCAGATCGCGCGCGTAGATATTTCCGCCACCGTGCTCGAGCAGCAGCGGCGGAAGCAGCGTGAAGCCCTCGCGATCGGCGATGATGCGCGCTTTGCAGCTCGCCGAGTAATCGGCTCCTGGCATGAACCGCTCGCTCGTATCCGGCGAGAACGGCGACGCAATCAGCCGGCTGGAGTCGCCGAGGAGAGGCTGCAGACGCGCAACGGCGGCCGCGCCTCGTGCAGAATCCGTCTCGAGCGAGTCGAGCCGTTCTGCGAGCATGCAGGCATCCACGCTGCGATAGATGAGCTCCGATTCACTGCGCGGCACTCCGATCGCCCACAGTCGGGCGAGACTCTGAGCGCCCCAGCTCACACGCACGAGCACCAATGAGTGCGCCACTCCGGCGGATGCCGCCGCGCTGTCGGCGTCCCAGCGCATGGTGATCTCCGAGTTGCGGTACTGTCTCGCGCGCAGCGGGATGAGTGTGGTCACCGCGAGGAGCGTCGCGCACACGCCGCCGTACACTGTGGCGCGATACGGCAATCCCGCGCCCAGCCGCTCGCGCACCAGGGGGAAGACGCGAGCCGTGAACAGTGCGAGCGCCGGCAACAACGGGTACACGTAGCGCGGGCCGAGGTAGAAGCCATTGGCCCAGAAGGAGAAGTACAGAGCGAGGAGGATGCTGCCGCTCGCGACCAGATACCTGTCCAATGCGTGAAACCGCCGCGTGAGTGCCAGCGAAGCGATCGCCGGAAGCAGCGATGGCATGGGCGCTTCGAAGAGATAGTTCTGAAGTTGGAGCAGGTAGAGATTGATCAGCTCCAATCCTCGTGCGGGCGTGTGCGCCATTCGTCCCGGCGCGGAATGAAAACCGAGCCCGTTGTTTTTTCCCCAGAGCAACTCGTATCCGAGGAGTGTGGCGCTACCCGTCGTCTGCCGGTTCACCCACATCAGCAGCGCGAGCGGCGCGGCGACGCCGAGAGCAGCTGCGAGCGCATCGTCCCAGCGCCGCGGATTCCTCAGCGCGCGCACGAGAAACCATGCACCGGCCGGCAGCGCGAATGCGAGAGCATCGGCCGGCCGTATCGTCGCCGCGCATCCGAACGCCAGGCCACACAGGAGCGAGAGTGCCGGGCGAGGCGCGGTCGAGGTGAGCACGCGCGCCATCGCCGCCACGGCGATCGTGATCCACATGAGCGCGGATACCTCGTTCATGTGCGAGCCGGACATGAAGAGCATGAATGGAGCGAAGGCGAAGAGGATCGTGGCTCCGATCACCACGCCCGGCCGCGGCTCCGCCACACGAGCGAATGTCGCAAAGGCAAAGACGGCGATTGCGCCGCAAATGGGATCCACGAGCCAGGTGGCACCCAGCAGCACTCCGGGAACCAGCATCGCGGGGCCGCCGGCCGGAAAGTGCGCGAAATGCCGGCCTTGGAAATCGGCAACGAGCATCGACGAAAAGAACTCGGGATGCGGAGCCACGTGCTGCCACAACCTGCCCCGAGCGAAGATCTGTGCCTGCAGCACCTCGGTGAGCTCATCGATCAACAGCGGGCGGCCACTGAACACCCATTGTGCCACCAACGCGTATGCCGCGAGCGCCAACAGCGCGAGCGCGAGAGCGAAGCGATTCGGGTGATCGTGGTGGCGCTCGACCAGGCCGTCAAGCGCACCCTCCGTCCAGAGGAATGCAAACCGTCGCGAGAGGATGGCGAATACGATGCCGGTGCCAGCGACGATCGTGGTGCCGGTGACCCAGCCGCTCGCGACCGCCCCGTACCACGGCGCGTCGTGTCCACCGCGAATCCAGTTCGCGATCGGAAGAAATCCGAGTGCGGCCAGAGTAATAGCGGCGAGTATCGGCGTGAGCGACAGGTCGCTGCGAGACGATTCGGGAGGCGAGGAGCGCATGATGTATGGACAGTTGTTGCGGGAGACATGTCACGCGGATGCGCGCGGCGCAATCGCGGCGTTCGGATCGATCCGGGGCGGGCAGCGCTCGGCAGTCGGTATAGAGGAGAACAGAAGTAGTTTCGCCGCGCGATGCTTCCGCGCGAAAGCGCGCGATGATGTAGCTCGCGCGCACGCACGTACCCTCGCGCATGCTCGCCGCCATCCACTCCGCCGCCGTCCTCGGCATCGAGGCCTACGATGTGACCGTCGAGGTCGATGCGGCGCAGGGGCTACCGCAGTGGACCATCGTGGGGCTTCCCGCTGGCGCGGTGAGGGAGAGTCGCGAGCGCGTCGGCGCGGCGCTCGTCAATTCCGGATTCGTGGTGCCTCCGAAGCGCTTCACGATCAATCTCGCGCCGGCCGACCGGCGAAAGGAGGGAACCGCATTCGACCTCCCCATCGCGCTCGGCATCCTCGTCGCCACGGGGCAGCTCCGCGCGGACTCCGTCGCGCGTATCGTGGCCGTGGGAGAGCTCGGACTCGATGGCACGCTGCGCGCGATGCGCGGCGCGCTTCCCGTCTCGCGTCGAGTGGCGCAGCTCCGCGATGCGCCCGCGCGTACGCTCGTGCTCCCGCCGGCGAATGTGGCCGAGGCGTCGCTCGTGGGCGCGACGCCGCTCGCCGCGCCGGCATCGCTGCGCGAGCTCGTCGCCGCGTTACGTCGCGATGAGCTCGCACGCGCTGAGCCGTCGCCTCGCGCGCCCGCGAGCGCGCGCGAGGCGCTCGACTTCGCTGATGTGGTGGGACAGGAGACGGCGAAGCGTGCGCTCGAGATCGCTGCCGCGGGGGGACACAACGTGGTCATGGTGGGGCCACCCGGTGCAGGGAAAACGATGCTCGCGCGGCGGCTGCCGAGCATTCTGCCGGCGCTGACGGAGTCGGAGGCGCTCGATGTGACGGCGATTCATTCGGTGGCCGGCGTGCTCGCGCCGGGCGACCCGCGCGTGGTGGCGCGCCCATTCCGCGCGCCGCATCACACGATCTCGGACGCGGGACTGATCGGCGGCGGCAATCCGCCGCGTCCCGGCGAGGTTAGTCTCGCGCACCACGGGATTCTCTTCCTCGACGAGCTCCTCGAATTCCGCCGGCACGTCGTCGAGTCGCTCCGACAGCCGATGGAGGACGGTCGCGTCGTCATCGCGCGCGCGGCGCTTGCGGTCGCCTTTCCGGCGCGCTTCACGCTGGTTGGCGCGATGAATCCCTGTCCGTGCGGCAATGCGGGCGACGGCGCACACGCGTGCTCGTGCGCGGCGGCCGAGATCGCGAAGTACCGCGCGCGACTTTCGGGGCCGATGCGCGACCGCGTCGACATGCACGTTCCTGTTGGCGCGCTCGCGCTCACGGCGCTCGCCGCCGGCGGCGCCGGCGAGCGATCGGACGACATTCGCGCGCGCGTCGAGCTCGCGCGCGCCCGCCAACACGCGCGCTACGCCGCCGGTGGAGAGACCACCGTAAATGCGCACGTGCCGGCGCGCTCTCTCCAATCGCTGGGCGTGCTCTCCACTGACGCGCGCGCATTGCTCACGAGCGCAGCAGAGCGGCTCGGCCTCACCGCGCGCGGCTACCATCGTGTGCTGCGCGTCGCGCGCACCATCGCTGATCTCGATGCGTCGCGCGGCGTCGACATCCCGCATGTGGCTGAGGCGCTGCGCTATCGGACGATGGGGGACAGCGCCAGCTCGTCCTGATCGAGGCTCGCGAAAGCCGTCACGCACCCACCCTTTGCCCACCGCGCGCGCAGTGACTTTGCGCTTCGAGGCCGGGCGCGCCACATTCTCCCTCGCCGGGCGCCTGCGCGATTCCCCGCGCATCCCCCGCGTCCCGCATCCCGCCTTCGCACCCGGAGCACCGCATGTCGCCGAACCTCCGCACCGTCGCCGCGCTCACCGTCCTCATCGCTGTCGCGCCGCTCGCCGCGCAGGTCACCGTCATCAAGGCGGGGAGGCTCGTCGATACCGAGAAGGGCACCGTCGCGACCAATCAGATCATCGTCGTGCGCGACGGGAAGGTCGAGGCGGTCGGGCCGTCACTCGCGATTCCGTCGGGCGCGAAGGTCATCGATCTCTCGAACATGACGGTGCTGCCGGGGCTCATCGACAGCCACACGCACGAAGCCGATGGCGTTTTCGCCGAGGACAACGGCGATCCGCGCGCGGTGCTCTTCCACACGTCGTCGGAGGTTGCGCTTGCCGCGATTCCGAGTGTGAAGGCGACGCTGATGGCCGGCTTCACCACCGTGCGCGACCTCGGCACATACCGCGCGCTCAACGACGTCGCGCTCCGCGATGCGATCGCGCGCGGCGATATCCCCGGTCCGCGCATGTACGTCGCCGGCGCGTACATCACGATTACCGGCGGCGCTGGCGCGATGACGGGCATCTCCCCCGACGTGATTCTTCCGTGGGACATGAAGTTCGGCGAGGCGAACAGCCCGGACGAGGTGCGGCAGAAGGTGCGACTGCTCGCGGCGCAGGGAGTGAACGTCATCAAGGTGCTGTCGACCGGCGCGGTGCTCACGCATGGGAGCAACACGAAATCGCAGGAGTTCACGCCGGCGGAGCTCACTGCCGCCGTGGAGGAGGCGCACAACTTCGGCCTCAAGGTCGCCGCGCATGCGCACGGCGCCGAGGGCATCAAGAACGCAATCCGCGCGGGCGTCGCGTCGATCGAGCACGGCACGTATCTGGACGAGGAAGCCATCCGCATGATGAAAGAGCGCGGCACCTTCTACTCGGCCACCCTCGACGTGCACGACTGCATCGTCGCCAAGCCGAATCAGCCCGCGGATTTCCTTGCGCACAACAAGGGGATTGCGGAGACGCACTACAATGCGTTCAGGAAGGCGGTACAGGCGGGTTTGAAGATCGCGTTCTCCACCGATGTGCCCGTGTGTCCGTACAAGGATGCCGGCAAGGAATTCGCGTACATGGTGAAGTACGGGATGACGCCGATGCAGGCGATTCAGGCGGCGACGATGGGCGGCGCGGAGCTGATCGGCGTGCTCGACAAGGTCGGCTCGATCAGCAAGGGAAAGTACGCCGACATCATCGCGATGAATGGCGATCCGACGAAGGACGTCACGCAGCTCGAGCACGTGCAGTTCGTGATGAAGGATGGCAAGGTGTTCAAGTCGTCGGATGCGGCGGTGCCGGTCACGAACTGATAGCGCGCTGCATCGTGTCGCGCGCCTGTAGCCCTCGGCGACACCGAGGCAGACCTCTGACGACTACTTCAGATCGGCGGCGGCCGAACTGTCACCGTCTGCGAAATGCAGTTCCAGATATCGTTCGTTTGCGCACTGTCGGGCGGGAGGCATCCAGTGACCCTCGCCGAGCCAGCGGTTAGCGCATCGAAGTGCGCCGTCATCGACATCTTGGCGTGCGGGGCGAGCGTCAGGGTGTGGCCCTGGATCACCTCGACGTCGCGCCCGTGATTGCTCAGCACCGTGCTGTCGGTCGTCGTGACCATCAGGAAATAGCCCTGAGCTCCGAATGGATTGAAGTCCCGAACTACTGTGTGCTCGCTCGTGTTCTGAATCGTCCAGACGGCATCGACGGTTCCTCCGACGACGGTCGCTTGCGGTGTCACCGAGATGCTCGAGCGAAAGCCCCCAGCTCCCGGCTCGGTGGTCGACGAGCACGCAGCGAGCGAGAAGACAGTCGTACAGATCGCGCACCGAAAAACGGGAGGCCACGCACTGCGATGACGGTGCGCCACGCTAGTTCGCCACCGGCGTGTCGCCGACGGAGACGAAGGGCGCGCTCGTGAGTGTGACCATCAGCCCGTCCGCCGTTTGAATTCCCGTTGACTCGGTACTCACACAGTTGGAAGAGCCCGCCGTCCTGTCAAGCCGGGCTCGGCTTTGCCCCCCGATCCCAGCCCGTCACCGCCGAAACACGAAGTACACCGCCCCCGCCATGCACAGCGCCGCCCACAGATAGTTGAGCTTGACCGGCTCCTTCATGTACAGAGCCGCGAACGGCACGAACACCGCGAGCGTGATCACCTCCTGCATGATCTTGAGCTGCCCCAGCTCGAGCTGTGTGCTGCCGATGCGATTCGCCGGCACCTGGAGCGCGTACTCGAACAGCGCGATTCCCCAGCTCACGAGGATCGCGACGTACAGCGGCTTGTTGTGCAGATTCTTCAAGTGCGCGTACCACGCAAAAGTCATGAAGCAGTTCGACCCGATCAGCAGTAACGCCGTCTTCGCGATTACCGGCATGAAAATCTCATTGGAAGGTGAGCGAACGCCTTAGCGCGAAGGGGTAATATAGGAACGTCCCATTCGCTCCCCGGACACTCGATCACACCGGATTCTGCCGTGCCGTCTCGCGCCACCGTTCCTTCGCCTCGGCTCCTGCGCGCGCTGCGCCTCCCGATGCTTCTCCTCGCCGCCGGCGGTCTCTCTGCGGCCCGCCCCGCGCACGATCCCGTGATCGTCATCGCCGCATCGGTTCGCGATTCGCTCAACAGCGTCTGGGCACAGGCGAACAGACACTGGGACGAGATCGCCGATCAGAACATGCTCACCCAGGCGCTCGGCACCGGCGGCCGTCCCACACAAAAGGAGTACCTCGGCTGCCTCATCGGCGACGTGAACGCCGACACTTTCCACGTGATCGGATGGGTGCCCGCGCACGACATGAAGCGATTTCAGTTCGCCGTCACCGGCAGCTGTGATAGCGTCGCCGGCGTGATCGGCACCTTTCACACGCATCCGTACCGCGCCGCGCCAACCGGCTCAGCGCCGCTCAAGGAGCCCGGACTCTCGAAGCAGGATCTCATGACCTTCACGGCCGGCACCGACCGCGCGCTGATCGTCGTCTGGGACGTCGACTCGGTCGACGTCGCACTCCGCGCGGACGACGGCCGCGTGGTGCACCCAGCGCTCCTCACGCCGCGCTGAGTCTTCCCCCGCACTTCCTCACCGCTACGTTTCAGCTATGAGCTCCCCCGCCGCCCTCGAAACTCCCCGCGCCGCACTCCAGCGCGAGAGTGAGCTCATCGAGTGGCTCCGGTCCCACGATTCGCTCCTCCTCGGCTTCAGCGGCGGCGTCGATTCCGCCTACCTCGCCTGCGTCGCCATCGAGGCCGTGGGCGCCGAGCGCTTTCTCGCGGTCATCGGACGCAGCGCGTCGTATCCGGCCGAGCAGTGGCAGACCGCGCGCGACGTTGCCGCGCGCGCGGGGATCCAGGTGCTCGAGGTCGACACGCACGAGATGAAGGACCCTCGTTACGTCGCCAATCCGACCAATCGCTGCTACTTCTGCAAGTCCGAGCTCTGGTCGGTGCTCGAGCGCGTGCGCGCCGAGCGCGGGATCGCGACGATCATCGACGGCACGAATGCCGACGATCTCTCCGATCATCGTCCGGGGAAGAAGGCCGCCGTGGAGAAGAGCGTCCGCTCCCCGCTCGCGGAGCTCGGTTTCACCAAGGCAGACATCCGCGAGCGGTCGTGCGCGCGCGGCATTCCGACGTGGTCGCAGCCGTCGTCGCCATGCCTCTCGTCGCGCCTTCCGTACGGCACTCCGGTGACGGTTGTGCGCCTCGCCTCCGTCGAGCGGGCGGAGCGTGCGCTACGGGAGCTCGGTGTGGCGGGCAATCTGCGCGTCCGTCATCACGGGGACACCGCTCGCGTCGAGATGGATCTGGCCGAGCTCGCCGAATGGAGTGTCCCCGAGCGCGCGACGCAGCTACTCGCTACCGTGTGCGCAGCGGGATTCGTGAGCGCGGTGCTCGACCCGCGCGGCTTTCGCTCCGGCTCCCTCAACGTGCTCGCTGGCGTCCTCCCCGATCGCGGAGACAGTGCGCCTCTTTCTGGCTCTTGAGCTGGGCGCCCGCGAACGGCGGGCGATCTGTCAGGCGCTCGCGCCTATGAAGAAGGCCGCTCCCGAGGCCACGTGGGTGCGGGAAGAGAATCTGCATCTGTCCATAAAGTTTTTCGGCGAGCAGCCGGACACGGCGCCGGCAGAGCTGGCGACCATTCTCGCTGCGATCGGTAAGGCGCAGCATCCGATCGACCTTCGCATCAGCGGACTCGGCGCCTTTCCAAACCTTCGGGCGCCCCGTGTCGTATGGATGGGGGTGCAACACGACCCGAGGCTCGAGCTCATGCATCACGACATAGAGGCGGCGTGCGCGGCCCACGGTTACGCGCTCGACGCGCGCGCTTTTCGGCCGCACATCACCCTCGCGCGCGTGCGCGACGAGATGCCGCTCGCCAACGCGCGCGCTCTCGCGGTCGCCGCGCGCGCCGTGGGGTACAAGGGAGTCCAGCAGGTGACGACGCTCTCGTTGCTCGAGAGCTCGATCGCAGCGGGCGGCCCGCGGTACACCGAGGTCGCGACGATCCCACTCGGAGGTGGCTGAGTCATGGGGGGATGCTTCAAGTCGATCGGCTGCCTCGTCGTCGCGATCGCGATCGCCGCGGGCGCGTGGGTCACCCGCGACTACTGGACGCCGTATCTCCATCGCATCACGAGCCCGATCCCTGCCGCGCCCGCGCACGCCGCCGGCGAGTGGCAGCCCGCGACCCCCGCCGGCGCCGGCCGCGCGCGCGCGATCATCGAGCGACTGGCCTCGCGCAATGGACCGGTGTACGGGAACGTCGAAGCGGGCGACCTCGTCGCCTTCATCTTCCAGCAGCTCTCGCATCAGCTCCCGCCGTCTGCGCGCGACGTCGAGGCGATGGTGAGCGGTGACCAGCTCCTCGTGCGCTGCACGGTGAACCCGTCCGACATCGGCGATCTCTCGCAGCTCGGTCCACTCGCCAAAGTGCTCGGCGATCGCGAGCCGATACAGTTCGGCGGCACGCTCGACATCGTCAAGCTCGGGCTCGCGGAGTATCGCGTGCAGTCGTTCCGCATCCACGACCTCTCGCTGCCGCACGCCATGATGCCGAAGCTCATCAAGAGCTACTCGAAGGGAACGCGCCCCGAGGGCGTTGTGGATGACGCGCTGCCGCTCATCACGCCGGTGCACATCGGCGACGTCCGCATCAGCAAGGGACAGATCACCCTCTACAAGGTGGTCCGATGAGCCCAAAGATCCTCGTCGCCGATGATGAGAAGGGAATCCGCGCCGCACTCGGCCAGCTCCTCGAGTACGACGGCTACGAGGTGCACTCAGTGCAGAACGCGGTGGACGCGATCGCCGAGTACGAGAAGTGGCAGCCGGATCTCGTCTTCATGGATGTGAAGATGGGCGGCATCGATGGACTCGAGGCGCTCAAGCGCATCCGCGTCATCGATCCCGCGGCGATCGTGGTGATGATCAGCGGCCACGGGACGATTCAGACGGCGGTCGAGGCGACGCAGCTTGGCGCGTACGACTTTCTCGAGAAGCCGCTCGATACCGATCGCATTCAGGTCACGCTGCGCAACGCGCTCCAGCATGTGGTGCTTCGCGAGGAGAACAGCCGCCTGCGCGAGAGCATTGAGTCGCGTTACGAGATCGTCGGCAAGTCGTTCGCGATCCGCTCGCTCATCGAGAAGATCGAGCGCGTCGCGACGACGCCGGCGCGCGTGCTGATCACCGGCGAGAACGGAACCGGAAAGGAGCTCGTCGCGCGCGCGGTGCACAGGCTGTCGCCGCGCGCGGCGAAGCCGTTCGTCGAGGTGAACTGCGCCGCGATTCCGAGTGAGCTCATCGAGAGTGAGCTCTTCGGCCACATCAAGGGGTCGTTCACCGGCGCGATCGCCGATCGCACGGGCAAGTTCGAGCAGGCGAACGGCGGCACGCTCTTCCTCGACGAGATCGGCGACATGAGTCCGAGTGCGCAGGCAAAGGTGCTGCGCGTGCTCGAGGATGGCGTGGTCAATCGCATCGGCAGCTCGAAGACGATCTCCGTGGACGTGCGTGTCATCGCCGCGACGAACAAGAATCTCGAGGCGGAGATCGCGGAGGGGCACTTCCGCGAGGATCTCTACTATCGGTTGAACGTCGTTCCCGTGGTGGTGCCGCCGCTGCGCGACCGCCGCGAGGACATCCCGCTGCTCGTGCACCACTTCGCCGGAATTCTCTCCGAAGGGGAGGGGATGCCCCCGCGCACCTTCAGCCTTGACGCCGTTGGCCGTCTCGCCGCCTTCGGCTGGCCGGGGAACGTGCGCGAGCTGAAGAACACCGTCGAGCGGATTCTCATTCTGTCGTCGGGGCCGCGCATCGGGGCAACTGATGTCGATCGCCTGCTCGGACTTCGCGCGGCGGACACGACGAGCCTCGGCTCGCTCGCCGACAGCAAGACCTTCGAGGAGTTCAAGGAGGCGGCGGAGCGCGCCTTTCTGCTTCACAAGCTGCGCGAGACGGACTGGAATGTCTCGGAAACCGCGCGCCTGCTCGACATGCCGCGCTCGAATCTCTATAAGAAGATCGAGCGGTATGCGCTGGCGCGAGAGCACGCCTAGAGGACCGCCATGGCCGACACGGATTGGGACAAGGAGATGAAGAAGATCGACCGTCAGCTCGAGTCGATCTCCGACGACGCGCTCATCACGACGAAGGGTGCGAAGGCGCCGGCCGAGAAGGCGAAGGTGGCCGAGGTGCAGCGCACGACGTCGACGTTCGGCGTGTTCGCGCGGCTCATGCTCGCCGTGGTCCTCGGGCTCGCGATGCTCTTCTGGCCGTACAGCGCGCGCTGCGGCCCGGGGCTCTTCGCGTTTCTGTTCGCGAGCGGGATGGTCACCGTCGGCGGCGTGTGGAGCGCCGTCTGGACGTGGCGCCATCGCTCGGCGCAGGCGCACGTCCTCTCGCTGCTGCTCGTGCTCTGGGGACTCGTGCTCGCCGGTCTCGAGATTCTCCCGCGCACGGGTTACGCGACTCCAACCGCCTCGCATCCGGCCACCTGGATGTGCTCCTGACGCGCTCGCTCTTTTCCTGCGATATTACGACATGAAAACTTTCAGGAATTTCGTCGCCGGCGCGTGGGTCGAGCCGTCCACCGGCAAGTACTTCGACAACATCAATCCGGCGGACACGACCGATATCATCGGCCGCTTCCCTCTCTCAGCATCTGCTGACGTCGAGAAGGCGGTCGCCTCCGCGAAGAAGGGCTTCGAGATCTGGCGCAACACGCCCGCGCCCGCGCGCGGCGACGTGCTGCGCAGGGCCGGCGATCTTCTCGTCAAGCGCAAGGATGAGATCGCGGATCTCATGACGCGCGAGATGGGAAAGCCGGTGGCCGAGACGAAGGGCGACGTGCAGGAAGGGATCGACACGGCGTACTACGCGGCAACCGAGGGGCGCCGGCTGTTCGGGCACACGGTGCCGAGCGAGCTGCGGTCGAAGTGGGCGATGAGCTTCCGCCGCCCGATCGGCATCTGTGGGATCATCACGCCGTTCAACTTCCCGCTCGCGATTCCGACGTGGAAGATCTTCCCGGCGCTGCTCTGCGGCAACGCGGTGATCTTCAAGCCGGCGGAGGATGTGCCACACACGGGAACGGTGTTCGTCGAAATTCTGCTGGAAGCAGGGCTCCCCGTCGAAGTCATTCAACTGCTGCACGGCGCGGGTGAGGATGTCGGCGCGGCGATCGTGAGCCACCCCGACATTCCGGCGATCTCGTTCACCGGCTCGACCGCGGTCGGCTCGATCGTTGGCGAGACGTGTGGACGGATGCACAAGCGGCTCTCGCTCGAGATGGGCGGGAAGAACGCGATGATCGTGCTCGACGATGCGGATCCCGAG
Source organism: Gemmatimonadales bacterium (assembly GCA_038237245.1). Taxonomy (GTDB): domain Bacteria; phylum Gemmatimonadota; class Gemmatimonadetes; order Gemmatimonadales; family Gemmatimonadaceae; genus FEN-1250. The sequence goes on along the minus strand of JBBRYY010000022.1, from coordinate 11,097 downwards.
CTCGCGCTCGAGGGTGTGTTGTGGGGCGCGTTCGGCACGACGGGACAGCGGTGCACGGCGACGAGCCGGCTCATCCTCCAGTCGAAGATTCACGACAACGTGCTCGGACTCCTCGTCGATCGCGCGAAGGCGATGAAGCTCGGCGACGGCCGCAAGAAGGGGACGGATGTCGGCCCACTCATCAACGCGGCATCGCTCGAGAAGGTCGAGCGCTACGTCGACATTGGGCAGGCGCAGAACGCCGATCTGCTGTGTGGCGGCAGGCGCCCGACGGGGAAGAGTCTCGAGAACGGCTACTTCTTCGAGCCGACGGTGTTCGCGCGCGTCGAGGCTGGCTCGCGTCTCGAGCAGGAGGAGATCTTCGGTCCGATCCTCTCGGTGATCCGCGTCGACAGCGTCGACGAGGCGTTCGCAGTGAACAATGACGTACGGTACGGACTGTCGTCGTCGGTGTACACGCGGGACGTTAACGTCGCCTTCCGCGCGCTAACCGAACTGGACAACGGTATCACGTACATCAACGCACCGACGATCGGCGCGGAAGCGCACCTGCCGTTCGGAGGCGTGAAGCAGACCGGCAACGGTCATCGCGAGGGCGGTTGGGCGGTGTACGAGTTCTACTCCGAGACGAAGGTGGGGTACGTCGATTTCTCGGGCAAGCTGCAGCGGGCCCAGATCGACAACTACGGCGATGACGCGACGACGCTGTTGTAGCAACCTGGCGTGCGGGATCGACTTGCAATCGGCCCGCGCGTCAGGGAAATTCGTCAGCAGTTGCCTCGCGGTCGACTGATCAGTCACCCGGAGAGCGGCGGTTCGCCGCAGCGCGAACATCCGCCGGATCATTCCGCCGCCCCACGATGGACGCCGATGTCCCACTCTCCCACTCCATCCGGCTCACGCACCGTCACCGATGAGCATCGGGCGGAAGTTCTGCGCGCGATGAATCGGTCTCGCTGGCGGATGGATGGGTTTTGGGAGTGGTCGAAGATCATCATATTCGCCGTCGCGCTGTTCGTGGTCATCCGCACGTTCGGCGTCGAGGCGTACAAAATCCCATCCGGCAGCATGGAGAACACGCTGCTGGTCGGCGATTTCCTCCTCGTGAACAAGGCGCTCTACGGCGCCGAAATCCCGTTCACCGACGTACGACTTCCCGCGATTCGCTCCCCGCGACGTGGCGATGTGATAGTCTTCCAGTTTCCGCTCGATCCCCGAACGGCATACGTCAAACGGCTCATCGGTCTGCCCGGCGACACCGTGGAGATGCGCGAGGGCGCGCTGGTTCTGAACGGACGTGTGCAGAACGAGCAGTACGTCATCCATTCGCATCCAGCCGGAGAGCCGCTGGAGCAGGAATTTCGGTGGCAGAATCAGTATCTGGTACGTACCGCCCAGGCTCGCGAGGGATACCATCCGTCGCGTAACACCTGGGGTCCGCTAATCGTCCCTGACAAGAGCTACTTCATGCTCGGAGACAACAGAGACAATAGTGAGGACAGCCGTTACTGGGGCTTCGTCTCCGACTCTCTGGTACGGGGCAGGCCTCTGATCGTCTACTACAGCTTCGAGCATGATGCGTCGCGTGACTTCTCCTGGCTCAGCAACATTCGCTGGAGCCGTCTGGGAACGCGGGTTCGTTGATCGACAGGATGGTTCGACGTTCGGTTTGCAAGCGCGCAGTCGCGCATTCGTGCTGGTCCCCGCAGGAGTAGCCGCCCAGTATGGCCGTACCTTCGCATAAGAAGTCTTCGTACGACGAAGGGTCGCTGGATCAGTATCTTCGCGACATCAGCGCGTATCCGCTGATCGATCGCGAAGAGGAAGTGCGCCTCGCGCAACTCATCCGCGTGAAGGACGCCGAGGCGCTCGACAAGCTCGTGCGCTCGAACCTCCGCTTCGTCGTCTCCGTCGCGAAGAAGTACCAGAACCAGGGCGTCGCCCTCTCCGATCTCATCAACGAGGGGAACCTCGGTCTCATCCGCGCGGCGCACAAATTCGACGAGACGAAGGGGATCAAGTTCATCTCCTACGCCGTCTGGTGGATCCGCCAGGCGATCCTGCAGGCGCTGGCCGAGCAGTCGCGCATCGTGCGCGTGCCGCTGAACCGCGCGGGCACGCTGCACCGCATCGGCAAGCGCGCCAACGCGCTCCTCCAGGAGCTCGGCCGCGAGCCTACGCACGAAGAGATCGCGCACGAGATGGACATCACCGAGGAAGAGGTCTCGAAGACGATCTCGATCTCGCAGACGCATCTCTCGCTCGATGCGCCGATGACGCCGGGTGAGGACAACCGGCTGCTCGACTACCTGCCGGACACGCTCAACGCGACGCCGGACGAGCAGACGTTCGAGAAGGCGCTCACCGAAGCGATCGAGGAGTCGTTGTCGTCGCTGAAGGAGCGCGAGGCGAAGATCCTGCGGCTGTACTTCGGGCTCGACAGCGAGGAGCCGATGACGCTCGAACAAATCGGCGCGCTCCTTGGCATCACGCGCGAACGGGTGCGCCAGATCAAGGAGAAGGCGCTTTCGCGGCTCCGCCATGTGTCTCGCGCCCGCGCACTCGAGAGCTTTCTGGGATAGCTTTCCGACCGTTCTCGGGCACGACACGCTGACAACTGATGGCAATGCGATGGAGAGCCGAGCAGGAACGTGCCCGGTAGCGCGGGGCAATCTCACCAGAGGTCTTCATGACGAGCCATCGCGTTCTACTGATCCTGGTGCTGGGAGGCATCGCAGGACCGCACCATCACGCATCGGCGCAAAGCCCTACCATTGTCGACGTCGCTCTCGTCGGTGGCCGAGTGCTCGATCCCGAAACGAACCTCGACGCCGTGCGCACCGTCGGGATAACGAGCGGGAAAATCGTTTCCGTGACCACGGCCGTCCCCAGTGCGCACGACACCGTCGATGTCAGAGGACTCGTCGTCGCACCCGGCTTCATCGATCTTCACTCGCATGGTCAGGATTCGATCAACTACCGATACCTCGCGCGCGACGGGGTGACCACCGCGCTCGAGCTGGAGATCGGCACCTATCCGGTCGCGCCCTGGTATCGCAAGCGGGAAGGCAAGACACTGATCAACTTCGGCGTGTCCGCCAGCCACATCGGTGCGCGACGGGCGATGCTCGACGGCGATTCCACGGCCGAAGGCGTTGACGTCATTGCCGGCGCCGGCGCATTCGTCCGATCGCCCATTGCGCATGCGCGTCTCCCGCAGCTGGAGCGTCGGCTGGACGCTGCCCTCAGCGAGGGCGCGCTGGGCGTCGGCATGGGCATCAACTACACACCGGCGGCGACGCGCGAGGAGATCGTGCGCACGTTCAGCGTCGCCGCACGTCACCACGCGCCGGTGTTCGTACATGTTCGCTGGGCAGGACTGCTCGAGAACGCCGGTGGGGTAGCTGCCGTGCAGGAGGTGATTGCAGACGCAGCGGCGACCGGCGCCTCACTGCATGTCGTGCACGTAACGAGCATGGGACTCGGCGCCACACCCATTCTGCTCGACTTGATCGATGGCGCGCGCGCGCGCGGGCTCGACGTGACGACTGAGGCGTATCCGTATACGGCCGGCGCCACGATGCTGCAGAGCGCGATCTTCGATCCCGGCTTTCAGGAACGAATGGGCGTCACTTACAAGGACATTCTCTGGGCCGCGACTGGAGAGCGCCTGACCGCAGAAAGCTTCGAACGATACCGCAAACAGGGTGGGCTCGCGGTGATCTTCATGATTCCCGACAGTGCGGCTGACCAAGCGTACCGTGATCCTTCTGTTATGGTTGCAAGTGATGGAGGGTTCTTATTTCAAGACGGCAAGCCGATCGGCCATCCGCGGAGCGCCGGAACGCACGCGCGGATCATTGGGCGGTTCGTCCGTGAGCGCGCGGTGATCTCTCTGATGGAGGGCGTGCGAAAGATGACGTTGCTCCCGGCGCGACGGCTGGAGACCGTGGATCCTGAGATGAAGCGCAAAGGGCGCGTGCAGCCGGGGGCCGACGCAGACCTCGTGATCTTCGACGCGGCGAGGGTGATCGATCGCGCGACGTTCGAGCAGCCGGCGCAGTACTCGGACGGGATCGTTCACGTGCTGGTGAACGGGACGTTCGTGGTTCGGCAGTCGAGTTTCGTGCCCGGCGTCGCGCCGGGGAAACCGGTTCGAGCACCACGGGCAATGCACATCTCACAATGAAATCGATGTAGAGGCCGGCCAATGCGTTTTGCCTGGATTTTGCTTCCGCTCGCACTCGTCGGTCGGCCCGCTGTCGCGCAAGACCACGCGACCGCTGTGGACGTCGTCCCGGTGTTCCAGGAACCCCGGCACCACCTGGTGTTCCAGAACGCGCTCGTGCGGGTGCTCGACGTCCGCGTTGCGTCCGGCGACACGACCCTCTATCACGTGCACGCGACTCGACATATCGCCGTCGTCATCTCGAGCGCACGTACTTGGGAGCAGACGATAGGACAGCCAGCATCTGCGGTCGATACTCTCGCCGCCCCAGTCGGCTCCATCCTGGACAACGCGAGCGCGTCGCTTCCGTACACTCACCGCGTGGGAAATGCGGACACAGTGAGTTTTCGATACGTCGTGGGGCAGGTGCTCTCCTCGTCCGGCGTGGATGCTCCGGCCCTGCCGGCAAGCAGCAGCTTGCGACTGGACCGTGAGACGGCGGATGCGCGCGTCTACCGCGTGACACTCGCGCCAGGCCAATCCACCGAAGTGCACCGGCACCTTCAGCCAGGACTCACGGTGCAGGTGGGGGCCGGCACGCTGCGCCTCGAAGGCACTGCGCCCACGGCCACCAGCCCGAGCGCAGGGCCCGGGGCGTGGTGGTGGCGTGGGGCGGGGACTCGGCACGCGCTGCGAAATGTCGGTGCACAGCCGGTCGAGATCGTGGAGATCGATTGGCGGTAGGGCAAATCTTCATCGCGCATATCGCGCCGACGCCAACTCGATCAGCCTGCCAATCAGCGCATCGTACGGCATGCCGGCGGCGGCGGCAGAGCGCGCGAACTCGCCGGCTTCCTCGAGGTAGCAGTTGGGATTGACCTCGATCACATACGCCTCGCCCGACTCGGATACGCGCATATCGACGCGTGCATAGTCTCGCAAGCGGAGCGCGTGAAAGGCGTCGAGAGCCGTCTTGCGCAATAGTTCGTCGAGCTCGGGCGTCAGATCCTTCGATACGAAAGTGCGCGTGCCTGCGTACTCGGCACCGTCTCCCTCGCCTTCGTCGCCCCACTTGGCGGCCCAACTGGCAATCCTCGGCTTATCCGTTGGGAACCCCGTGAAATCCATCTCCATCGGTGGCAGCGCACGCGCATCGGCATTGCCGATCACGCCTACGTAAAACTCACGACCGTCGATGAACTGCTCGATCAACGGCGGTTGTTGAAATTGGCTTTGCACCTCTCCCATCTGCGCGAGCATCTCTTGCACGTTGTGGACGACGGAGGCGTGGGTGATCCCGATCGACGCATCCTCCTGCGGAGGCTTGACGATCAGCGGAAAGGTGAGCGCTCCCGCCCACTCCACATCGCCGCGATGTACGGTTGCAAATTCCGGGGACCGTACCCCGTGAAACGACAGCACCTTCTTGCTCAGCGCCTTATCGCCGGCGAGCATGAGGCCAGCCGGACTCGATCCGGTATAGCGCAGATCCAGAAGATTGAGGAGCGCGGCGACGTTCGACTCGAGCGCACTCTTCCCATCGAATGCTTCTGCCAGGTTCACAACCAGCGCCGGCTCCGCTGCACGCAGATCAGTCGCCAGCGCGACGACGTCGGAGATCACGACCTGGACTGCGGTTTCGTGGCCGGCACGCTCCAGAGCACCGGCGATCTGCGCGAGCACGGGATCGGGAGGCGGCCCGAGCGCATCCTCCGAGTGCAGGATGACGATCTTCATCGTTCAATCCGCCAGTGCATTATGACACCCATGATGAACGCGGTCAGTGCGATCAACGCTCCAGCAGCGTCGGTCGGCGCGGCGAGGCGCAATTCGCCAGCGCGATCGGCAAGACGGTTGGCGAGCGCGTGCACCGTCGCCGTGCTCTCGCCACTCCAGAGCGCAACGCGGCTGACGAGCTGTCGTTGATGCGCGCGCAGAAACGCTGCTCCCTCCGCAGGCCCATCGTGTGAGGAGACATCCGGCAAGATACGGAGGAGATCAGCGTCGAATTGCCCCGGATGGGGCATTGGCAGTGCGTCGCCCAGAGGGTGATAGTGTTCGGCGAGCGTATGGTGCAGGTCACCCACATCGGCATCGTCCTCGCCGGCGTCGGGGATGTCGGGGACGGACGAGCCGACCTCCGCCATGACACGGTCGACGTACCGGAGCTTCTCCAGCGCGCCCCAACCCTCGTACGCCGCTCGCCAATCCATGTGCGGCGTCAACCACACGGAGAACGTTTCCGCGAAATCCTCATCGGGATGCTTTTGGGCATACCAGCCAAGCACGTGGCGGACGTGTGACGTCGAAAACGGATCCGGAAAATAGTTGTCTCGATATGGCTCGGCGAACGAGCCGAACGTGGTATGCCAGTCGCCCCGGTCGTAGAGACGATACGCATAGTTGAAGGCGTGGCCGGCCTCGTGCCGCAGGTAGCGCATCGATTCCGTCTCGTCCTCGACCTCGCCTGCGAGGTCTTCCTCGATTCGACGCAGTCGTTCGTCGGCGAGGTAGAATGGCACGCCGATGCGGGCGATACCATCCGGGCAGCCCCACTCATCGCTGAGGTAGATCGGTGGGCGAAACACGAGGCCGCGGTCGGCAAGTTCCGCATGCAGGCGTTTGGACAACCGCTCGAGCATCGTTCCCTGCAGCGTAAGTCCGAGACTCGAGATGGGTCGATCGAGCAACGCCGCTCGCTCGCGATCCCATAGGCGCGCCCGGTCGTCCATCGATTCAGTCATCGTGCTTCGTCTCACTAGCAGAATGCGCGCCATGGTCTTGCCGAGAAGACGCTTCGACTCCTCGGTGCGAACCATATCTCGGATTCAGTCCACTAACTTTCTGATGGCGGCAGGAGCGAGAACGTCGCTCCGCGACGCCGCTAACCACATTTCGCACCGTCGGAACGCGCCATGGTCCAGCTCAATCCCGAAGACATCGAGCGTCCGTTCGTCGCCGGTCCCATGCGCCGCATAGGCACCATGGTCGGGCGCGCGCTACTGCTGCGCTGCCCCAGCTGCGGCTCGCGCGGGCTGATGAAGAGCTGGTTCAGGATGCGTGACAGCTGCCCCGCGTGCGGAATCCGCGTCGAGCGCGAGGGGAACGACTACATGTCGGGCTCCGTGATGTTCAACATCGTGCTGGCCGAGCTGATCTTCGCGGTCGTGCTGACCGCGTGGCTGCTGATTCAGTGGCCTGACGTGAACTGGGACCTTCTGGAAATCGTCGCGCCGCTCGGCATGGCGGTCGCGCCGTTCGTGCTCTTTCCGTTCTCGAAGCTCGTGTGGCTCGGGGCAGATCTCGCGCTTCGGCCGGCGCACCCGAGCGAGCTTGGTAAAGCTCCGTCCGGAACGAAACCGGCGTGACGACGCGCGCCAAGTGGATCGCCGCGATGGTCGCGGTCGCGATGGCGATCGCCGCGGACGGTCGCGCGCAAAGGGCGCTGCCGTCGAGCGTCGCGACCAGCGCGGCGATCTCGGCCGCGGATCTCCGCACGCGACTCTATCTCATCGCCGACGACTCGATGCGCGGGCGCCTTGCGGGCTCCGCTGGCGATTCGGTGGCGACAGCGTACATCGCGGCGGAGTTTGCGCGGGTGGGGCTCGCGCCGGCGGGCGAGAATGGCGGGTGGTTTCAGACCGTGCACTTTCACGAGAGCGGCAATCGCGAGCCGACGACTCCCGCGCGCAACGTCATCGGCGTGCTGCGCGGGAGCGACTCGCTGCTGCGCAACACGTACGTGGTGATCAGCGCGCACAACGATCACGTCGGCGTTGCGCGTCGGGCGGTCGACCACGACTCGCTGCGCGTGGCGAACTTCGCGGCCGCGATGCGCAAGCGCGGCGCGTCATCGTCCGCCGCGCAACTCTGGGCCGCGCACGCGCTGGACTCGCTGCGCGCGCTGCGTGCGCCGCGGCAGGACTCGATCTTCAATGGCGCCGACGACGATGGCTCGGGCACCGTCGCGCTGCTCGAGATCGCCGAGTCGATGGCGGCGATGCCGGTGAAGCCGAAACGGTCGATCCTCTTCATCTCGCATACGGCGGAAGAGGAAGGGCTCTACGGTTCGGGATGGTTCACCGATCATCCGACGGTGCCGCTCGACTCGCTCGTCGCCGAGCTGGACATGGACATGATCGGGCGCGGGAGCCCGGAGGATGTCGTGAATGGCGGGCCGGCGTACCTCGAGCTGATTGGCACACGGCGGCTATCGACGGAGCTGGGCGACGTGGCGGAGCGGGTGGATGCGACGGAGGCAAAGCCGTTCACCTTCAACTATGCCTTCGACAAGCCGGGGGACAGGGAGCAGTACTACTGCCGCGCCGACCACTATTCGTATGCGCGCTTCGGCATTCCGTCGATCAACTTTTCGCGCGGCGATCATCCGGATTATCACGAGGTGACGGACGAGCCGCAGTACATCGACTTCGTCGACATGGCGCGCGTGACCGTGTTCGTGCGCGATCTCGCGGTGGCGCTGGCGACTCTCGATCATCGCGTGAGGATCGATCACGCGAAGCAGCAGGATCCGCACGCCGCGTGCGTGCAGTAGACATGTTTCTCGAACACATCTCTCACCAACAGCGATCATGGCTCAAGCGAGCTCGTTCGACGTGACGACCGGAGTCGACCTGCAGGAAGTCGACAACGCGGTGAATCAGGCGCAGAAGGAGATCACGCAGCGCTACGACTTCAAGGGCTCGCCCGCGAAGATCGAGCTGCAGCGCGCCGAGAACAAGATTCTGCTGGAGGCGGAGGGCGACTACAAGATGACCGCGGTGCTGGACGTGCTGCAGTCGAAGCTGATCAAGCGCGGCGTGCCCGTGAAGAATCTCGACATCGGCGAGATCAAGCAGGGCGGCGGCGAGACGGTGCGACGCGAGATCGCGCTGAAGATGTCGCTCGACGGCGAGACGGCGAAGAAGGTCGTGGCAGCGATCAAGGAGGCGAAGATGAAGAAGGTGCAGGCGTCGATTCAGGGGGAGCAGGTGCGGATCACGTCGCCGTCGAAGGACGAGCTGCAGGATGTGATGACGTTGCTGCGGGGGAAGGAGTTCGGGGTGGAGCTCAAGTTCGGGAACTATCGGTAGCGCGGAGCTGCATCGGTAGCGCGCGGTGCTGGCCGCGGCACGGTCGGGCGCTAGATTCCGCGTATGCCCTCATCTCCCTCGCGCGCCCGGCGTCCGGCGCTGCTGCTCGCCCTCGCCGCATTCATCACCGCCCCCTCGGCGCACGCACAGAAAAAGAAAATGGGCCTCTCCGCCACCGAGCATCTAATCGTGAAGAGCGTCGACGCGCACAACGCCGACGCGCTCGCGCTGCTGATCAAGCTGGTGAACATCAACAGCGGCACGATGAACTTCGCGGGGGTGCGACAGGTGGGCGATATGCTCGCGGCCGAGCTGAATTCTCTCGGCTTCAAGACGCGTTGGGTCGACGGAGCCGCGTTTCAACGCGCGGGGCATCTGGTGGCCGAGCATGCGGGACCGGGGCCGAAGATCCTGCTGATCGGCCATCTCGACACTGTGTTCGAGCCCGACCATCCATTCCAGAAGTTCGAGCGCATCGACGACTCGACGGCGAAGGGACCGGGAGTCATCGACATGAAGGGTGGCGACGTCATCATCGTCGCCGCGCTGCGCGCGCTGAAGGAAGCGAAGGCGCTCGACAAGATGAACATCACGATCGTCTTCGATGGCGACGAGGAGGAGTCGGGAACTCCGCTCGAGCTCGCGCGCGCGGCGCTCGTCGACGCGGCGAAGGGTGCGACTGTGGCGCTGGGCTTCGAGGATGGCTCTGGCGATCCGATGACCGCGATGACGTCGCGCCGTGGGGCGGGCTCGTGGGCGCTCAAGGTGACGGGCACGCCGTCGCACTCGGGGCAGATCTTCACTCCCGAGGTCGGTGCCGGCGCGATCTTCGAAGCGTCGCGCGTGCTCCACGAGTTCTACACGGAGCTCGGCCACGAGCAGTACCTCACCTTCAACCCAGGCGTCGCGCTCGGCGGTACCTCGGTATCGCTCGATTCGACGGGGACGGTGGGGAATGCGTCGGGGAAGGACAATGTGGTCGCGGAGCACATGGAGGTCACGGGCGATCTGCGCACGATCTCGCCGGAGCAGTTCGAGAACGCGACGCAGAAGATGAAGGAGATCGTGTCGCACCCGCTGCCGGGGACGCATTCGGAGATCACCTTCCAGACGGGCTATCCACCGATGGCGCCGACGGACGGCAACCGACGCCTGCTCGCGATCTACGATGAGGCGAGCCGCGATGTTGGCTCGGGGGGTGTCGTCGCGGTCGATCCGTCACACGCGGGTGCGGCGGACATCTCCTTCGTGGCGAATCTCGTTCCGATGTCGATCGATGCGCTCGGCCTCTCAGGGCACGACGATCATACGGACAAGGAGACGGCGGATCTTCGCATGCTGCCGGTGAAGACGAAGCGAACGGCGGTGCTGCTGCTGCGACTCACAAATGGCGCGGCGACGGCAAAGACTGTGCGATGAGAAATGCTCTGATCGTCGGCGCACTCGCCCTCGCGAGCGCAACCGCCGCCGCGCAACGCCCCACGCTCTCTGCGAACGTCCGCCAATACGTCTCCGTCGACACCCCCACCGTCGTCCTCACGCACGCGCGCGTGATCGACGGCACCGGCGCTGCGCCGCTCGAGAACCAGTCGCTCGTCCTCCGCGACGGCAAGATCGCCGCGATGGGCTCCTCCTCCTCGCTGAACACGCCCGCCGGCGCGCAAGTCATCGATCTCACCGGCAAGTCCGTGATCCCCGGGCTCGTGATGATGCACGAGCATCTCTACTATCCCACCGCTCCGGGATTCTACGCCGATCTCACCGAGAGCTTCACGCGCCTTTACCTCGCCGGCGGCGTGACCTCGATGCGCACCGGCGGAAATGTCGCCGGCTACG
>JBBRYY010000021.1:0-39517 GCA_038237245.1 Gemmatimonadales bacterium | reverse complement strand
CAGCACCGACGCGCTCAGCGCGGGAATCGGAAAGTGCTCCATCGCGCGACGCATGTGGCCGCCGGCATCACCGTCCTGGAGCCGGCGGACAAGCATCGTGTCGATTGCCGTTCCAGAGACGACGCCGAGCTGTCCGAGTCGCGACACCGCGCGCGCGAGCGTCCAGTTGGAAACACCGACGCCCATCCCGCCCTGGATGATCACGGGAGTCGGGGAGACGCCTGCATTACTGAGTGTACGGTTCATGAGTTGGAGGCTACCGTTGCGGCGGTGTCAGAGCTCATCGCCGTCATTATGTGATACTGCAGGAGTGAGTACATCCTTGCTCATGGAGAGAGGAGAATTCCACTGATCGTGACGCGGACACCCGGCGCCAGTACGATCATATGGATAAGGTTAAATCAGGCGCATCGCCTCGTTGATGTTCAACTCATGAAGATGGCGCCCGGGGCCGCGGGCGGCTCTGTAATCTCACTACGGCGCCGCCACTTTCACGTGACGGTTGTCGCACGGACACCGCACGTCGGCGCGCCGTCCACTAATGACGTCTCCCGACTGTTCATGGTATCATACCGGTCGCAACAGATCGCGCACGGGGCGCCAGTCGCCGTCGAGACGCCACGCGATCCGGCCGCGTTCGTTCAAGATCATCACGGTTCCACTGTGTTCAATGTCGCCCGTGGTCTCGTTGCGTCGGTGGCCGATACCGAGTGCGTCGAGCGCCTGCACCACCTCGGCGACGGTGCCCGAGAGCACGCGGTCGCGCGGTGACAGCTCCCAACCTTCAGCGATGGATGGCAACCGGTCCGGCGTATCGCGCCACGGATCCAACGTGATGACCACGAGCGGCACATCGAGACGGTTGGCCGCACGTCGCGCACCCTGGAGGTCATGCACGACAGTGGGACAAACGGTCGTGCAGTGGCCAAACGCAAAGGTGAGCAACACGGTCTGTCCGCGAAAATCCGCGAATGAGATGCGCCGCCCATGCTGATCGGTGAGCAGAACTGCTGGCGCGTCGACATCAAGATGCCATGGAATGCCAGGAGTCGTGGCCACCTGAGACCGACCGACCGCCGACGCGCGCGCCGCTCGTGCGCCAAGCAATGAGATTCCCGCGAGCGCGAGCGCTATCGTCGCCACGGTGACGAGCCGCCACGCTGGCCGCGCCAGCACGAGCCGAAGATCCCTCCTCACGGACCCTCCCCACACGACGAACAGCACCGACACCATGCCGAGCGGCTCGCCGATGAGCAGAATCCATCCACCGGCATCCGGGAGGCCTCCGTGCATCGATCCGAAACAGGCGGCACGCGTCCGCTCAAGCCACTCGGGCTCAGCCGCGCCCACCGGCCAAAGTGCGAGCGCCCACCACGCTGCGGTGATCACGAGGATCGCCAGCAGCGCGCCGAGCGCCACACCAGGCCGGCCGGTGGGCGGCCTGTCTACCCGATTTTCCACAGGAAACTGAGGAGCTTCCAATTGGTGAAGTAGTACAGCATGAACGCAAGGAAGAACACGCCGACGAGCACCATCGTGCCAGGCGTCGGCCCCCAGCGCCCCTGACCGGGCGCGTGCATCTGCTCGTTCAGCTCATCGGCGTTCGCTGGATACGTCGGCGGGTTCGTGAGCCCTTGGGGGATTCCGACGACGCTCACGCCACGCGGGAAGGACGTCACGGGTTCGCCAAAGAACACCGACTTCACCGCGATGAGGATGAACGAGAACGCACCCGTCACCGCGATGATCCCACCGATCCCGATCATGGCGAGGAAGAGATCGACCGCCGGGTTGAAGGGTACGTCGAAGGGTGCCTGCGAAAACGAGATGTCCCAGTGCCGGCGTGGGACGCCAAAGCTGCCGGCGAAGGTCATCCCGAACTCCACGAGCAACATGCCACCGGCGAAAATGTATGGCTGCACCTTCGCCAGCTTCCAGAACGCGACCTTGCGCTGAAAGATGAGCGGAAGGAGATAGTACGTCGCTCCCATGAACGCCATCGCGGTGCCGCTCACCACGGTCGCGTGGAAGTGACCCGGAATGCGCAGCGTGTTGTGCGCGATGATGTTGATCTGCTCCGTGCCGATCGTGACCCCGGTGATTCCACCGAAGAAGCCGAATACCACCACCGACAGGATGAGCGCCGAGAAACCAGGATCGCCCCACGGCGCCTTGCGCAGCCATCCGAAGAGACCATCGGTATAGCCGCGCAGTCTCATGCCCAACTCCATTCCCGCGGGCACCGTGAATCCGTGCACCATCGAGGCGAGCACCGCCATGTACATGAAGTACGACGTGTTCACGATCTTCCACGCCGATCCGAATCCCGGATCGACGAGCAGGTGGTGCGCCGAGGCCATTGAGATGAACAGGATGTAGAGCACGAAGGCCGAGCGGCTCACCTTCTCGTTGAGCACGACCGCGCCAACGGTGAGCGCGCCGAGCATGTACCAGATGGCAACCATGGCCGCGACGTTGATCTGCTGCGCCGAATGTCCGAGCGCCCACCAGAGCAGCCGGTAAATCTGCGGGTTGACGCTGGAGATGATTCCCACCGACCAGAGAAAAGTCGGGATGTACACCATCGCGCCGTGCAGCAAGGTGATCACGGCGATGATCGCGGCCGTCATCGCCCCGTACACGACGAGCGGCATCGACCCCGAATACGTCTTCTCGCGTTTGGCGATGGTCACCGTGGCGAAGAATTGTCCGACGACTCCGAGCGCGCCGACCGCGAAGAAGATGATCCCGAGATAGAACAGCGGGTGCGCCTTGAGCGGCGGATAGGAGGTGTAGAGCACGTCCGCCCTGCCGCTCCATTGCATCGCCTCCACCATCAACGAGCCAATGAGCATCAACCAGAAATTGAACCATCCGTATCGCGGTGCGGCCGGTCGAGCGTTGAGCAACACTGTGCTGCAGAACCAGAGTACGCCCATCTCGAAAAAAATGATGAAAAAGATCAGCATGTTCATGCCGTGCACGCCGAGAATGCGGTAGTACCACACCGCCGGGAGCAGATGCACGGCTTGCCAGCGCGTGAGCGCGAGCAGAAGTGCGCCGGTCGCCCCGATGAGCAACGCGACGATGGACACGACCACGTTCACCTTGATCAGACGCTCGGCTTGCAGGTGGATCTTGCGTGCCGTCGCGGGACAGGTGCGATAGGCGAGGATGGAGGGCGCGGAGTATCCGGGGAGGCTCGCGGAAGTCATGGGGCACCTCTATCGGCGACGCTCGCCCCTGGGTTGTCTGCAACCGCGCGCCCGGTGGAGTCGACGACGATGATGCGGCCGACCATCGTGTGGTGGCCAATGCCACAGAACTCGTTGCAGATGATCCGGAAATCGCCTGCCGCCGTGGGCGTCACGCGCAGCGCGTAGTCGAAGCTCGGCACGACGGCGAAATTGATGTTGAGGGGATAGAGCGAGAAGCCGTGGTTCATGTCGAGCGACGAGAGGTGGAGCATATACTGCTTGCCCTGCTCGAGCTTGAGAATCGGATACCACTGGTAGGTGAGGCCGACGAGATAGACATCGGCTCCCGGCGGCGGCTGCACGATAGGCAGACCGCGGTCCATGCCGACCTTGTAGCGATTCGCGAAGGCGACGGTGCGCGCGTAGTACGCTCTTGGCTCCACTCGCGTGCGCACGCCGGATGGGTTCTGCCCGCCCTTCCAATGCCAGAGCGGCATCATGGCAAAGAGCACGATGCACCAACCGAACGCGATCGATACCCAGACCTTCTCTGACTTGTGCACAGGCATCCACCAAATGCCAGGCGGCGCATCGAGCCCGGTATGGACTTTCGTGAGCATCGGACCTCTCAGGGAAGGGTGTCTTTCGGCATCGACAGGATCTCCCACATGCCCCACGCGGTGAACACGCCGAGCATGATGACTACGCCGAGGATGAGCAGCAGATACATGTTGTCGAACAGGCGCTGGCCGAGCGGCAACTTCTCGGATGTATCGGTCACGTCAGGAGGCGAGGGGTCCATGCGACGTCCTTTGGTTCGAGTGGCGAACGGAATGGATCACTTGGCGTGCCGCGGCGGTCGCGCGCGGGTTGTCACCGAGCAGGTCGGCGACAGTCGTCGTCGCGAAGAACGTTTCGACGCCGGCTGCGACCTTCGACCAGCGCGCGTGGGCGGTACAGGGGTGAGCGTCGCCACAGGTGGCCCGCCCGACGAGACAGCGACGCTCGCCGATGGGCTCGAAGGGGGCGACTACGCGCGCGAGTGCGAGCTTTTCGGGTGCGAGGGAAAGCTGAAAACCGCCCTTGGGCCCTCGTCCGGAGCGGAGCACGCCGGCGCGGACGAGGAGGTGGAGCGTCTTCGATAGGTAGTTGCGCGGACAGCGGAGGACCGTCGCGATCTCGTCGACGCGCACTGGCCCGTCATCGGCACTCCCCGCGATGCAGAGGACCGCATTAATGGCTTGTTGGGCGGTGCTCGACAGCCACATCGGAACTGAGCTCCTTGAAGATGTTCTGGCGAATATCATGTCGATATGATAAACTGAGCGCAAGGCCGACTTTTCATGAGACTCCTGCAACGCGGCATTCGCCGCACCCTCACTGCACTCGACGCCGCGGCCACGCGCCTCTATCGCTGGCCCTGGAACCCGCTCCATCAAAGCGGGACCGTGGCCGTTGTCATGCTCCTGGTGCTCATCGGGACGGGTTTCTATCTGCTCCTGTTCTACCGAGTCGGCGCGCCCGCCGCCTCCGTCGCGCACCTCGCAGCCGATCCCTGGCTCGGCGCATGGATACGGAGCCTCCACCGGTATTCCTCCGACCTCTTCGTCATCGCGGCCGTGCTCCATCTGCTGCGCATGTTCGCGCAGGGCAGAAGTTGGGGGCCGCGGACGCTGGCGTGGGTATCCGGGTTGTCGCTACTCGGCGCCGGGCTCATTTGCGCGTGGACCGGCTTCGTCATGGCGTGGGATACGTTCGGCGAGCGACTCGCGCGCGAAGGCGGACGGATGCTCGACGTGGTTCCGATCTTCTCGGAGCCCCTCAGCCGGATCTTCGCCGGTGATGGGCCGGTGCCGAGCGCGTTCTTCTTCGTAAATCTCTTCGTCCACATTAGTCTGCCGCTAGGGATGGGAGCACTCCTCTGGTTGCACGTGTCGAAACTCGCGCGCCCTACCCTGCTGCCGCCGAAGCGCGTCTCCTGGTCGATCGTCGGCGCGTTGACCGTGGTCGCGGTGTTGCTGCCGGCAACGCTCGGCGCACCCGCGAACGCCTTTCATCTCGCTCCCGTGACGCCGATCGATGTCGTGGTGGCGTGGTGGCTGCCACTCTCAGAGCGCCTGACTCCAGGGGCGGCGTGGGCTATTACGCTCACAGGTACGCTCGCACTGTTCCTCGTCCCGCGGTGGACGCGCCGGCCGCGGGTAGCGAGTTTGGCGCCGAGCGTGGTCGATCCGCGACTATGCACGGGATGCAATCAGTGCCCGCAGGACTGTCCGTGGGAAGCCATCACGATGGTCGAGCGAGACGATGACCGACCGACACTGGTGGCGCTCGTCAATCCGGCGCTTTGCGTGAGCTGCGGCATCTGCGCCGGATCGTGCCCGCCGATGGGCGTCGGACCCCCGGGTCGCACCGGACGAGATCAACTCGCGGCGCTGCGAGACGACGTGCTTCCCGTACTTGGTCACTCGGTGCGCACGCCGCTCGTCGCGGTGTGTTGCGCGCAGGCGCCGGCATCGCACATCGCGCGACTGCGGGAGCGCGGCGCGTACGTGCACATGGTCTCGTGCGTCGGCAATCTCCACTCGTCGGTCATCGAGCGATTCGTGCGCGAGGGCGCGCCGGGCGTGCTCGTGTGCGGGTGCCCACCTCGGGACTGCGTGAGTCGTGAAGGCCCGAAGTGGCTCAGCGAGCGTCTGTACAACGATCGCGAAGCCGAGCTCCAGCCTCGGGTGGATCGGCGGCGCGTGCGTATCGCCACGCTCGCGCCGGGCGACCTTCGCGGCACGATCGCAGCATGTGAGGCGTTCGAGCGTGACCTGGCGTTGTTGGTTCAACCCGTCCGCGCTTCGGACGCCGTCCCGGAGCTCGTCTGTGATCCGATTCCACTCGACGAGGTACCGTCGTGATCCGCGCTGCGACGCTCGCGCGCGGAGTGGTGGCGGGCGTCGCAACAGCCGCCGCGCTCGTCGGCATGGCGTGGGCGTCCGCCGTTCCGATGAGCTACCATCGCACCGATTCAGCGCGGCTCCGCCTCTCGTGGAGCGCACGGCCCGAGCGGATCGAAGTGTGCCGACCGCTATCGGCAGAGGAACTCGCGAGCCGGGAGGAGCACATGCGCGAACGCGTCCAATGCGACGGTCGGTCCGCGACCTATGCGCTGAGCGTCGAGAGTGATGGACGGCGTGTCGGGGAGGCCATCGTGCGCGGCGCCGGACTCCGCCACGATCGACCAATGTATCTCTTGCGCGACTTCGACCTCTTGCCTGGTACGCACCGACTTCGCGTCACGCTTACTCGGCGGGAAAAAACCGACGACGACGCGGGCGCGTTCGCGCCCGTGGTTTCTGCCGCCGATGATTCCGGGATATTTGCGGGGCGAGCCGAGCGCGAGGCCGAAGAGCACGCGCGGCGCGCACGTTCCGCGATCCCACCGCGCCTCGTGCTCGACACCATCGTGTCGCTCGCACCCCGTGGCGTAACGATCATCACCTTCGACCCGGAGCGCCGGGTGCTGTCGCTGCTCGGCGAGGAGGGCCATCGTTGAGCTCATGTCGAGCCCATCGCAAACGCGATGGTCGCCGAATTGCCATTCGTCCCGAGCGGCGTTAACGAGGCCGCCGTCGTTGGCGGAACCCAACTAGAGCATACACCACTGAACGGCCGCAATTCGGCAGCAGAGTGTTGCACTTCAAAGTTGCTATCTCAAACGTCGAGGACCATTCTGGCACGATGGCGGAGGTCAGGCCCGGCTCCGGTCAGGACTCACCGGCGGCAAGCTTCTCACCGTACTCCTCTATGGTGATCACTCCTCCCGCACCCAGTGCCCGACTCGCGTCGTTCGGAGGGAGCGCGTCCTGGACGGCATCGATCCGCTTCCACGACGGGATCGGTGCGGCTCCGGTGGCGTTGGGCACGTACGGAGAAGTGGACACTCGCTTGTGCTTGTGGATATACCGAGCGCAATTCACGAATACGTTCGCGATCTCCGCACGCACGATGAATTGCGCACCGGGATATTTGGCCATGAGCGGATCATCTAGGCTGATCGCTGCCGTGGCCTGCACACGCAGCCGGTTGGGGGTTTCGAAGTCAATAAAGAGCATCCCGATCTTGGCCGTCTCCGTGATGTTGCCCATCGATAAAAACATGCCGTTCCCGTCATAGCTTGGAAACGCCAGGGTCTTTGCGTCCACCACCGTCACCAGCCCGACTCCTCCACCCTTGTAGGACACCGTTGGCTCACCTTGCGCATTCACCGAGGCCAGGAAGAAAAAGTCACGAGACTCGATGAACGGCTGCTGTACTGCGGGATCGATTTCATCCGTTACGATCAGATCGTGCACTCGCTCGGCAAGCCGGCTGCTGTCGAATTCGGCTTGAAGCGCCTTCTGTGATGAGGTGTAGAATTCCACCTGTTCTCCCGGGTGTGAGGTTTGCAAAGATGCGCTGACGGGAGGTTGGGCGACTTCCTACGTCGTGTCCCCGAGGCGAATCGTTTTGTTGTCTGGCTAATGTGCTGGCGTTCAGCGGCGAACGCTCCTGACGAGTACCTGATCAATTGATAATGCCGGGCGCATTCGTTTGCTGAAAAGGCGTGTTCGGTAGCCGGGCGCTACTCTATGCGATCACTGGAACACCAACGATGTATGGATTCAATCCGGCAGAATACCGGCTGACAAACTTCTCAACAGTGCTCTCGAACCGTTCAGTTCCTGCTACCGAAGCAAGCCACTTCCTTGCACCCTGTAAAGCCTCCAGACAGAACCGCCGAAGGTCGATATTGAGAGCATCATTGAGCGAGAGCTAGTACTGCTTCGAGGCTAGCAATACTTCGAGCTGATCGAGTAAATCGTTCATCTGATCCCCTTACCGCACCCGACGCGTCATATACACCGGCTGATCCCCCGCCGCGCTGAACTCGCACGCACGGTAGAACTCCACCGCCGCCGGATTGTCCGCGCACACCCACACCTCGCGCACACCATTCGTGCGCATCCATCCTTCCATGTGATCGAGCAGCAATCGTCCAACACGCTTTCTGCGCCACTCGCTGCGCACGCCGATCTCGTAGAGCAGCAGCTCCTGCTCGTCGCTCGAGCGCAGCGGAACCAGCAGACAATACAGAAAGCCCGCGATGTCCTCACCATCTCGCGCCACCCAGAACAGCACTGCGGGGTCCGCGAGAAAGCGCTGCGCTGCCTGGGGTGAGAGTGGCTCCAGCGGCTCACCACGGCCGTCGAGGTCGAATGCGGGATCGTTGCGGGCGAGATGTTCGAGAAGGAGTACATCGTTCGGGCCGAGCAGTTTGCACGAGAGGCTCATGCGCGATAGCTACGTGACGGACCCTGGGTTCGCTACCACCCTCGCGATCTGTTTGTAGATCGCGATCACCCGCTCTGCCGCCGCCACCGGCGCGTGCTGCGCCCGGATGCGCGCGCGCCCCGCTTCTACCGTCCGCGCACGCAGATCCTTGTCCGCGAGCAAGCGATCGATCTGGCGCGCGAGATCCGGCGCGTCGCCGTCGAGCGCGATGAGCCCTGTCTGCTCGTCGACGACCACCTCCGGAATGCCCCCCGCCGCCGTTCCCACCACCGCGCTCCCCGCGAGCAGCGCCTCGGCGAGCACGAGGCCGAGCCCCTCCGCCTGCCCGCGCGAGACGAGCGCGGTGACCGTCGCCTCGCCGTATTCGGCGGGCAGCTCGTGCTGCGAGATGAACGGCGACCACGTCACCGCATCGCCAAGCGCCCGCTGCGCGGACAGCGCATGGAGCCGTGCTTCCTCGGGCCCCGCGCCGATGATCCGCAGCTGGCACTGCACGCCCTGATCGCGCAGCAGGGCGATCGCGTCGATGAGCACATCGACTCCCTTCGACGCGATGAGATTCCCTGCGAACAACACCCGTGGCGGCGACACCTTCGCCGATGTCGCGCCCGCCGCGAAGCGTCCGATGTCCAGCGGCATCGGCGTGACCGAAACCTTGTTCGCGACGCTCGGCATGAATCGCCGGATGTCCGTCGCGAGAAATTCGGAGACCGTCGTGATCGCGGCCGCGCGCTTCATCACCGGCGCTGCGAGCGCGCGCCAGTACGACTTCTCGAGCAGCCGCACATCGGTGCCGTGACAGGTCACGACGTACGGAAGCCCGAGCCGGCTCGCGATCCATCCACCGGGCATCCACCAGTGCGCGTGCACGACGTGCGGATCGAACTTCTCCGCCTCCGCCGCCGCAACGGACCAGTGCCGCGCGATGAACGGCGGAAGCATCAGCGGCGCGAGGAGCGTCGCACGCAGCGGTTGACGCAGCGCGCCGGTGTAGCCCACGCGCTCGAGCGCATCCGGGCCGTAGCGCGCGCGCACGACCTTCACGCCGTGCTGAATCTCGCGCGACTCCGCGCCCGGTGCGTGCGGCGCGACCACGCGCACGGTGTGGCCCAGTCGCACAGTCTCGGCGGCGAGCATCGCGACGAAGGCCCCTGCCCTGTCGCCGTCCCACCGCGGATAGTTGTGCGTGATCGTCAGGATTCGCATGTCGGCGTACAGAAGGTAGCGCCGCCGAGCAGCGTGTTACAGGGCGACCGCTCGAGCGCGATCAGTAGCGCAGCAGCGAATGCACCCTGCGGTGGCGCATCGCGGTGAGTCCCGGCAGATCGCCGAGCGCAAGGAGCACGCTACAGCCGATGAGCTCCGCGCCGAAGAGCTCGATGAGCTCGCACGTCGCCTTGAGCGTCCCACCGGTCGCCAGCACATCGTCGACGATGAGCACGCGGTGACCCCACTGCAGCGTATCGCGGTGCATCTCGAGCGCGTCTGTTCCATACTCGAGCGAGTAGTCGATGCGCTCTACCGTGTGCGGCAGCTTGCCGGGTTTCCGCACGGGGATGAAGCCGGCGCCGAGCTGCTGCGCGATCGGCGCCGCGAGGATGAAGCCGCGACTCTCCACCCCCACCACATGCGTGATCCGGTCGCCCGCGAACGGCGCTGCCATCCCCTCGGTCGCGCGACGGAAGGCGTGCGCGTCGGCGAGGAGTGGCGTGATGTCCTTGAAATCGATCCCGGGCTTGGGAAAGTTCGGGATCTCGCGGATCAGTGGACGAAGAAGCTGGTCGAGCTCCGCGGTTGCGGTTGTGGTCACGTTCTCACCGGCGAATGACGAAGGGTTTTGGCATGATCTCTTTTTCGTCGACGGGGAGCGTGCGAACCTCCTGCACGTTGCCGCCGGATGGTCCGCGGCGCACGGCCGCGAGCAGCGTCTCGATCTGACTCGGATTCCCCGCGGCCGCGAGCTCCACGGCTCCGTCGTCGCGGTTCCGCACCCAGCCGGCGATGCCGAGGCGCTGCGCAATCATGCGCGTGAACTCGCGATAGCCGACTCCCTGCACGCGGCCCGTCACCTCGACGTGCGCGAACACGGGATTCAACGCCGCGATTTCAGCAGCGCGGTAAGCACCGCGGACAACGCCGCCTCGTCGCTGAGATCCGTTCCACTCGCCACATCGATCGCGCCATCGCGCACGCGCGCCGCAATGCGCTCGAGCGCGTCGGCAACATCGTGGCTTGCGGCCGCGGCGACGACCGGCTCCGGCGCAGCAGCGATCTCCGGAATCTCCTCCTGCCCGCGCGCGGGGGTGAGATCCCACGGCTCCGATTCCTTCAGCTCCTCGAGCGACTGCGTGCTCGCAGGAGTGAGGCGACTCATCCACGGCGGCGCGATGTCCGCGATCACGGGCTCCGGAGCGCGCGCGTGAACGGGCACGGGATCGTGCTCCGGCTCGGGCTCGAGCGCTCCCTGCGCGTGCGAGATCGTGGTCGACGGATCGTCGGCCCACTCGAACGGCTGTTCGTCGATCGAAGGGTCGGTACCGACGCTCTCCATCGCGAGCTCGGCCTCATTCTCACCAGCGGTTTCCCCGTCGATCGTCGACTCGGTCTCGTCGGCCACCGGCTCCGCAGGCTGCGCGGGAGTCGCATGCGCGTCGGTGGCCGCGAAGGGCTCGCTCGCCCAGAAGCTGTCGACATTGAGTCGCGGCCGGTGCGCCGCCTGATCGAAGGAGAACTCGGTGGACTCGAGCCGAAGCCCATCGATCGCGGGATTTTCGCCATCGGGGGACGCCGACTTCAACAGACTATTCGCATCGTCGTAAGCGATCACCTCGATCGACTGCTCGTCCGTCAGGTCAGGGGTCGCGGCGGTGAGCTCGATTTCCTCATGCTCGAACTGCTCGACCACGAGGCGGTCGTCATCCTCGGCGTCTCTGCTCGCGAGCAGCGACTCGGCGTCGAGCGTCTGCTCCGGGAGCAGCAGCGGCGCCGGGGTCCAATCGCCTTCGAAGTCGGGCTCCTTCTCGATGTCGGCTGCGGTCGCGTCAGCCGCCATCTGCGCCGAGCCGTCGGCAGCGCTGGAGCTGGGGACCTGAACGACCTCCGGCGCCTGCTCGACCTCGAGCTCCGGCGCGCGATCCGCGACGGGGGTGGCGGACGCGGAGCTTGGCGGCGTAAAGAGTTGCGCCGCGCGACGACGGCTCAGCTCGAGCGGGCCGGTCGTTCCCTCGCCCGAGTTCGGACGCGGCGAGAAGAAGGGCTTGGCAGCGGTGCGGCGCGGGGGCTGCTTGGGGAGGTCTTCCGGGCTGTCTTCCATCAGCACTCCTGGGGGCGCAATTAGTCGGTAAAGCTCAGCGCCTGCGTACGATACATGATAAATGAAGCTGACGGGCTCCCCTCAGGAAGGCCAGCCGTACTTCCCTATGAGCGGGACGAATCTCGCCGGTCCAATGTCACGCCGCTCCAACGTTTCTCCGCGCTTCGTGAACAGCGTCAGTACCTGCTCCTCCCTGTCGCCGATCGGGATGAGCATGCGCCCCCCTTCCGCCAACTGCTCCGCGAGGGGGGTCGGCACCGTGGGCGACCCCGCCGTGACGAGGATCGCATCGTAGGGGGAGTAGTCGCGCCAGCCGAGGGTGCCGTCGCCGCTGAGGAGCGAGACGTTGGACGCGCCGGCCGCGCGAATCGCATCGCGCGCCTGCGTCACGAGCGCGCCCACGCGCTCGATCGAGAACACCTGCGCCGCGAGATGCGAGAGCAGCACCGTCTGATAACCGGAGCCTGTGCCGATCTCGAGCACGCGCTCCTTCCCCGTCAGCGCGAGCAGCTCGAGATACTGCGCGTGCGTGCTCGGCTGCGAGATCGTCTGCCCATTGCCGATCGGCAGCGCACTGTCCTCGTACGCGCGATGCCGCATCGCGGTCGGCACGAAGAGGTGGCGCGGCGTGAGATCGAAAGCGCGCAACACCGAGAGATCGCGCACGCCTCGCTCCTGCAGTGCCTCCACGAGCCTCCTGCGGCCGCCGGGCTGCTCGCCGCTCATGGCTCCGACCACCAGAGCTTCGCCTCGTCGAGCATCTTCAGATGCGTGAGATCGAGCGTGAGCGGCGTGACCGAGATGTAGCCATCCGCCACCGCGCGGAAATCCGAATCCGCAGCGCCGCTCCACGACGCGGAGCCGCCGCCGATCCAGTAGATCTCGCGCTTCCGCGGATCCTGCAACTTCATCAACGAGTCCGAATACACACGGCGTCCCAGACGCGTGAGACGCACGCCCTTGATGTCCTTCGCGGGGCTCGGCGGCATGTTGACGTTGAGCAGCGTATCACTCGGCATCTTGAGGGCAGTGAGATGCCTCAGCAGCGCGGCGACCGCCGGGATCTGGTCGGTCAGCAGACCGGGGTCCGCCATGAGCTCGCCGCCCGCGAACGAGAGCGCGATCGAAGGAACTCCGAGCGAGACGCCCTCCATCGCGGCGGCGACGGTGCCGGAGTAGAGCACGTCCTCACCCATGTTCTGCCCGTGATTGATCCCGCTCAGCACGAAGTCCGGGCGCGTCGGCATTAGCGCCGAGATCGCGAGCATCACGCAATCCGTGGGCGTACCGTCCACCTGCCACCGCTTCTCGCCGCGCGCGACGGGACGAATCGGATGATGCAGCGTGAGCGAGTGGCTCGTCGCGCTCTGCTCGCGATCCGGCGCACACACCGTCACGTCGCCGAGCATTTCGGCCGATTTCACCAGGCAATCGAGGCCGTGCGCAAGAATCCCATCGTCGTTGCTGCAGAGGAAGAGCATCAGACCGGCCCGCGCGAGCGATGGCGCCAGATCGTGCGCACCACGCGCAGCGAGTCATCCCACGCGCGGAAGTGGCTTGGCGCACCGTAGGTGGTCGGTACCTCGACGCTCGCAATGCGAAAGCCCCGGCGCACGGCATCGATCAGCAGCTCCGTCTCGTACTCGTAGCGATCACCGGTCGCGCGAGTGGCCTCGAGCACTTCGCGCCGCATCGCGCGATACCCCGACTGCGCGTCGGGCACCGGCACGCCGACGATCGCCCCCACCACCGCACTGGCGAGCGCGTTGGTGACGCGCCGCCCCATCGGCATGACGCCGCGCGTACGATCGCGCGCTCCGATCACGACATCCGCATCCGCGAGCGCGGCGAGCAGCTCGGGGGCGCGCGCCGGATCATGCTGGCCATCCGCATCGATGGTGATCACCGATGCCACATGCGCATCGAGCGCGACCACGAAGCCCGCACGAAGCGCCGCGCCCTTGCCGTGGTTCACATCGAGGCGCACGACGCGGTCGCAGCTCACCTGCGCCACATCGTACGTGTGATCGGATGACCCATCGTCGACGACGATGAGCATCGCGTTCGGCAGCGATGCCCGGAGCCCGCTCGCGACCGACGCGAGCGTCCTTGCCGCATCGAACGCCGGGATGACGCAGGCGACGTCGCTCACGATCGAGGAGAATCTCCGCCGAGGATGTTCAGGACCTCGGCGAGCTCCTGCTCGATGGAGGCGAGCGTGTGCACATCGAGCGCCTTGCGCGCGCTCGGCTTGAGCTGCCCCTTCTTGCGGTGCTCGTCGACCTTCTGGCGCGCGCCGTCGATCGTGTACTTCTCGATGTAGAGCAGGTGCTTCACGAGCACCACGAGCTCCACCTCGCGCCGCTGGTACACACGATTCCCCGAGCGATTCTTCGCCGGGTTGAGGAACTTGAACTGGCTCTCCCAGTATCGAAGCACGTGCGGCTTGAGTCCCGTCAGCTCGCACACTTCCCCGATCGAGAAGAACTCCTGCACAGGCTCCGCGCTCATGAGTCTCCCTCCGCTCGAAGCTCGCGCCGCATCAGCTCACCGATGGCGGCACGAGGTGGTTGATGCTCGAAGAGTATCCTGTAGACCGCATCGACGATCGGCATCTCGATTGCCTCTCGAGCCGCGAGCGCGCGCGCGCTGTGAGTCGTCATCACTCCCTCGGCTACCGTGTGCCGCACTGCCAGCGCCTCGTCGAGCGACACGCCGCTCGCGATCTCGACGCCGAGCGAGCGGTTGCGGCTGAGCGCACCGGTGCACGTGAGCACGAGGTCGCCCATCCCGGCGAGGCCGGCGAACGTGAGCGGCGACGCGCCCATCTTCACGCCGAGCCGCGTCATCTCGGCGAGCCCGCGCGTGATGAGCGCGGCGCGCGCGTTGAAGCCCATCCCGAGCCCCTCGGCGATCCCCGTCGCCACCGCGATGACGTTCTTGAGCGCGCCTCCAAGCTCGACCCCCATGACATCGTCGTGCGTGTAGACGCGGAACTCATCACCCGAGAGCGCGCGCTGGACCATCGCGGCGGCCTCGGCGTTCGCGGACGCCGCGACGACGGCCGTCGGCTGGCGCGCGACGACCTCGGCGGCGAAGCTCGGCCCTGACAGCGCGACGATCGCGTGACGCGGATACTGCTCGGCGAGGATGTCACTCATCACCGCGAGGGTCTCGCGCTCGATTCCCTTCGTGGCGACGACGACGGTCGCGTCGGCACCGATCGCTGTCATCGCCGTGCGCGCGATGCTGCGGAGCACGTGCGACGGCGTCGCGAAGAGGACGAGCGCCGCGCCGCTGCACGCACTGGCGAGATCCGCATACGCGACCACGCCGTCGTGGAGTCGCGCGCCCGCGAGGAAGCTCGTGTTCTCGTGCGATGTGTTCACGGCCGCGACGACTTCTGGCTCGCGCGCCCACAGCGCGACGCCGTGGCCGTTCCGCGCGAGCAGATCGGCGAGCGCGGTTCCCCACGCACCGGCACCAATCACAGCGCATCGCATCAGGTTGCCGGCCTTGCGCGACGGAAGCGGTTCTCTTCACCGCGCTTGAGCCGTCCGATGTTCGCGCGGTGCGTCCAGAACACGAACATCGTGATCGCAGCACACGCGATCGCGATCGGTGAAGTCCAGCCATACACGATCATCACCGCGATCGTGAGCACCACGGCGCTCGTCAGCGATGCCAGCGAGACGTACCCGGAGAGCCAGAGCACGAGTGCGAACACCGACAGCGAGATCAGCGATGGCAGCGGCGCGAGCGCGAGAAAGACGCCGCCGGCGGTGGCGACTCCCTTCCCTCCGCCTCGCAGCAGCAGGAAGATGGACTTCACGTGCCCGAGGATCGCCGCGACTCCGAAGGCGATTGCCCACAGCACCGGATTCGACGGTGCGAACCGCGGCGGCAGCAGGAGCACGGGAAGCGCGCCCTTCGCCATGTCGAGCAGCATTACCACGCTCGCGATCTTCCATCCCATCACGCGGAAGACGTTGGTCGCCCCGAGATTGCCGGAGCCGTGCTCGCGAAGATCGATTCCCCTGAAGAGCTTCCCCGCGAGATACGCGAATGGAATCGAGCCGGCAACGTACGAGATCAGCAATCCCGCAAGAGGCATCATTTACGCGGCGCGGCTCCGCAAGAGGATGCGCAGCGGGCTGCCATTGAAGCCCCACGCCTCGCGGAAGCCGTTGTGCAGGTAGCGCACGTAGTGCTCCGGTACGAGGTCGGGATGATTCCCGAAAACCGCGATCGTCGGCGGCTCGATCTCGACCTGCGTGGCGTACAGCAACTTCACCTCGCGTCCCGCGGCCTGCGGCGGCTGTAGTCGTGCTGTGAGCTCGCCGAGCGTCGTATTCACCTGCGCGGTCGAGATGCGCTTCTTTCGCTCCGCATCCACGAGCAGCACGCTCTCGAGCACCTTCGTCACCCGCTGGCCCGTGAGCGCCGACGTGAAGATGAACGGCACGAACTTGAGAAAGGGCGCCTTCTCGCCGGCCTCTTTCTGGAACTTCTGCGCCGACTTGTCGGTCTTCTCTTCCTTGATGTCCCACTTGTTCACGACGATGATCAACCCGCAGCCATTCTCCCACGCGAGCGTCGCGATCTTGAGATCCTGGTTCTCGAGCCCGACGACGGCGTCCAGCATCAGCACGCATACCTGCGCACGCTCGATGGCGCGGCGCGTGCGAAGCGACGAATAGAACTCGATGCCGTCGTCGATCTTCGACTGGCGACGCAGTCCCGCCGTGTCGACGAAGGTGAGCGTCTGCCCGTGATACTGCATTGGCGTGTCGATCGCGTCGCGCGTCGTCCCCGCCTCCGAGTTCACGACGAGACGCTCCTCGCCGAGGAGCTTGTTCACCAGCGATGACTTGCCGACGTTCGGACGACCGATCACCGCGACGCGCAGCGACCCCTCCTCCTCGATCATCTTCTCCGGGAATCTCGCCACCACCTCGTCGAGCAGATCGCCCGAGTTCTTGCCGTTGATCGCCGACACCGGAATCGGATCGCCTGCGCCGAGATTGTAGAACTCGTAGAAGTCGGTGGAGCGCGGATCGTCGACCTTGTTGGCGACGAGCAGCCACGGCTTCCGCGCATCGCGCAGCAGCTCAACCACGCGCTGGTCCTGCGGGTGCAGCCCGGTTTTCGCGTCGACCACCAGAAGCAAAAGATCCGCCTCGGCGATCGCCTGCATCACCTGCTTCTGAATCTCGACGTCCATCGGCACCGACTGATCATCCGTCAGCCCGCCGGTATCGACGAGCCAGAAGGCACGCCCCCCCCACTCGGCGCGCGCGAAGTGCCGGTCGCGCGTGGTTCCCGCTTCCTCGCTCACGATGGCCGAGTCGCTACTGGCGAGCCGGTTGAAGAGCTGCGACTTGCCAACGTTCGGGCGTCCAACGATGGCGACGACGGGAATATTTCCGGACTCGGTCATGCGGCACTCGCAGTATGAAGCTGCGACGCGGCGTCGCTCAGGTCTTCGTTCGACAGGACGTCGAGAAAGTCGTAGGACGGGACGAGCGGAATCGAAAGCTCCTCGCGCAGTGCAGCGAAGGGAAGATCGTCGAGAAAGAGCCCATCGTCGTTGATCGTCTCCGCAGGGATGAGCGCGAGGTCGAGATCGGCGCGGCCATCGAGCACGCGTCTGAGATCGGCGCCCACGAGGAGCCCCGCCGCGGTCGTCGTCGGCCCAAAGAGCGAGTTCTCGGCGATGATCTGCTCGAAGTGCGCTCCGGTGGCCACATGCAGCTGGTCGAGCAACTCGCTCATCATCCGGCCACCCATCGCGGTACCGGTGACGACCCCGATGCGCCGGCCATCGTGGCGCGGGAGCGACCGAGCACCGTCGGCGACCCGCTTCCGCAAATACGCGACTGCGCCAATGCCATTCTCGATCTGGACGAAGTCGCCGTAGTGATCGGCGCCCGGCAGCTCGCGGCGTGCGAGCATGTAGAGCTCATCGGAGCCGAACACCCAGCGGTCGCCGCGCTCGCGCAAGGCGCGCTCTTCCCACCGCGCGACGTGCGCGATCAGCTCGTTCGCGCGCTCGATGTCCATCGACTCGCCCGTGTACAAATGCGAGAACTGGGTGAGCCCGACGGGAACGATCGCGGTGGAGAGGACGGCGTCGCCGAGCGACCAGAGATCGGCGATCGACTGCTCGAGGATCGCGCCATCGTTGAGCCCCGGGACGATGACCATCTGGCAGTGGAACTGGATCCCGCCCTCGGCCAGCCGCGACAGCTGATGCATGATGTCGGGAACCTTCGGATTGTTGAGCAGGATCTTCCGTGCCTCGAAGGGAGTCGCGTGCACCGAGATGTAGAGCGGCGACAGGCGATACTCGAGGATGCGGGCGATGTCCTTCTCCTTCACATTCGAGAGCGTCGCGAAGTTGCCGTAGGCGAAGGACAGTCGATAATCGTCATCGCGCACGTACAGCGGCGCACGAAGCCCCTTCGGCAGCCCCTCGATGAAGCAGAACTCGCACTTGTTGGCGCAGCGGCGCACGCGTGGCGGCTCGAGGACGATTCCCATCGCCATCCCCTCCGGGCGCTCGATCTCGAAGACGAGCTCCTCGCCAGCGGGCGTGGAGAGCTCGAGGACGAGCTCGTCATCGGCCGTCAAAAATTCCCAGTCGAGAAAATCGTCGAGCTTCCGGCCGTTCACTGCCTGGAGCAGGGTACCCGGAAGGATGCCGAGCTCGGACGCGACGGTATCGGGAAGAACGCGCGCGACCTTGATCATCGCGCGGCGGCGATGGCCGGATGCACGAAAGGCCACCGGAGATCGCGGCGCGCGAAACGAAGCTCGAAACGCCGGACACGGCTGGCCTTGAACATGATGTAACCTAGGAGATGAGAAGCCCGAAATCAAGGCAGAACATATACTTCGCACACTTAGGCTCACCTATCGTAGCGCAACGAAAAAAGCCCGCCGCGAGTTGCGCGACGGACTTCGTTCGATCAAGTGCAGCCGTGTAGATCAGGGAATCGGATCGTATCTATAACCGACGATCCCGTTCCCCTCGCCGGTGAGGTTGAAGGGCATCTTCTCCTTCGGTGCGAGGGAGAAGTCCACCGTCTGCGTGCTGAGCGGAGCACCGCTGAGATTGACGAACTGAAGCTTCAGCGTCCCCTTCTGCGGCGTCGTCCCGATATTCTCGATCGTACCCTTGAGCGTCGGCTTGCCGGAGCCCGTCGCGAACTGCTCGAAGGTCACCTTCGACTTCACCTTCTCGCTTGCCGCAAAGGCCACGTTCAACGAATCGTTGTACGCCTTGACGACCTTTGGATCTTTTGATGCCTTGGCCTTCCCCTGATACGCGAGGGCGAGGAGCTGATACTCGTCTGGATTGTTCGGGTCCATCGCCGTGAGCTTCTTGGAGGTGGCGAGCATGCGATCGAAGTCGCCCGCCTTCCAGTAGACGTTCGCCGCATTGTACATGCCCGGGCGGAGCCATGGATTCGACTTCTGCGCAACGTCCATGAGCTTGGTCGCAGCCGCCGGCTGGTTCATCGTAAACGCTTGCGTTCCGGCGTCGTAGAGCTGCGCGTCGGAGTAGCCCGCCGGATTCGCGAGCATCTGGTCCCAGAGCGCACTGACACTCTTTGTGTCGCCGGAGGCGCTCAGCGCCGCCGAAAGCCCGGCCTGTGCGTCGGGAGCGCTCTGACTCTTCGGGAAGTCCGCGAGGAACTTCTTGTAGAGATCCGCCGCCTTGAGCATGCCGGTCTTTTTCTCATCGCCAGTCTTCCCCGATGCGGCCACACGCGTCATCTGTGCGGCCCCCAGCTCGAGGGCGGCCTTGAGGTTGCTGTCCGCACCGATTTCCGCGGGCATGAGCGTCGCCCCGCGCGCGAAGAGATCCGCGGCAACTGCGGGATCCTTCTTGTTCTGTGCGACCATCCCCTGGAAGTACAAGCTGAGCGCCGACTTCGAATCGATCGCCGTGAGGCGCTTGAGCGCCGCTTCCTGCGCCGGCAGACTATCCGTGTTCACCAGTGCAGAGAGGTGAATCGCGATCGGGCGCATCGCATCCACGCGAGTCGCCTGGATCTCGGCCGCGCAATCGGGGTTGGATTTCTCCACTGAGCTCAGGAGCGTATCCGCCGCCGCGAAAAGATCGACCGACTGATCCTTCCCTTCGGCGTAGCCGATGCTCCCCTTGTTGACGGTCTGCGAATCGGGGAACTGCGCGGCCCAGCGAAGGAGCGCCTGGCCGAGCACGTAGTCGTGCCCAGCCGGGTTGTCCTTGAACTTGGACGGGTTCCCCGTGAGCGACGTGACCGCGCCCCTCAGCTTCTTCTGCACATCCTCGGGACGCCCGCCGAGCTGCGCGACGGTCAGCGCGTTGTTCGCGGAGTTCAGATCGTCGGGCTTCTTCGTGTTGATCGAGCACGTCGCGGCAGGCGCGGCGGGCTTGTCCTGCTTCTGCGCGAGCACCGGCGACGCGACGATCGCCGACGCGGCGAAAGCGTGCACCATGCGTGTATTCCAGCGGATCATCTACTCGTCTCCTCAGTGGTTGCTCGCCGGCGTTCCCTGCTCTGCCAGCGAAGGTACACTCGATGTCCCGAGCCGTTCCGTCGCCGCGAGCGCTTCCGCGGACACGTCGCGCAGCGAGCGCCCCAGGCGCATCGCAAGACGACGTACATCGTCGAACTCGGCCTTCGTGCGGCTGCCGCCGCCCGGAAGCGCGACGCGCTTGATGCGCACTGCCTCGCCCTGCACCAGCACCGTCCACTCCTCACGCGGCAGCGCGTGCCGCTCCACAGTCGAGCGACGAACTCCGATCGAGCTGCTGTGCACGAACAGCGCCCGCTCGACGCGATCCGCGCTCGCTTGCGCGCAGAGCACCTCCACGCGCACGCCCGGGCGTCCCTTTTTCATCTGCGTCGCGAGCAGCACGACATCGAGCGCGCCTTCGTCGCGCAGCACATCGGATAGTGCGCTGAGCGCCTCGCCATCCATGTCGTCGATGTCGGTCGCGAGCTGCACGAGCGTCTCGACCGCGACGCCATCCAGCAGCGCCGGTTCCGCGAGGGTGATGCGCAGCGCGTTCGCGCGATTGGCGAACTCCTTCGTCCCGGCGCCGTAGCCGCTGCGCAGCGGCGTGTACGACGCCGGCGCCGGCCCGCTCGAGAGCGCGCGCACGAGCGCAGCTCCGGTGGGCGTCACGAGCTCACCCGCGCCCTCCGGTCCCGGGCAGATGACATGTCCCTCGAGCAGCTTCAACGTCGCGGGTGCGGGCACCGGCAGAATTCCGTGCGCCGCCTTCACCGTACCGTCGCCCACGACGATCGGACCGCAATACACACGGTCGACGCCGAGCAGCGCGAGCCCCCACACCGAGCCGACGACGTCCAGAATCGCATCCACGGCGCCGACCTCGTGCAGATGCACCTTCTCCGGGCCGACGCCGTGGATCTCCCCCTCCGCCTCGGCGATCGAGGTGAACGCCGCGTCGGCGCGCTCACGCACGGCATCCGGAACGCCGGCAGCGGCGACCATCTCACGGATCTTCTTGATGTGACGACCGTGCGGCTGCGGCGGAATGTCGAAGTCGACTTTCGTGCACGCGATACCGGCGCGCAGCACGCGCTGGATGCGAACTTCGACGCCATCGAGCTTGAGCCGCGCGGGGAGCGCGCGCAGCCACTCGGGATCGAGGCCGACGTCGAGCAGCGCGCCGAGCATCATGTCGCCGGCGATGCCGGAGAACGGATCGATGATCGCGATTGGTGTCATACAAAGAAAGCTACTCGCCGTCGCTCGGCGTCGGCAGCCCTTGCTCCACGATCTCCGCCCCGGGCGTCACCTCGCCCGGCGGCAGGAGCGCGGTGAGGAGCTTCTGCGCGCTCGCCATGCTGAAGCCGGGGAGCTGCGCGATCGCGTCCACCCCCGCATCGCGCACGCCCTGCACACTGCCGAAGGCATTGAGGAGCGCGCGACGCTTCTCGGGGCCGACGCCGCGAATCTTCAACAGCTCGGATGTGACCGTGCGCATCGACCGCCGCTTCCGGTTGTACGTGATCGCGAAGCGGTGCGCCTCATCGCGCATGCGCTGCAGCATCCGCAGCGCGGGCGATCGCTTCGACAGGCGGAGCGACTCGCTCCGGCCGGGGAAGAAGATCTCCTCGTCGCGCTTCGCGAGTGAGATCGTCGGCAACCGCGAGAGGTTCATGGCTTCGAGCGCCTTGCGCGCGGAGCTCAGCTGCCCTTTCCCTCCGTCGACGACCACGAGATCGGGGAGCGGCTTCTGCTCGTCGAGGCGCCGCGTGAAGTAGCGCGTGACCACCTCGCGCATCGACGCGAAGTCATCGGGCACGCCACCCTCGACCGATTCGATCTTGAACTTCCGATACTCCGCGCGCTTCGGCCGTCCGTTCTCGAACCAGACGCACGAAGCCACGGTGTCGGTGCCCTGCGACGTCGAGATGTCGAAGCAGATCATGGCGCGAGGGACGCTCTGCAGCGACAGCTCGCGCTGCAGCTCGTACACGGGATCGACCGCGCGCTCATCCGTCTCGAATGTCGATGTCTTCTGTTCCTCGAGCAGATGACGCGCGTTCTGGTCGGCGAGCTCGATGAGCTGCCGGCGCGGCCCTCGCTGCGGCATCCAGAGCTGCGTGCGCGGGAGCGTCTGCTCGATGAGCTCGCGATCGGCGATGTCGAACGGGAGCAACAGCTCGCGCGCGTGCTCGGCGAGTGGGATATACGTGCGCGCGATGTAGGCGGCGAGCACCACATCATCGCCTTCGTCGTGGATGTTCTCGACGAACTGATGCTCGCGTGCGAGCAGTTTGCCCGAGCGGATGTGCAGCATCGTGACGACGGCGTCTTCCCCGTCGCGCGCGTAACCGAGGACATCGCGATCGCCGCCTTCGACCTCGACGACGACGGTCGGCTCCTCGAGCTTCTGAAGGTGCCGCAGCGCATCGCGCAGTTCGGCGGCGCCCTCGAAATCCATGTTCTGCGCCGCCTCGTCCATGCGCGCGCGTACGCGCTTCACGACCTCCGCGGTGCGGCCGTCGAGATAGAGGAGCACCTCGTCGATCATCGCACAATAGTCTTCCTGCGTCTGCAGCAGGATGCACGGCGCCTTGCATCGCCCGATGTGATAGTCGAGACAGGCGCGCTCCGGCATCTCCTTCGGCATGTCGTAGCGGCACGAGCGCACGGTGAAGATCCGCTTGACGACGTTGAGCGCGCGCCGCATCGCGCCGACATCCGTGTAGGGACCGAAGTACCGGCTCCCATCATCGACGAGGCGGCGCGTGACGTAGACGCGCGGGAACGGCTCGCCGACCGTGACCTTGATGTACGGATACGATTTGTCGTCGCGCAGCGCGATGTTGAAGCGCGGCTTGTACTCCTTAATGAGATTCGCCTCCAGCACGAGCGCATGCGCTTCCGTGGGAAGCACGATGGTCTCGACATCGACGATCTGCCGGACGAGCACGCGGGTCTTGGCGCTGGCGAGCGGATCGGCGTTGAAGTAGCTGCGCACCCGTGACCGGAGCCGCTTCGCCTTCCCGACGTACAAAACCACGCCCGCCGCGTCCTTGAAGAGATACACGCCGGGCGAGTCGGGGAGATGCGGAAGCTTGAGCGCGATTTGCTCTGCGGGCTCGTTTGTCACGACTCAAATATAGCGGCGGCGAGTGGTTGCGTGATTCCGGATTCGCCGTCACATGCGCTGGTAGCGTTCAGTCACCGACTTTTGAAATACGATTGAACGGAGAGAAGCACGGATTCAACGGATAACTGCGACACGGGACCGCTCCGTTAAATCCGTGCCGTTCATCCGTTCAATCGTTTCACCAGTTGTTGAGCTCCTGCCGCGTCGCCACTAGCGCTTCGGGGACTGCGAAAATGGGCGTGTAACGCGCTCCAGCATCGTGCGTACTTCGGGGATGCCGAGTGCGGCGGTCGACGCGAAATACACCACGCCGTACGGGATGATCGTGAGTAGCGCGAGTAGAATTGCCGGGCGCGGGCCGACGAGCACCTTCACTCCCCACGCCGCGGCTGCCGCCAGCGCGGCCGCGAGCCAGAGCCGCGCCACGAGCGATGCTGCGAGCCCCGTGCGGCCGATGCGCGCGTTGAGCGTGCGGCGCAATAGCACGAACTCCACCCAGCCGGCGATGCCCGCTGAAGCCGTGAGCCCCGCGACGCCCGCGTGTGGATCAATACCCAGCAGCTTTGGGAGCGGGATCGCGAAGAGATACCCGAGCCCACTCGTCAGCACGACGCGCACGATCGCGTAGCGCAGCGGCGTGCGCGTGTCGCGCAGTGCGTAATACGTCGACGCGTACAGCCGGCCCAGCGTCGACGCGAGCAGCCCGACCGCCGAGCCCGCAAGGATGCTCCAGACGTACACCGAATCGGCCTGCGTGAATCGCCCGGACTTGAAGAGCGCACCGGCGAGAATGTCGCCGAGCGCGAGGAAGGCCATCGCCGACGGGATGACGAGGAAGGCGATGCGGCGGAGCCCTTCGTCCAGACGCGATCGCAGATACTCCGCGACGTCGGCCGTCTCACCGACCGCGCTCGACATCGCCGGCAGCTCCGCCGCCGAGACGCTCATTCCGAAGAGACTGACCGGCAGCATGTACAACGCCTGCGCGTTCGTGAGCGCCGCGAGCGCGCCGGTGCCGAGAAGGCTCGCGATGACGGCGTCGATGTAGCCGCTGATCTGCACGACACCACGTCCGATGAACACCGGAAGGAAGTTCGAAACCACCGTGCGCACATTCGCGGAGGCGGTGTCCCATGTCAGGTCGAAGTGGTGAAGCACCGAAAGCACCGTCGGCAGCTGCACGAGGAGCTGCGCCGCGCTGCCCACCACCGACGCCCACGCCGCCACGACCGCGAGATCGAATTCCGCTACGCGACCGCCGCGCCAGAGGAGCGCCACGATGATGGCGATGTTCCAGACGATCGGCGCCGCATACGAGATGAGGAAGCGGCGATGGCTATTGAGAACGCCGAGGCACCAGGCGGAGAGCACGAGCAGCCCGGCGCCCGGAAAGAGGATGCGCACGAGGGTGATCGTGAGCTCGCGCTTCGCGCCCGTGAATCCCGGCGCGATGACGGCGATGAGCACCGGCGTCGCAGCGATGCCGAGGAGTACCAGAATCGAGGTCGCGATGGCGAGTAGCGAGAGCACCGCGCTCGCCACTCGCGCCGCTTCCGCCTCTTCGCCGTTCGCACGCAGCCGCGCGTACACTGGGATGAAGGACGCGGACAAGACGCCTTCGCCGAAGAGATTCTGCAGGAAGTTCGGAATGCGGAAGGCGGCGTTGAAGGCGTCGGCGCCATCGCTGAGACCGAGATAGCGCGCCAGGAAGTGCTGGCGCACGAGTCCCGCGAGCCTGCTGAACAGGATCCCCGTCGCGACGAGCGTCGCTGCACGCCCCGACCGCTCGCGCGGCGCGGGCGGCGGCGCGCTAGCGAGGGGCGGCGGGCCGCTCATCCGATGCGCGTGTCGCCTGACCTGCGAGAATCGATGCGGCATGCTCGCCCGCGCGCGCCTGCATCTGCGCAAGCAAAGGCGCGCCGTGACGCGCGAGCATCGGAATGAAGTTGAGCACGCGCTCCTGCGGCTTGCCGAGCGGATAGAGCGAGGTCCGCGCGATCTGGATGTCGCGCATCGTTGTCGCCTCGCGCCGCTTCGCTGCGGCGACCACCCGTCGCTCGAGGCGCTCGATGCGGTGCGAGACGTTGTGCTTCGCGCCAGCGAGCACCGCGTCGGGGACGAGGGGTGCGCTGCCGTCGGAGGCGAGCGCGGTGCGGAGCGCGTCGTTCAGCGCGTCGGCGCCCGCGGCGTAGTGCGCGAGCGCGTCGCGCACGGCGGGCGAGATGCGCGCGCGGACGAGATGCGCTTCTGCCGCGTGCGGGTCACGCAGCTCCTCCGGCGTCAGCGAATAGCGCGCGAGCAGCCGTTCGACGTGCGGCTCGATGATCATCCCGGACCATCGCGGCACGATCACTGGCACCGCAACGCGGAGCGCCTGCGCGACGGCGGTCGCCTGCGCGAAGTACGCCACTTCGCCGGGGCCGCCCATGTACGCGACGGTGGGCAGAATCGCGCGCTCCGCGACCGGACGCAGAAGCACGTTAGCCTCAAGCTCCGCGTCGTCGTCCACCATCTTCGCCTCGGCGATCGGGATGCGGACGCGCGCACGATCGGTGTAGCGGAAGACGGTGGAGAGTCCGCGCACGTGCGCGACCGGTGGCTCGAATCCCCCGTCGCGGAGCTCCTGTTCGCGCGCGGCGAGCGCGGCGTCGACCTCCGGCGCGCGATCGAGCGCGCGTCGCAGAATGCCGTGCGACGCGCGGCGGACCGCGGGGTGGCCGGCGTCGAGCACCGCGATCCCGAGTGGCTCGAGGATCGTGCGGAGAAGCTGGACGTATGCGAGCCCGATCGTGTTGCCGGCGACGTACGCCTCGCGCACGGCGTTGAGCGCCTGGTGCGCGACGGCCGATCCGCCCGCGAGCTCGAGTGAACGAATGAGCGGAGCAACGTCGCCGAGCGGCGTGTCGCGCATGGCGAGATGGGGATGCTCGGGGAGCGGCTGTTGCAAATGCAGGAGATTGCCATTTAGTATGACATAACTGGCGCTGGACTCGTGAAAATCAGCGTCGTACGTCGCCGCCCAGAACACCGGCGCCGTCGCGATCCCCGTCACCCGCTCGAGCGTGTCCGCCAGCGCCAGCGCACTCAACGCCTTGCTCCACGTGTAGACCGGCCCGCCGAACAATCCCGGCTGCTGCCCTGTCGTCACCACCACCCCCTTCCCACCCGCGCTCCGAGCCAGCCGCTCCGCCGCCGCTCCACTTGCCGCGAACGCGGGCGCCAGCTGCTTCGCCCACTCGCCGACGCTCGCATCCGCCACTGTTGCCCGCGCGCGCGCGGTCCACTCCGCCACGCCCGCGGGCGCAGGCTCGAGCCACGCGCGAGGCGTCTCTCCCGCCATCCCCGCGCGCGCGAGCGGCGGCCCGCCGAAGGGGAGCGTGACGACGCGGGGCTCGCTCACCTGCCTCCTCTCCCGAACGACATCGACGCACGACGACAGCTCATTTGTGATAGGGCTCGCCACGCACGATCGTACCGGCGCGATAGAGCTGCTCGGCCAGCAGCAACCGCGCGAGCTCGTGCGGAAGTGTGAATCGGGAAAAGGAGAGCCGTTGCGACGCCGCGGCGCGAACGGCAGCGGAGAGTCCGAGTGCACCGCCGATGATGAACGCCACATCGCGTGCGGCACGTTCCCGCTCCGCGGTCATCCACAGCGCAAAGTCGGCCGACGTCCGCGCGTCGCCATCTCCCTCGCAGGCGACGACGAGCGCCCCCGCACCCGCCGCGGCGAGCAGGCGCTCCCCTTCCCGCTCGCGCACCTGCTCCGCCGACGCGCCGCGCGCGGACTCCTCCCGCACTTCGCGGACTTCCAGCGGCCAGTAGCGTGCTGCACGCGTCTCGTAGTCCTGAATCGCCGCGGCAAGATTCTGCGCGCGCGGCTTTCCCACCGCGACGATCCGGAACTTCACCCGGCGACGTCACGCATCACGCGCCGCCGCGGCGCGTGCGCGACGGCGCTCCGGACGACTCAGGCGTAGATGCCACGCAGTCGGTGCACCGTCGCCACGCGCGAGATCGACAGCATGTACGCCGCCGTGCGCATGTTCACCTTGTGGCGCTTCGAGAGCTCGAGCACCGCCTCGAAGCTGCGCTCCATGATCTGGCCAAGTCGCTGGTTGACGACTTCCTCGGTCCAGAAATAGCCGCCGCGATCCTGCACCCACTCGAAGTACGAGACCGTCACACCACCCGCGTTTGCGAGGATGTCGGGGATGACGAAGATCCCCTTTTCCTCGAGAATGGCATCCGCCGGCGCCGTCGTCGGCCCGTTCGCGCCCTCGGAGATGATACGCGCGCGGATGTTCGCCGCGTTCTTCCGGGTGATCACGTTCTCGAGCGCCGCCGGGACGAGCACGTCGACATCGAGCGTGAGGAGATCCTCGTTGGAGATGCGCTCGCCGCCATCGAAACCGTCGAGCGACTTGGTCTTCTTGACGTGCTGGATCGCCTTGTCGACGTCGATGCCCTTCGCGTCGTACACCGCGCCCCCGCGATCGCCGATGGCGACGATGCGGCACCCTTCCTTGCGCAGCAGATCGGCGGTGACGGAGCCCACGTTTCCAAATCCCTGCACCGCGACGGTGGCGCCCGCGATCGGCATGCCGAGATGCGCGAGTGCGGCGCGCGTCACCATCATCACACCGCGGCCCGTCGCCTCGCGCCGGCCGAGCGATCCGCCCATTTCGACGGGCTTCCCCGTAACGCAGGCCGTGACCGTGTGCCGCGCGTGCATCGAATACGTGTCCATCACCCACGCCATCACGCGCTCGTTCGTATTGACGTCCGGTGCCGGTACATCCGAATCCGGTCCGAGAATATTGATGATCCCGGCGGTGTAGCGGCGCGTCAGACGCTCGAGCTCACCGACGCTCAGCTTCGACGGGTCGCAGATCACGCCGCCCTTCGAGCCGCCGAAGGGAATGTCGACCACCGCGCACTTCCAAGTCATCCACGCCGCGAGCGCCTTCACCTCATCAATCGTGACGTTCAAGTCGAAGCGAATACCGCCCTTGGCCGGTCCGCGCGACGTGTTGTGCAGCACGCGGTAGCCGGTAAACACCTCGATTTCTCCGTTGTCGAGCAAAATCGGAATCGAGACGATGATCTGCTTTTCCGGGCTTCGCAGGATCTTGTACAAACCGGGCTCGAGGTCGAGCAGCTCGGCGGCCCGATCGAAACGCGACATCATGTCCTCGAACGGATTGTCCTCGTTGAGGAACGTATCCTTGTTCGGACCGATCACTTTCTGCGTGGCGAGACGGGATTCAGCAGTCATATTCGATTGGAGTACCGTAGACCCGAGGGGTCAGAGTTGGCGGAGACGTGCGTCGATCACGAGATCGAGGATCGCATCGATTGCATCCTCGTGCTCCTCGACGATTACGGCTTGGGAAACATAGCCAATGGCCCGAGCTTCGCGAGGCCAGAGCGACAGAAGCTTGACCGCGTCCTTGAGCGTACAAAGGGCGATTTCATCCGCCCCGAGGTCACGCGCGAGCGCCCGCGCATCGGCCTCGGTGAATGGATGATGGTCCGGAAACGCTTTCATCCGTACGGTCGCGCCGGCCTGGCGCAGCTGCTCGCCGAAGGCGTCACTGTTGCCGACTCCAGCGATGGCGAGCACGCGGCAGCCCGCGATCGACGCCAGCGGTGCCGGCGGTGCGTCGCCGATGCGGATGTCGCTCAGCGCCAGATGGACGATGGCGGTCGGGACTGCGGGGGCGACGGTGTGCACGTGCGCCGCGACGGCGCGCGCATCGTCGAGCGTCGCCGCCTTTCGCGTGATGATCACCAGCGACGCGCGCCGAAGCGCAGTCACCGGCTCTCGGAGCGGACCCGTGGGCAGCAGTCGCAGCGCACTACCGGGCACGTCGGCGCCCAC
The DNA here is from genome assembly GCA_038237245.1 of Gemmatimonadales bacterium. Classification (GTDB taxonomy): domain Bacteria; phylum Gemmatimonadota; class Gemmatimonadetes; order Gemmatimonadales; family Gemmatimonadaceae; genus FEN-1250. Next base: position 10,154 of record JBBRYY010000021.1, on the reverse strand, counting down.
CAGCACGACGTCCGCAGCTCGCGAGACGCGCCGATGTTGAAAGCCATCGTCGAGCACCGCGATGTCGGCGTCCGCGGCTGCCGCGCGCTCGATCGCCTCGAGGCGATTCGCGTTCACGATCACGGGAATGTCGGGGGTGAGTCGCGCGTGCACGAGCGGCTCGTCGTCGCCGTAGCCACGCATCACGATCGCCGGCCGCGCACCGCGTAACTGGAGCGTCGTCGCCAGCCACGATGAGACGGGGGTCTTCCCGGTGCCGCCAACGGTCAGGTTGCCCACCGACAGCGCTGGAATGCGAGGGGCGTGCACGCGCATGATGCGCCGGTCGTAAAGTGCGTTGCGCACGCGGACCACGAGCGAGAAGAGCATCGATGCGGGCGCGAGCACCGCGCGCGCGGCGCGCGCGCCCGCGCTGTCGCTCCACCAGAGCCACGCCACCGGCGATCGCTCAGCCATCGACGGCCTCCGGAAGCGCGCGCATCAGCGCCTGAAAGCGCGGACCCTCCCCCGCTGCCGCCCGCAACGAGGCGGCGCGTACGAACAGCGGATCGCCGACGTAGATCGTGACGCGCGCAAATGGCTTCGGGATGATGAATCGATCCCAGCTCCTCAGCCGCCACGCGCGATCGACCACCGCGCGCAGCAGCACGATCGGCGCGCCCGACCGCTGCGCTGCGATCAGCGCGCCGGGAGCGAAGCTCTCCGCGGGGCCGCGCGGCCCATCCGGCGTGACGGCCACGTGCGCGCCTCCCTCCACCTCTCGCGCGAGCGACAGCAGCGCCCGCTCCGCGCTCCGCCGCGACGATCCGCGAATCGTGCGATAGCCCATCGACTCCGCCGCGCGCGCCGCGATCTCGCCGTCGCCGTGCTCGCTGATCAGCACGACGATCCCGAGAGCACGGAAATTCCACATGTGGCAGAGGAGCTCGGAGTGCCAGAGGCAGAAGATGACCGGGTGCTCGTGCTGCCGGACGATGTCGCCCTTCGACTGGTGCACCTCGCGCACGCGCCAGGTGCGCGCGAGCACGCGCACGCCCGCGCCGGCGATCGCCGAGGCCCAGCGCGCGCGGCGCGCCTTTCGTCGCGCGCGCGCGGGGTCGTCGCTCACGCCAGCATCTCGAGCGCGATGCGCGCGACATGCTCCGCCGCGCCGGGCGCTCCGAGCGCGGCGCGGACGTCGGCGAGCCCGGCGAGCATCGCGGTGCGCGCGGGTGAGCCGAGCACCAGCAGCGGCTCGAGCGCATCCGCCATCGCGAGCGGCTGCATCGCGTGCTGAATGAACTCCGGTGCGACGCAGCGATCGACGATGAGATTCACGAGCCCGATGTACGAGATGCCCCGGATGAGGCGGCGCGCGATCGCGTAGTTCAGCGCCCCCACTCGATAGGCGACGATCAACGGCGTGTCCGCGATCGCCGCCTCGAGCGTCGATGTCCCGCTCTTCACGAGCGCCGCATCGGCCGCGCGCCACACCGTGTACGAATCCCCTTCGACCAGCTGGAACGGCACGCGCGCCGGGTCGAGCACCATGTTCGGCGCAACGCCGACGATCACACGGAGCGATGGCCGTCGCCGCTGCAGCTCGCACGCGGTGGCTGTGAACACATCGAGGTGCTGCGCGAGCTCGCCGCGCCGGCTTCCCGGGAAGAGCGCAAGTACGGGGACATCGTCGGAAAGGCCGAGCGTCGCACGCGCGCGTGCGCGCGACGGCAGATCGCGCGCGCCATCGAGCAGCGGATTTCCCACGTACGTCGCAGCGATGCCGTGCTTCCGGAGATACGACTCTTCGAACGGAAGGATCACCGCCGCGCGCGCAATCGTGCGTCGCATCCCCTTCAGCCGGCCCGGACGCCACGCCCACACCTTGGGCGTGATGAAATAGAGCACCGGAACACCGGCGGCCTTCGCCACGGCGGCGATGCGCAGATTGAAGCCCGGATAATCGACGAGAATCACGAGGCCGACGCCGCCGGTCGCCATCCGCGCCTTGAGGCGGCCGAGCAGATGGAGATGATAGGGGATTTGTCTGACGACGCCCGCGAAGCCCATCACCGCGTGCGCGGTGATGTCAGCGATGAGAGTGGCGCCGGCGGCGTGGGTGCGCGCTCCGCCGACGGCGGCAATCGGGACTTCGGGAGCGAGGCGCCTGAGCGCTGCTACGACCGCTGCGGCATGCAGGTCGCCGGAAGCCTCACCGGCGACCACCAGCACCTCACGCACGACGAGCTCCGGCGAGGAGCGCGGTCATACCGCGAGCCCGCGCTCACTCTTCGACACGAACGCCAGGAAATGCTCGACCTCGGGGTACGGATGCAGCTCCTCGCGCGCGCGCTCCATTGCCCGCGACAGGATGAGCTCCGAGCGAAAGAAGAGGCGATACGCCCGCTTGAGCTCGCGCACGACCTCCGGATCAAAACCGCCTCGCTGCAGCCCGACGGAGTTGAGCCCGTAGATCTTCACCGGATTCCCCGCCGCTTTGAGATACGGCGGAAGATCCTGCGTGATCTTCGAGGACCCGCCGATGAACGCATACGCGCCGACCTTGACGAACTGGTGCACCGCGACGAGCCCCGAGATGATCACTCGGTCCTCCACGTGCACGTGCCCGGCGACCTGCGTGGCGTTGGAGATGATGATGTGGTTGCCCAGATGACAGTCGTGCGCGAGATGCACGTAGGACATGATGAGGCAGTCGGTGCCCACCACCGTCCGCTCCGATTCCGCAGTGCCGCGATTGATCGTCGCGAACTCGCGGATCACCGTGCGATCGCCGATCTCGACGAACGTGCGCTCGCCGTGGAATTTGAGATCCTGCGGATCGCCACCGACGATCGCACCGCTCCCCACCTTCACGCTCTCCCCGAGCGTTGCGAGCCTTTCGATCGTCGCGCGCGCGCTGATGACGCATCCGTCGCCGATCACGCACTCCGGACCGACGATGGCGAAGGCGCCGATGTCGACGTCCTCGCCGATCTGCGCATCCGGTGACACGAGCGCGGTCGGGTGGATGCGAACGGTCACTTGTCGCGCACCATCGCACCCATGTCCGCCTCGCACACGATCTCGCCATCCACGCGCGCGACGCCGTGGAGCTTGCACATGCGCGCGCGCCGCTGAACCATCTCGACCTCGATGCGCAGCTGGTCTCCCGGCTTTACGGGCTTCCGCCACTTCACGTTGTCGAGCGACGTGAAGTACATGACGAGCTGCGACGCGTCCTCCGAGTCGCCGAGCATCATGAGCCCGCCCACCTGCGCCATGCACTCGACGATGAGCACGCCGGGCATCACCGGGTGCCCCGGGAAGTGCCCCTGAAAAAACGGCTCGTTGATCGTGACGTTCTTCAATCCCACGATGCGCTTGCCCCGATCGTGCTCGAGGATGCGATCCACGAGCAGAAAGGGATAGCGATGGGGCAGCTGCTTGATGATGTCCTCTGTTCCACTCATCCGCGTCTCCTCTGCGGCACGTTTCAACATTTCGCGGACGAGCGTCACCGTTCCCCGGTGGCTCGGCCGATCGGCGACGATCCGTCCGCGGATGCGCTTTCCCGCGAGTGCCAGATCGCCAATGAAGTCCATCGCCTTGTGTCGTACGAACTCGTCGGACCAGCGAAGCTCCGTGTCGACGGGCCCGTGATCGTCGAGCACCACGGTGTTCGACGTCGTCGCACCCTGGATCAATCCCTTCGCGCGCAGCGCGTCCGCCTCCCGAAGGAAGCCGAAGGTGCGCGCCCCCGCCAGATCCGAAGCAAAAGTCGCGGGGGTGACCGGAAGCTGGCACGACTGCCGCCCGATCAGCGGGTGCGGAAAATCGATCGTCACCTCGAGCGACAGCGTCGGCGACGGCGAGACCGTGTACGTCGATCCGGCGTCGCGCAGGGTGAGCGGCGCGCGAAGCGTGAGATACTCGACCTCGCCCGCCACCTCGACGATACCGGCCATCAGCAACGCATCGTGAAATGGTCGCGCGCTCCCGTCGAGGATCGGTGGCTCCGCGGCATCGAGGTCGATGCGGATGTCGTCGATCTCGAGCGCGGCGATGGCAGAGAGCACGTGCTCCACCGTGTGCACGGCCTCGACACCGCCTCCGAGCTGCGTGTGGCGTTCGGTGAGCACCGCGTTCTCCGCGCGCGCATACACCGTTGGCTCGCCCGGAAGATCGGTGCGGCGGAAGCTGATTCCGGCACCCGGCGACGCCGGATGGAAGGTCAGCGTGCAGTCGCGCCCGAGGTGCAGCCCGATCCCCTGCAGCGAGATGGCGCCGCCGATGGAATGACGGCGAGCGGTCACGACTTCTTCTCGTTCAGTTGGCGCTCGATCTCGCGAAGGCGGTCGGCGAGCTTGTAGAACGCCGACGTGGCCTTGAGCCACTCGCGCTGCGGACGCGCCGGCGCGCCGCTCCACATCTCGCCATCCGGAATGTCAGCCATGACGCCCGATCCGGCTCCCAGCTTCACGTTGTTGCCGAGCTCGAGATGCCCGGTGACGCCGACCTGCCCGCCAATCATGCAGCCGTCGCCGAGCCGCGTCGAGCCCGCGATCCCCGACTGCGCGGCGATCAGACACATGCGCCCCAGCCGAACATTGTGCGCGATCATCACGAGATTGTCGAGCTTCGATCCTGCGCCGATCACCGTATCCGCGATGCTGCCGCGATCGATGGTCGAGTTCGCACCGACCTCCACATCGTCCTCGAGAATGCACCGTCCGACGTGCGGGATCTTCTGCACACCCGTGCGCGTCGGCACGTAGCCGAAGCCGTCGCTCCCCGCGCGCACGCCAGCGTGCAGTCGCACGCGCGCGCCGAGGATCGTGCCGGGATAGAGCGTCACCCCGCTGACGAGATGCGAATCCTCGCCGATCATGACCCCCCTTCCGACATCGCAGAGCGGGCCGATCACGACGCGGTCGCCGAGCACCACACCGTCGCCGATGACGCTGTGCGCGCCGATCGCGACGTCCTGTCCGAGCCGCGCTCCTGCGCCGATCACCGCCGAGGGGTGAATCCCCGTCGCGCGAGGCGGCTCCGGATAGAGCGCGGGAAGCACGAGGAGCATCGCCTCCTGCGGCTTGGCGACGACGATCCTGCATGGCGGCCCCGGATGATCGGCGAGCTCCGCCGAGACGAGCACGACACCCGCCTTCGAGGACGCAAACTCCTCGGCGTAGCGCGGATTGGCGAAGAAGCTCAGATCATCCGGCGCCGCGCGGTCGAGCGCTGCAACGCGCACGACGCGCACACCGGCATCTCCACGCAGCTCACCTGCGACGAGATGCGCGACAGCCTCGGCGGTGAGAGCGGAATCGCTCACGCTACCGAGGCTGCCCGAGGCTCGAACCGTTGTGCTCAACGGTCGTTAGGCGTGGACTTGGGACGCGACACACCGGTCGGCTTGGTCGGGGCAGCGCCCGTCGAGCGAGGAGTGGTCGTCGAGGACGGCGCAGCCATCGGCGCGGCCTTCGTGGCGACCGGACCAGCGGCGAGGAGTTTCTTGATCACCTGATCCGTGACGTCGAGTGTCGAATCCGCAGCGACGACGACCCCCGCCTGACTGCCCGCATCGAGAATGAACGTGTAGTTATTCTCGCTGCGGATCTGCTCGATCATCCGGTTGATCTGCTCCATGATCGGACGAACGAGCTCGGCCTCGCGCTGCTGCGCCGTCTGCTCGAGCTCCTGCACGCGCTGCTGGTACGCCTGCCGCTTCGCGGTGAGATCCTTTTCCTTCGCGGTTTTCGCCGTGGCCGTCATCGTCGCCTGGTTCTTCTGATAGTCGGCGATCTGCGACTGGAGCGTGTCGCCCATGTGCTGGACCTGGGCCTTGTACTGATCCATCTCCTTCTGGAACTGCGCTTCCGCCTCGGCGCGGCCGGGGGCCTGCGCGATGATCTTCTGCGAGTTCACGTACACGATCTTCGGCGCTGTGCCTTGCGCGGCGAGGAGACCGGCCATCGAAATAGTGAGCGCCACGACAGCGGTGGCGACGCGTACAGAGGAACGCATGGTAGCTCCGATTAGAAGAGTTGCCCGAGCTTGAAGTGTAACTGCCACTTGGGCTTCTTGTTGCCAAACTGATCGACACGATCGAGTCCGTAGGCGTAATCGAGCCCCAGCGGACCGAGTGGTGTCACGATCGCCACACCAAAACCGACGCCGCGGAAGAGCCGCGTCGGGTCGAACTCGCTGGGCTTGTTCCATACGTTGCCCGCGTCGTAGAACACATCCGTGTACAGCATCTGGTTGAAGCGAAGTCCCAGCTCGACCGTCGACGTGAAGAACGCGTTTCCGAACGAGGTGCGCGTCGCGTTGCTGTTGGTCTGATTGACGTAACCTTGCGGCGTGATCGAGAACTCCTCGTAGCCGCGGAGCGATTCGCCGTACTGCGTGCCACCGAGCGCGAAGCTCTGCGAAAAGAAGAACGGCCCGTCGTTTCCGAACACCGCGCCCGCGCGTGCGGTCAGGCCGAGCACGAGCTTCATCGGCTGCGATCCTGGAGCACTGCCGCCGATGGTGCCCAGCGTCGTGTAGTTGCGCAGCTCGGTGGTGTAGCGCTGGAAGCTTGCCGTGCCGCCGAGCAGCCCACCGTTCAACTGTGCGGTGATGGTGCGTTCGGAGCCGGCGGAAGCGAACGGCAGATCGATTCGATTGTCGTGCGTCAGCGTGAAGCCGAGCGTCGAACGAAAGTTATACGACTGGTTGATGGTCGTGTCGCGCGAGGCGAGGCCGCCGCTGAACTTGACGGCTTCACCGCCGTAGGAGACGAAGAAGCGGGTAAACGGGGAGCCGCGCACCGGAAAGCCGAACTGCAGCGACGCGCCCGAGCTCGTACTCTGCCCGAGATCGGCGATCGTGTAACGCGACTGGGTGTGGTAGGCGGTGACCGTCGCCGAGATCCGCGTCTGCTTCACCGACGGATCCGTATAGCTGAGCTGGAAGTCGTTGATGAACTGACCGAACTGCCACTGCAGCGACGCGCTCTTGCAGGCGCCGAACAGATTCGGCTGCGTAAGCCCGATGAAGCCGCCGACGCCCGTCCCCTGCCCGACCGAGGCGCCGAAGTTGATGCTGCCGGTGCGCTTCTCCTTCATCCGGAAGATGATGTCGACGTCGCCCTTGTCGTTTGCGGGCTTCGTGTCCGGCGGCGGCAGCGGCGACTCGAAGAAGTTCAGATTCTGGATGTTCTGATAGCTGCGAATGAGGCGATCCTGATTGAACACATCGCCCGGAAGGATGATGAGCTGCTCGCGGATGCACGCTTCGTTCGTGTAGTCGTTGCCGAGGATCTCGATGCGGTTGATCGTCGCCGGCGTCTTCTCGTCGATCTCCCAGCGGAGATTGACGACGGGAGTCGAGTCGCGCATCGAGCGGTCCATCACCGGGCGGATTTGCGCGTAGATGTAGCCTTCGTTGCTGTACGCGTTGCGGATCGCAGTGGTCGCCTCCACCCACGCGCTCTGATCGAAGGAGCCGACATCGCCATCCTTGTGGCCGAGCATTCCGCGGAGGCGCTGCGTGATCGTCTGCTCATGCGCCTGGAACGGGTAGTAGCGCATCAACTCGTCGGTCGTGAAGTGATGGTTGCCGATGATCTCCATCGTACCGACGCGATAGCGCACGCCCTCATCCATCGTCACCCGCAGCAGCGCCTTCCCGTTGCTGTGATCGACGACGAGCGAGTCCTTGACGACCTGCGCGTCGATGAGACCGTGCTGCTCGTACAGCTTGGGGATGCGCTCGCTCAGGTCGCCCTGGAACTTCTCGTCGTCGAAGGCGCCCTTGCGCCAGAACCAGAAGGCCTCCGGCTTGATCTTCATGGCGGCGACGACCTGCTTGTCCTTGAGCTCCTTGTTCCCCACGATGTCGACGCCGGAGATCGCGAGGTGGCGCCCCTCATCGATGTTGAAGGTCAGGTGTGCGTCGCCGCCGGCGGTGTCGGTAACGGGAGTGATCTTCGCGAGGTAGTAGCCCTTCGCCTGATACATCGAGTCGAACTTCTGGACGGTGTTGCGCACCGCCGAGGGATTGAGCGCACGGTTCGTCGGCATCTCGACCTTGCCGCGGAGCGTGCCCTCCGAGATCACGTTCGCGCCCTTGATCGTGAAGCCCTTGAGCAGTGGCCGCTCGACGACGGTGAGGGTCAGGATCGCGTGGCTGCCGGTGACTTCGCAGCCGGCCTGCACATCGTCGAAGGCGCCCGTCGCGAAGAGGTTGCGAAGGGTTCGCTGAAGGACGCGATAGTTCAGCGAGTCGCCGGCGGTAAGGCCGGCGTCAGCGCGAATTTTTTCGGTCGTCACGCGCTTGTTGCCACGTACCGCTACCGAATCGGGGAGCACGCAACCAGAGGGTGTGCTCTGTGCGTGCGCCGTCATGCTCGCGAGCGAGATCGCGAGTGGAAGGAAAAAAAGTCGGGACATTCCGGGTAATGTACACATGAAACGGCCGAATGACCCATAAGGCGAGCCATTCGGCCGGTAGTGCTACGTGCGATCGCCCGATCAGGTGGCCTTCGTCAACACCCGAAAGTCGAGCTTCGCTCCATCGCTGGCGACATCGACTTCGATCTCGTCGCCCTTTGCGAAGTCGCCCGTCAGAATTTTCTCCGACAGCGGATCTTCGATGTACTTCTGAATCGCCCTCTTGAGCGGCCGCGCGCCGAAGCTCTCGTCGTAGCCGTGCGTGCTCAGGAAGTCCGTCGCCGCCTCGGTGAGCTTGAGGAAGATCTCCTCATCGCCCAGCCGCTTCTGCACTTCCTTCATCAGAATCGACACGATCAGCGCGATGTGCTCCTTGCCCAGCGGGTGGAACACGATCACGTCATCGAGCCTGTTCAGGAACTCGGGATTGAAGACGCGCTGGATCTCCTCCTTCACCTTGTCCTGAATCCGGACGAAGTTCTCCTTCTCGCCCGGCGTGGTGAAGCCCAGGCCCTTCCCCTTCGTAATGTCGCGCGCGCCGACGTTCGACGTCATGATGACGACGGTGTTCTTGAAGTCAATGACGCGGCCGTAATTGTCCGTCAGATGTCCTTCGTCGAGCACCTGCAGCAGGATGTTGAAGACATCGGGATGCGCCTTCTCGATCTCGTCGAGGAGCACCACGCTGTACGGCTTGCGCCGCACGGCCTTGGTGAGCGTTCCCGAATCTTCGTAGCCGACATACCCCGGCGGTGCGCCAATGAGCCGCGACACCGAGAATTTTTCCATATACTCGCTCATGTCGACGCGGATGAGCGCCGACGGATCCGCGAAGAGGAACTTCGCGAGCGAGCGGGCGAGCTCCGTCTTGCCGACGCCCGTGGGCCCCGAGAAGATGAAGGAGCCAATCGGACGCGACGGATCCTTGAGCCCGGCACGACTGCGGCGAATCGACCGCGCGAGCGCCTTGATCGCCTCATCCTGGCCGACCACCGACTCGTGCAACTCATCCTCCATGCGTAACAGGCGCGAGCTCTCCGCCTCCTGCAGCCGCATGACTGGAATGCCCGTCCAGCGACTGACGATGAAGGAGATCTCCTCTTCGCCGAGCACGGGGCGGAACGACTGCCGGTGCTTCTCCCACTCTTCCTGCTTCTTGCGGATGTCGCCCTGCAGCTCGCGTTCGCGATCGCGCAGCGACGCCGCCTTCTCGAAATTCTGATCGCGTACGGCGGCTTCCTTCTCGCCGTTCACGCCTTCGAGCTTCGCCTTGAGCTCCGCGACTTCCGGCGGCGGCGCCTGCGCCGCCAGCCGCGCACGTGCGCCGGCCTCGTCGATGACATCGATCGCCTTGTCCGGGAGGAAGCGGTCGGTGATGTAGCGCTCCGACAGCTTCGACGCGGCCACGAGCGTCGAATCGGGGATCGTCACATGGTGATGATCCTCGTACTTCTTGCGCAGCCCCTTGAGAATCTCGACGGTCTCGTCGACGGAGGGCGGATCGACCACGACGGTCTGAAAGCGGCGCTCGAGCGCGCCGTCCTTCTCGATGTATTTGCGGTACTCGTTGAGCGTGGACGCACCGACGCACTGCAGCTCCCCGCGCGCGAGCGCCGGCTTGAGCATGTTGCTCGCGTCGATCGCGCCCTCGGCAGCACCTGCGCCGACGAGCGTGTGCAGCTCATCGATGAAGAGGATGACGTTCTTGTTTTGCGCGATCTCGTTCATGACCGCCTT